>JBBQRA010000275.1:0-7148 GCA_038215275.1 Bryobacterales bacterium | reverse complement strand
TCAAGCTTGCGGCTGGTATTTTTGTAGGAGCAAGGAGTTAATTATGATGAAACTGGCGAATGCGGCGCTGCTGCTCGCCCTGGGGTCGACCACAGCGTGGACCCAGGTGAATGTTGGTACCCAGAAACCCGAGGCTACGTTACCTTTTACGATGACGACGGTGGCGACCTTTTCGCTGCCTTGGCGGATTGCGTTCCTCCCGGATGGACGGATGCTGGTGACCGAGAAGATTGGCCCGGTCTGGCTGGTCTCAGCGCAGGGGGAGAAGATCGCGCCGCTGGCCGGTACGCCCCCGGTGTATTGGCAGGGCCAGAATGGCATGCTGGGCGTGTTCGTCTCGCCCAAGTTCGCGACCGACGAGAGCATCTACCTGACGTACATCGAGCCGGGCGAATACGGCGGCAGCCAAGTGCTGGCCCGCGCAAAGCTGAACGCGGGACGGGTGCCGCGGCTGCAAGACTTGCAGGTGATCTGGCGACAGATGCCGCGCGGCAAAGGCGGCCAGGCCAGCGGGGAGATTGCCTTCTCTCCAGATGGGGAATTGATATATATGGCCGTGGGAGACCGGCAGCGCATGAGTCCGGCGCAGGACCCGAATCAGCCGGTGGGTAAAATCCTGCGTCTGACGCTGGACGGCAAGCCGGCACCGGGCAACCCGAACTATGGGAAGACCGGCGCGAGCACGATCAAATTGATCGATCCGCCGCAGGACACGCAGGCGGCCAAGTCGGCGGATACGGTGAGCAGCTATACGTTCCCGGGACCGAATCTGACGCCGGCCGAGACTTGGGCCAGCGGCGTCCGCGCCCCGTACGGCCTGGCGTTTTCGCCGAGCGGCGAACTGTGGGAAGTGGAGCATGGGCCCCGGGGCGGCGATGAGCTGAACCTGATTGAAAAGGGGAAGAACTACGGCTGGCCGGAGGTTTCCTATGGGGTGAACTACAATCAAGTGGCGATTCCCAACCATGAGACGCGGCCGGAGTTTACGAAGCCGGTGCTTTACTGGGTGCCGGTGGTGGCGCCGGGGAACCTGATGTTCTATCAGGGCAAGAAGACGTTTCCGCAATGGGACGGCAGCGGCTTGATCAGCGGCTTGGCTAGCCATTCGCTAAATCGGATTGTCTTCGACGGCAAGGGGGGAGCCAAGACGGCGGAGCGGTGGGACGTGGGCAAGCGCGTCCGCGACGTGGCGCAGGCTCCGGATGGTTCGCTTTGGATGATTGAGGACGCCAATCCGGGCGCGTTGATCCACTTGACCCCGAAGTGATGACCGGCTGACGGGGGCGGCGCCAGGGCTTTCCAGGGATATGCCTGGGAGGCCTTGGGGCGGCCGGGACGAGGCTGGGGAAGGGGGAGGAGCGTTGGATGGAGATGCTGCGGCAGCAGACTTCGGGGCTGGGTGCTGACGCGGGAGCTTTCAGAGGCAGTGTGTCGAATGTTCCAGGCCCCTGTGGGGCAGGTGGATGCGGCGAGGCCGGAGGGGTTTGGGAAGTGACCGCAAGGCTTCGGGGATTTCCGTGAACCGGCGGTAGGCGGCAGCCTGGCGAGTTAAACGTGCGGGGTTCCCCGCTCGATTCCGGGTGTTGACCTGGTGGTCGACTTGAGCCCGGAGGAGGCTTACGACCTGGCCGGGTTGGCCGCGATTTGCGAGCGACGGCGAGGAAGCGAGGGCTGCCGAGGTGGCGAATCGATCCTTCAACGTCTTGCCGATGCGGCCCGTGTATCAGTTCGTGTGAAAGGAGCGGCATTCGCTGCAGCGGCGGGCGGGGTGAGCCCGGAAGAGATTGTACTCGCGAAGCTAGCAGGGTTTCGGAACGGCGGGGAGACGCCAGAGCGGCGGTGGTCCCGATTTGACTGAGTCTTTGGATGGAGCCTACATGGAGACATGGGCCGAGGCGATGGGCATTCGTGATTTGCTTCAGAGCCAGTGGGTGCAAGCGGGTGAGGCATCTTGCTCGCGCAAGGCTCGGGGAGGGGGCGAACGTGTTAGATTACCGGAATGCCGAGTACTACCCGGGTGAAGCAATTCGAATTGACCCTGCTTTGGCCTCTGCGATTCTTTCTTCCCCTGGGAGTAGAAGAGGGGCGGGACAAGACGCAAGACGTCTTCGATGAACTGGTTCGGATTGCAACACAGAATGGCAATGGGCCGTGGCGTCAAGTGACAGACACCTTGGCCAGGGAGCGGCACCTGGACG
The DNA here is from genome assembly GCA_038215275.1 of Bryobacterales bacterium. Lineage (GTDB taxonomy): Bacteria > Acidobacteriota > Terriglobia > Bryobacterales > Bryobacteraceae. The sequence goes on along the minus strand of JBBQRA010000275.1, from coordinate 4,950 downwards.
CAGAAGGCGACGCCGAGGCGGAACGGCGAAGGAACTCCATTTCGCCCTATGCCGAAGGCGTTTACTTCCACCCCTACATTCAGAAGTTGCTCTACGGGAGGGGTGTCGAAACCAAGGACGGAAAGCGATTCAAAATCCCCCCTCCCTTCCGGCTGCTGACCCGAACGGACATTAACCGCGTGAAGGTGGTGATGAAGAAAGGCGACGCGGGCACCGTCTATAACGTCCGGACGGTGGATCTTTACCTGTTTTCTTCCGAGGTCGCGGTGCTGGCGATGAGCATTGAGGGCGGGGAGTGCGCACTCGATGAGTATCTGACCTTGGCCGCCTGGTTCCGGCGATCGTTTCCTCCGTTTTGGAGAAAGTCCGAGGGTGATGGGAAGACTCCCGAGGAGGAGGCGCCGGGCCACTGTCCGTACCAGGTGGCGTGGGGAGTGCGGGCGAAGGGGGTTGGGAAGACGGAGGACGAATGGCCGGAGGCGGCGACGTCGGATGTGGAACAGCCGCAGCCGTTTGCGGACCATTTTGCTCATTTCCGCAGTCCGATGCCATCGCGGCATTGGCGATTTCTGTTGGAGCCTTTGACGCTCTTTGGTGGCGAGCGGGACGAGAGGTTGCGATATCAGTTGCTGGGAGACGACCGAATCCCGCTGCAAAGCTTTATAGCGTTTCATGAGATCCGGGCGCTTACCCGCGGGGAGTGGATTCGATTGGCCACGTGCGAGCCGCCGGGGTCGTGGCCACTACCGTATGCGGAGCCTTTTCTGAGCAGTTTTGAGGACGACCACTGTTACGACCGTTATTGGAGCGAGGACGGCGGGCCGGTTGACGCGCCTCCGGGAAGTTATCCGAAGGCGTTGACCACGCGGTTCCTCTTGACGGGGCATTCGTTTTGTCTGGCGACGCAGGCGCAAGATAGCGACGAATGGGCGTTGAATCAGTATGACGGGCTATTGGCACATTCGCGACATCATTATTTTCAATTGTGTCTTCTTGCGCATGTGCATAAGGCCTCGCTGCTCGTCTTCAGTGATCGATTGGCCGAGGCGGTGGACGAGGAGGATCAACGGGATTATCACCGGCGAATTGCGGCGATTGCGCGGGAGTTCGCCCGATTTATCGATCGGCTGTGGGTGGGGGAAGTCACGAATCAGATTCAGGGATTGGAGTTGTTTACGATGCTGGGTCAGCAGATGCGATCGGAGCAACTTTTCGAGCAGGTGAAGGGAGAGATTGACTTCGTTCACCAGTGTCTGACGAACGAGCGAAACGAGAGGACGGCTGACGGTCAGATGTTGTTGGCGATGGTGGCGTTTTGGGGTTTGGCGCTGGGCGCCTTCCTGAGTGCGTTGGGGATGAATGTCTTTGTGGCGGACCTTACTCAATGGTTCAAGGGCAAAGGCGTCCCTGCTCCGGTTGGCGACTGGCTGGTGTTTGTGATTTATCTGGCGGTGTTCGGGGGCGGGGCGATGTGGGTTTGGGGATGGATCAAGCCCAGAATTCCGTCCATGAACCGTGGGGGGTGACCGCGACTTCGGGAAGAGCCCCTGTTTGCTCCCAGGGGCGTAAGTCGGCCGCGTGCAGCCAATTTCGAAAGTCATCCGGGGGGCTATTCTTCCGGAAGCGTGTCGCCGAGCACGTCCTTGATGTACAGCTCCTTCACCAGGACAGTGATCAGAGCCAAAAGTGGTGTGGCCACGATCAGTCCGACGACCCCAGCGAGGATTCCCATAAGTATCTGCGCGGCGATAACAAGCGCCGGCGGCAGCGACACGGCGCGCTGTTGAAACACGGGGCTGATTAAATAGCTTTCGACGGTCTGAATTGCAATAAAAAGCAGTGCGACCCACAGAGCTGTTGCCGGCCCCTGCATGAGTGCAAGCAGCACGGCGGGAAGCGCTGAGAGCAAGGGGCCGATATTGGGAATGAACGTTAGAACTGCTGCGAGCAGCGCCAGTGTAAGCGCGAGCGGAATGTTCAAGGCCCATAGACCGAGCCAGGTGAGGATACCAACGACCATCATGGACCCGATCTTCGCGAGAAGCCACCACCAAAGGGAACTGCCTATGGCGTCGAGCACCTCTTCTGCGCGGGGGCGGCGTTTCATGGGGATAAGGTGAAGCAGACCGGAGCGGTATTGCGAGGGGGCAACGGCCATAAACAATCCGAGAAAGACCACGATGAGCATGTTGGTGAGAACACCCAACGTTGTCGAGAACACACCGGTAACCCGTTCAAAGATGTCGGAGGGCCGGTCCAGGAGCTCCCGTTGCGACGGGGCGCTGTCGAGGAGGTCACTTGCCCAGCCGTAGTTCTGCAACTGGGTGCGCAGCCGATCGATAGACTCGGGCAACTGCCGCTTCAGCTCTTCCACTTGGCCGGCAATCCCCGGTGCGAGCCAGAAGGCGACTCCGATGATCCCTGCGGTGCCGGCGAGCAGCACCAGAGCGAGCGCCCACCGATAACTCAGGCGAGTACGGCTGGCCAAAGCGTCCGAGAGCCCGTTCAATAAGACAGCAGCCAGGACACCTGCAAACACGAGCAGGAACACATCGAAGGCGGCCCAGAATAGTAGTGCGAGCCCAATGAGTAAGAGTGCAGTCGCCGTGATAACGAGCGTTGCCCGTGCAAGCCGCATGAGCCCTGAATTGTTGTTATCCATATGCTTCAGTTTAGACAAATACGAATCTGTGCCTTCGCTTCCGGAAGGTCCAATGCGATTAGCGTATCAGGGACAGCTCAAAGTGAACCCCTTCGCTTCTCTGAAGGGCGGTCAAAATGCACGAGTCGTTGGCCTTCCTTTCGAGCCGAGCATTCGCATCCGGCTCGTGGCGGGCATCGATGCTGACAGTAGCGAGGGCTAAGCGCTGGGTCGCGGTGCGCTTAACGGCCGGGCATGGGCATGGCCACGGAGCGCTGCCAGTACTGCTCGAACAGGCCGCGCATCGCTTCTCCTAAACCGATGTGGTCAAAGACCACCGCCGTCCAGGAGGGCTTGGTGATCACCGGGTCCAGAAGAGCCAGGAGTCCGCGACGGCCGTCGCAGAGGGTGAGCTTCAGGGGGAGGGACGGGACCTGGTGGACCTCGACGCCGGCTTCCATGAACTCGATGAGGCGGCGGCGATGGATGTCGTCGAGGGTGCCCATTTCGATGAGGAGGCGGCAGCGGGCTCCGCGGGTGAGGGCCTCGCGGACCATTTGATCGTCGACCGGGTCGATGGCGTACGGGGGACGGGAGAATTCGCAGTAGTCCTTCTGCACTTCCCCCATCATGCGGCGGTACTCGGTGGCCGTCTGGAGAGGCTCGGAGACGATGCGAAGAAAGTCGAGCGTGCCGCGGCCCCCCTGGCCTTCGGAATAGGAGGTGTTGAGGTCCTCGACGAGATCGGAGGCGTGGCGGGACTGCTCGGATAGCTCGTGCTGGAGGGCCTGGGCGCGGCGGGCGAAGTAGCTGGGGATGGCTAGCGAGGGTTCGACGGCCGAGAAGAGCTTGGTGCGCTCCTGGACGACCTGGGCGAAGCCCTTTTCGACGAGCGAATCGAGGACTTCGTAAATCTTTTGACGGGGGACGTGGGCGCGGGCGGCCAGTTCCAGGGCTTTGAAACGGGGATGACCAACGAGGACCAGATAGGAGCGGGCTTCGTATGCGTTTAAACCTATTTGCTGCAACCGTTTCCAGAATCTCGCGTATTCTGCGTCCGGCAATTCGTTTGGCATCGGCCCTCCAAAGATATCAAACTATTCCAGGCCCAGGTCAGGTTTCGTGCATCAATAAGAGATATGGAACAGCTTCCCTCCACGCTGGGCGAACTCAAGAAAAGTGACTGGGCCGGGCGGTGCTCCCCGGAGCGAACCGTGAAAGACGAACTGCGGGAAAACCTGATTGCGAAGATACGAGCCGGAGAGAAGTTGTTTCCGGGGGTGGTGGGCTACGACGATACCGTGGTGCCGCAGGTGGTGAACGCCGTACTGGCGAAGCATAACTTTATTCTGTTGGGGACGCGGGGACAGGCGAAGACGCGGCTGATCCGGATGTTGACGACGCTGCTGGATGAGTGGATGCCGTACGTGGCGGGCAGCGAGATTCGGGATAATCCGCTGGCTCCTTTGTCGCAGCAGGGGCGGGAGCAGGTGGCGGCGCTGGGGGATGCGACGCCGATTGCGTGGCTGCGGCGGGACGAACGGTATGTAGAGAAGTTGGCGACTCCGGACGTGACGATTGCGGACATGATTGGCGATATCGACCCGATTAAGGCTGCGAAGCTGGGGCGGGAGATGGGGAGCGAGTTGACGGTTCACTATGGGCTGTTGCCGCGGGCGAACCGGGGGATTTTCGCGATTAACGAGCTGCCGGATTTGGCGGGGAAGATTCAGGTGGGGCTGTTCAACATCATGCAGGAGGGGGATATCCAGATAAAGGGGTATCCGGTAAGGCTGCCGTTGGACGTGGTGCTGCTGTTTACGGCGAACCCGGAGGACTATACGGCGCGGGGGAAGATTATCACGCCGTTGAAGGACCGGATTGGGAGCGAGATCCGGACGCACTACCCGCAGACGATGGAGCAGGGGATGGAGATTACGGGGCAGGAGGCGTGGACGCGGCGGACGGGGGGCGTGGCGCTGACGGTGCCGAAGTTTATCCGGGAGACGGTGGAGTCAATTGCGTTTCTTGCCCGGGAGGATAAGAAGATTGATAAACGGAGCGGGGTGAGCCAGCGGTTGCCGATTTCGGTGATGGAGAGTGTGGTGTCGAATGCGGAGCGGCGGGCGTTGGGGGCGATGGAGGTGGAGGCGGTGCCGCGGGTGGTGGATTTGTATGCGGCGTTGCCTTCGATGACGGGGAAGATTGAGTTGGAGTATGAGGGGGAGTTGAAGGGCGGGGAGGCGGTGGCGCGGGAGCTGATTAAGGCGGCGGTGGGGCGGGTGTTTACGCAGGATTTTGATGGCGTG
>JBBQRA010000274.1:0-7186 GCA_038215275.1 Bryobacterales bacterium | reverse complement strand
CGGATTGAAGAGCATCTCGCCGTTGGCCCGGCGGATGGCGAGGACAATGACGCCGAGATCGCGGCGAATCGGCGTATCGCGGAGAGACTTCGAGACGAACTCGCTGCGGCTCGTCACCAGGATCTGTTCGATGCGGACGTCCAGACCGATGGTATTGCCGGTGGTGAAGTCGATGAAATCCTTGACGTGCGGGCGGAGCAGGCTTTGCGAAAGCCGGTGGCCGGCCATGGCATAGGGAGCGTAGACGATGTCGGCGCCCGCGCGTTTCAGCTTGGACTCCGAGTCCTCTTCGATGACGCGGGCAGCCACCTGAACTTTGGGATTCAGCGTCTTGGCGCTGAGGATGAGGTAGAGGTTGTCGGCGTCGGTGGAGAGGGCGGCGATGAGGCCGGCGGCGCGGTCGATGCCGAGTTCGCGGAGGGATTCGTCTCGGGTGCAGTCGGCGGCGACGGCGACGTAGCCCATGCGCATGGCTCGCTCCACCTCTTCTTCACTGCGGTCGACGATGAGGAATGGCGCGCCGGAGATTTCGAGCTCGGCGGCCGCGGCGCGCCCCACGCGGCCAAAGCCGCAGATGATGTAATGATTTACGAATTTGTCGATCATGCGTCGATTCCGTCTCTTTGCAAAGTATCCGCTTAATTCGAGTTCCACCACGGTCTGGGTTAACGCGCCGAGCGACACGAGCATCGTCGACACCCCGACGATGACGTAGACGATGTTCCAGGTGCGGGCCGCCCGGGACATTGGAAGGATTTCGCCATAACCAACCGTGGTGATCGTCGTCAGGGCCATATAGAAGGCCTCAAACGCCGGGAACCCACCGAACGTCATGTAGCCCCAGGCGCCGAGGACGAGCACGCCGGCTACGGCCAGCGCCACCGCGCTGAGCCGCTTTTGAATGCGGGCCCAAGGCGAAACGGCGCGGTTCACGCGGCCCGCCGGACCAACAAGATCGTCATGTCGTCGTTCGAATCCGGGGAATGAATCCACTGTTCGACGGCGCGGAACACTTCGGCGATGATGGCTTCGTTCGACCGGTCGATGACGAGCTGAATGGTTTCAATCAAGCGGTCTTCACCGAACATTTCGTCATATTCGTTCTCGGGTTCGGTGATGCCGTCGGTATAGAGTACGAGCAGATCGCCGGGCTCGAGTTGCACGGTGGACTCATCATATTTCGCCATCGCGAAAGCGCCCACCACCATGCCGTTGACGTCCAGGCGGATGACTTCGCCGCGGCGGAAGAGCAGCGGCTGGAGATGGCCGGCATTGGTGGACGTGAGCACTCCGGTGGTTTCGTCGTACACGCCGAAATAGAACGTTGCGTACTTTTCGGCCGTCGTGTGGGCGTGCAGGTGTTTGTTGAGCTGGCTGACGATGAGGGAGGTGGAGCAGGCGTGCCCTAGCTCCTGGGAATGGCGGATCTGGGCGCGGAGAGCTGACTGCACATTGGCCATCAGAATGGCCGCCGAGATACCTTTGCCGGCGACGTCTCCTAGAGCGAGGGCGATGCAGTGGTCGTTGACGCGCTGATAGTCGTAGTAGTCGCCGGAGACGGAGCGGGCTGGGTTGAGCCGGGCGGTGAGTTGGAGTGAGTCCGATGGCGGAACGGTGCGGGGGTAAAGCTGCTCCTGCACTTCGCGGGCGATGGTGAGGTCGGCCTGAATGCGTTCATTGTCCTTGGCGACGACGAGCAGCTTCTCGAGGTTCTCGGTCATCGTGTTGAACGAGTGGGAGAGGTCGGCGACCTGGTCGCGGCCCTTGACGGGGATGCGCGTGGAGAAGTCGCCTTCCTGGACTCGGCGCGTGCCTTCGTAAAGATGATGGACGGCGCCGGTGATGGTGCGCGTGATGGAGATGCCGATGATGAGGGCGACGAACTCGAAGAAGAGAAACAGGCCGGCGAAGAGGTAGAACACGGAGATGAGCAGCGGCTGATCCCGGTCCGCCTTCTGAGAGAACAAGACCCGAAAGACCTGGGCGATGCGAGTGTGGACGCCGAGAACGACCTTCCGCTCGCGATCCGGTGCGCTCCAATCGTGGACAGGCAACTCGGTGCCCCAGAGCACCTGGAGGTCAAAGAAGTTCGCCGGAGCGGGGACGCCGCGCGTCGAAAAGATTTCGAGCGGAGAGTCCTCGGCAGTGCGGTCGTGCAGTTTCATGCGGCCGCCGTCGGACGGCATGTCAACCAGCGTGATGGCCCCGAGACCGGGGATGAGGTCGGCCAAGTAAGCGCGGGTGAGCGGCGCGACTACGGTGACCGAACCTTGGCCGGAATGGTGATGGGCCCAGGCGTAGAGGAGGCTGTCCTTCACGAGCACGCCGGAGATGTGTTCCTGCACGTTGGGAGGGACGGTCAGCTTCGAGTTTGCCGGCAACCGCACTTCCGGTTGACCGGGACGTATGACCAAGTACTCAACGCCGGGGAATCGCGAATTGAGCAGCGAAAACAAGCGATTGGCGGGCTCGGTCGAAGAGCCCGCGGCGCCGCTCAGCACGGCTGCCGAGGAGTCGTGGAGTACCTCGATTCGCTTGTTGAATTCGGCCGCGACCAAATAAAAGGCTGTCTGCGACGCCATTACCCAGGCGCCGATCCACCCGAGGATAAACAGGAGAAATACCGGAACGACGGCGATGAAAAGGTAGCTCGAAAGCAGCCGGTTCCGCAGCCGCCAGACCGAATGCTGCACGAGGCGTCGCATGGCGCGGATCGCCACCCAGGATCCAGACCCGAGCAGGACGAAGAGCAGCACCGGTTGCAGAATGGAGGCGGGGGAAAAGTAGCTCACCCCCAGCCATGCGATGGCCACCAGCAAAGCGAACTTCTCTATGCGGCCAAACGGCATCGCCGCGGGGTGCGGCGGCTGTTCGGCCGTATAGCGGAACGGCGCTTGAGGTGCGGACGGATCGCTCACGAATTCTGCGTATGGGCAATGCCCGGGGTCTTCTCGAACTCCTCTTCCGGCGTCAGATAAAGGCGCGTGAGACCATCGCGGAGATAGAGAAACGCCGAGTCGACATCGTCGGCGAACTGAAACATGTCTAGGTCTTCCGGAGAGATGAGCCCGTACTTGGCCAGCGCTTCAAAGTTGAAGATTTCCTTCCAGAACGACGTGCCGTAGAGCAGCACGACGATGGGCTTATGCAGCTTGCGGGTCTGCAGCAGGGTCAGGATTTCGAATAGTTCATCCATGGTGCCGAAGCCGCCGGGGAATACGACGAGCGCCTTGGCGAGGTAGGCGAACCAGAACTTGCGCATGAAGAAGTAGCCGAACTCCATGCTCAGCTCGGGGGTGATGTAGGGGTTCGGCGCCTGCTCAAAGGGCAGGGCGATGTTGAGTCCGACGGAGATGCCGCCCGCATCGAAAGCGCCGCGGTTAGCCGCTTCCATGATGCCGGGGCCGCCGCCGGTGGTGACGACGAAGCGCTGCGCCGAAGTTGGCAGACCGTCGCTCCATTGGGTCAGCCGCTTGGCGAGTTCGCGGCACTCGGCGTAGTAGCGAGCCATCGGCCCTTCGGGCTGAATCCGTGCCGATCCGAACATTGCAATCGTGTCCCGGATCTTCTCTTGGCGGAAAACCCGGAGCGGGCCGAGATACTCCGAGAGGATCCGCACGCTGCGGGCTTCAGAGGACTGGAGGAATTCATCATCTCGGAAGAACAGGGGGGGATTGGCGGGGGATTTCATTCGTTGCCTCTAGATTTGGCCTCAAGCTCGGCGAGGCGCTTTTCCAATTCTCGCATCGTGCGAACCATGTCCGGCAGTTTCGGGAAGGCGGTCACTGCGCGGAGCCACGTTCGATTGTCGAAAGCCGGGGAGCCGGAAACCAGTGTCCCGGCCGGTACATCATGGCCGATGCCGCTTTGGGCGTAGGCAATGGCGTTGTCGTGAATCGTTAGATGCCCGGAGACGCCTACCTGTCCCGCCAGCAGGACGCTCTTGCCGAGGATGGTGCTTCCGGCCAGGCCGACCTGCGAGCAGATGATATTGTCTTCGCCGACGACGCTCGCGTGGCCGATCTGCACGAGATTGTCAATTTTAGCGCCGCGCTTGATGCGAGTCTCGCCGACCGTGGCCCGGTCGATGGCGGTGAGTGACTGAATCTCAACATCGTCTTCGATGACGACGATGCCGCTCTGCACAATCTTGTATTGTGATCCCGTCGCCGTCTTAGCGAAGCCGAAGCCATCGCCGCCGACCACCACGTTGTTCTGCAGAATGACGCGATGGCCGATCTGGCAGAACTCGCGGACGCTGACGTGGGCGTGGGCCAGGAACTCGTCGCCGATGCGGGCGCCTTCGTAGATGGTGACGTGGGGGTGGAGCACGGCGTTACGACCGATGGAGACGGCGGCGCCGACCGCGACGAACGGGCCGATGGAGGCGCCTTCCCCGATGGTAGCCGTCGGGTGGATGGAGGCCATCGGATGGATGCCCGGCTCAGGCCGCGGCGGCTGATAGTAGAATTCGAGCGCCCGGGCGAAATCGTGATAGGGGTTCTTGCTTTCGAGGGTCGCCATGCCTTCGATGGGCACGGTAGCCAAAATCGCCGAAGCGCGGGAAGCCTTCACTTTGGGGGCGTATTTGGGGTTGGCGAGGAACGTCAATTGGCCCGGCTCGGCTTGCTCCATGCCGCAGACGCCAGTAATTTCGATGGATGGGGCGCCGTGTAAAATGCAGTCAAGCTTGTCTGCCAGCTCGCCCAGAGTTAGGGAAGAAGTCATAAGGAGAAGTACACTGTTATTATGCAGAAGTCTGTTCCCTTGGCCGGATGGATTCTTCTGTTGCCCTGCTCGCTGTGGGCGCAGGGAGAGTTACAGAAAGCGGCTGAGGAGTTCAAAGCGGCGACCCGTGAGTTGGGGCTGCGTGCGGATTCTCCGGTCCGAACCGGCGGCAAGCGACAATACCCCTGGCAGACATGGCACGGCCGTCTGTCGTACAACCTGCGGAACGACCTGCTTGACGCCGTACCGCACGAAATCGCTCAGCGCGGCGGTGGAAAAAACCTGCTCCGGCGCGGCCAGTTCGGCTTTAACGTGGCCGGTCCGGTGATCGGCAAATCGACATTCGCCTCGCTGTCCTACGAGGGCGTCCGCGAACGCATTGGCCGCAACTCGCTCCGCACCGTAGCCATTCTGCCTGAACGCACCGGCGACTTTTCACGGACGGTCGATAGCGCCGGCGACCCACAGCGGATCTTCGATCCGGCGACCACCCGGCTAAACCCGGATTTTGACCCCGCGCAGCCGGTTTCGATCAGCAACCTCGAATACATTCGCCAACCGTTCCCCGGCAGCGTGATCCCATCCAACCGGCTGGATCCGGTAGCCATGCGCGGCGTCTCGCTCTACCCCGTACCCAACGCCGACGCCGGGCCATTCTTCCGCAATAACTATTTCGTTGTTTCGCCCGAAACGAATAAGGCCGATGGCATGATCTTCAAGGTCGACCACACCCTTGACGAGAAGAGCAGGCTGAGCCTTTCGCTCTCCACGACCAATGGTTTCGCGGCAGCTTCGCGCCTCATTCCGACCATAGCCGACCCCGGGTCCAATGATCGTATCTATAGCGCCCGGCGCGGCACAGTCGAGCACATCCTCACGCTGAGTCCGCGGACCATCAATACGCTGACTCTCGACCTCGCTACCGACCGCAGTGACGCCAGCCGGCCCGGCGAAATCTTCCCGGACTATCGCTTCTCCGGCAACTACCTGGGCATGGGGCGCGCCAATCCGGTGCAGCTTACCGCGCACAACACCTATATCCTCTCCGACGGCTATTCCACGCGCATCGGCAAGCATAGCCTGCGTGCAGTGGCCAAATTCACGCACTATCAGGTCCACGCGTTCCTGCCGAACTATCCCCAGGGCCGCTACACCTTCGGCCCCGGCTATACCTCGCTGCCGGGCATCAACAACACCGGCTATTCGTTTGCCAGCTATCTGCTCGGCGCTGCCGAATATGCCGAGGCCAGCGTGGTCCCCTCGCCTTCATATTGGCGGCGGAACACGGCCAGCCTCGCGCTGCGAGACCAGTATGAGATCACCAAGCGGCTGAACGTCAGTATCAGCGCCAATCTGGATCTATCGACGCCGCGCACGGAAAAGTACAACCGGATATCCACCGTGCGGCTCGATGTCATCAACCCTGCCAACGGACGGCCCGGCGCTCTGGTCGCTGGCGGCGCCGCGCAACCTACCCGAATCCGCCCCGGCACCAGCCTGGGCTTCGCCTGGAACCCTACGGGCAACCCGAAGAGCGTGGTTCGCGGTAGCTACGCGCTTAGCTTTCGAGCCGTCCCGCTCTATACCTCTCAGTGGGGCACGCAGGGCTTCAATGGCACGCCGACTTCGATCTCGACGAATATCCAACTGGCCCCCGCGATTCTGCTACGCGACGGCATGCCCTCGCTGGGCCGGCCACTTCCGGACCTGCGCCTCGACTTTGCGAACAACACCGTGGCCGATCTTGTCGAACCGACCGCGACGCAACCGATGTACCAGTCCGCTTCGGTGAGCTATGAGCGGGAGTTACCCGGCCAACTTATCGTGGCCGGCACGTTGGCCCATTCGCGGGGACGGCGGCTATTCGTCTCCAACTCCGCCGCCAACCCGAACGCGATTCCACTTGAGAATCTGCACTTCCGCGACGAGTTGAACAACGAACTCTTTCGCCGCGAACTCCGGCCCTACCCCCAGTTTCAACGCTTCGACGTCTTCAGCTCGTGGCCCATCGGCAACTATAATCGAAATGCCGGTTCCGTGCGCGTCGAAAAGCGGTCGACCAGCGGATTGGGGCTGACGGCGACTTACGAACTGTCCCGTCAAATGGACGACTACTCCGGGCCGTACGGTGTACAGGACTTCTATAACCGCCAGGCGGAATGGGCCCTGACGGCCTACAACGTTCCTCAACGCGTCTCATTGTCCTACGCATACGAACTGCCCATCGGTTCGAAGAAGTCCCTGATGGCATACAACGACTGGCGACGTTACCTGGTGGATGGCTGGTCGATCAGCGGAATGTCGACCCTGCTAAGCGGCGAGCCGATCGCTCTGCGCCCGCAATTCAACAACACCGGCGGACTGGTGGATGCGCTCCGCGTGAACATCGTGCCTGGCGTCGATCCGAAGCTGGCTAAACCGACTCCGGACCTTTGGTTTAACCCGTTGGCGTTCGACA
>JBBQRA010000273.1:0-7273 GCA_038215275.1 Bryobacterales bacterium | reverse complement strand
AAGAGCAAATGGGGAGGCTCTTGGACCAAATGGCCGGTTCGCCACCTAAGCCGCCAACTAAGCTTACCGAACAGGAGCTACTTGGACGACGGCAACTCGCGAAGATCGCAGCCGAGAGAGATGGGCGACCGACTATAGTGCTTTCCGCGGCTGCCGAACCGGCAAGCGAGTTCCCTAATCTGTTCCGCTCAGCAACTGAGCCGATCGTGAAGGCTTTCACCGAACCAACGCCCATTCGTCAAGACGGATTCGCTATAACCGAAGGGCGTTCTTCCATATTGGTGGGCGGTAAGCTGAGGCGCTCGGATCCACCAACGGACCAACTTCGGGAACTGTGGAAGGACGGTTTCTTTGTCGCTTTGGGACCAGGGGATCAGGAACTGCTTTGCTGGGGCCAGCCCAGACTACCTGGCGGCACAGGAGGCCTCCGCATTCGAAACTTTGTGCTGACGGAAATTGTAATGGAGTTCGTCCGCCAAGCGCTCGACGTTTTCGCATTTGCGGAACCGAGTCCGGAGAAACTGACTTTCTATGTGGGGCTAGAGGACATGACCGAGGAGGGGCAGCCCTGCCAACTCTCAATCCAACCGGATCGTAACGGTGTTGAATCGCGGCCACCTGCATCACGTACGGCACCAACAACAACCATACATGCCGGACATATAACTCCGTTCGCGAAAGCGGACTATGGTCAGATTACGTTCAGTCTCCTTGAAGGGATCTACCATAAGTTTGGCTTTGAATCCATGAGGATTCCGTTCATCGATGAGGCCGGATCCAGAATCGACAGCATGACTCTGCTCGACGAACCTGACCGCGTGAAGCCTCGCCTACCGGAATCGCCCTCTCTCTAACTACTGCTTCTTCGCCGCCGGAGCCGCCCTCCTGACCTCCTCAAAATACTGCTGCACATATTCCTGATGATGCAGCGGCACCTCATCCCGCCGAGTCTCCCCGCCGCCTTCCGCATGCGTCGCCCCAGACTTTGAATACTGCGTCCGAAGCTGCTGCTTCCCCCCACTCACTTCCACCATCACCTCCCCCGTAATCTTCTGCGCCCGTTTCCCAAACAGTTCGCTGATCTTCCCCATCGCCTGCTGCTGCTCAGCGTCTTTGATCGCTTTATCCCCATCCGCCTTCCCCACCCCGGACTTCGCATCCGGAGGCGCCTTCTGATTGCTGTTGCTATCCGCACCCTGCCCCTTGGCATCCGCCGACTTCTCGCCCTCTTCGCCCGCCTGATCTCCCGGCGATTCGCCGCTCTCCTGCCCCTCGCCCTTCTGCCCGTCCTGCTTCTGACCCTTCTCCCCGCCCTTCTGCTTTTGATTTCCAGCGCCCTTCTCCGCCGCGCCCTGCTTGTTCGAAGCCTGCTGCTGCCCGCTATCCTGGTTGGGCATCTTCAGCTTGTTCATCATGTTCTGGAAAGCATCTTTCATCTTGTCGAGCATCGACGAACTTTCGCCCGGCTGCTGCCCACTCTTGCCCTCCTTCCCTTGCTGACCCTTCTGCTGCGGAGGCTGTCCGCCCGGCTTCGCGCCCTCCCCGTTCGGATCCATATCGCTCTTATCGCCGTCCTTGCCCGGCTGATTCCCTTCCCCACCCTTCTCCTCGCCCGGGTTCGTTGACGTCCCCTCTTGTCCCCCCTTGGCCTGCTGACTCGAAGCCGCCTCGGACAAGTCATTCACATCGGGAATCTGCGGCGTCGTTATGTCGCCTTGCTGCACCCCGTCGAATTTCCGCTGCTCGTCCTTGGCGTCCTCGTCCGGAGTCAAACCCAACTGCTTCAACTGCTCGTCCAGCCACGGATTCGTCTGCCGCTTCGCCGCCAGTTTCTTCTGATCAGACGGCCGGAACACATCGACAATCGCCTCCGACACCGGAGCCCGCAGGTCCAGCGTATGAAGCATCCCATACCGCAGCCCCAACAAACTCACCGCCACCAAGGACAATACCGCGGCAGCGTAAACCGCCTTCGGCCACACCATCGGAACCGCCACGTCCGGCGCCAACTGCCCGGCTAGCTCATCCGCTCGCCGCCGCTGGGACTCTACAATCGGCCCGCTCTCGGCTCGAAAATAAAATGCCGTCGACAAAGCATCCGCCAAACCCAGCCGCTGATCCGTCATCTGCGCCAACCGATAAGCGCTCGGCAGCGCCCGCAAAAACCGCCACGTCCCCCAGCCAAACGCAACCGCGAATAGCACGGCCGGCCAAGCCCAGTCCATCACCTGCGTCCCCAGCAGCAGCAGCAGGATCAGCCCCGCCAAACCAGCCGTCACCGCCACCACGCCTTGCCGCAACAATTGCGTCGTAATGTACCGGCGCCGCACGCCGCCTAGGAACGCCGTCAGATTTCCGCTCTCAGCCATTGCCCTTATTGTGACACCGTTCGATTAAACTATCGACGTGAACCTATTTTTACTCCTCGCCTTCGCTGCCCTGCCCGACGGACTACTCTTCCATGCCTCCTTCGAGAAGGATGGCCAGGCCACCGTCGCCAAAGGCAACTCCCAACTCTTCTCCGCCGCGACCTACAAAGGCGACCCCGCGGGCAAGCCCGGCCTAGCCGCCGCCCCCAACGTCGTCCTCGCCCCCGGCGCCGGACGCAACGGATCCGGAGCCCTCCGCTTCACCGCAAAGAACGAAAATGCCGTCTATTTCGAAGCCGCCAAGAACGTCAATTTCTCCGCCGGCACCATTTCCTTCTGGCTCCGCCTTAACCCCAACAAGGACCTCGCCCCCGGCTTCTGCGACCCCTTCCAACTCACCGACAAAGACTACAACAACTCCGCCATCTGGGTCGACTTCACTAAGGACGAGCGCCCGCGCTACTTCCGCCTCGGCGTCTTCGGAGCCCTCAAGGCCTGGAGCACTTCCGGCATCGCTCCCGACAAGGACCCTGCATTCAATAACCGCCTCGTGGTCAGCAAGACGCCTCCCTTCACCGGCGAAAAGTGGAACCATGTCGCCATTACCCACAAAGGCCTCGGCACCCCCGGCGGCACCGCCTCCCTCTATGTCGACGGCGTCCTCATCGGCACCACCGCCAAGATCTCCGAAGCCTTCGACTGGGCTCCCGAGAAGACCAAACTCCGCCTCGGCGTCAACTACGTCGGCCTCTTCGACGACCTCATGATCTTCGACCGGCCCCTTACAGCCGCCGAAATTAAATCGCTCGCTAACTAATACAACCGGTCCCGATAGCCCTCCGCTACTGAGGCTTCAATCTCGACGGCAGTATCGGCAATCTCAATTTGGTCTTTCATCATCTGCCCGTACGACGGCAGCGCGGACCGGTCCACCCGTGCTGCCGGATCCCACAATCGGCTCCGGATCATCGCCTTCCCGCAGTGCAGAAACGCTTCCTCCACCCGGATCACCATCGCCGACTTCGGACTCTTCTCCCACCGCCCCAGGAGTTCCGAATCGAACGAAGTCTCTCCCCGCCCGTTCACGCGCAGCGTCTCCTCAAACCCCGGAATTAGAAACAGCAATCCCACCCGCGAATCCTCAACCAAATTCTCGAGCGAATCCAGCCGATTGTTCCCCGGCCAGTCCGGCATCGCCAGCGTCACCTCGTCCAGCACATGCACAAACCCCGGCCGATCCCCTCGGGGAGTCACGTCCGCCCCGCCGCTCCCTACCGTCCCCATGCAAACAAATGGCGACAGTTCAATGAACCGGCGGCAATAGGCATCCAGCTTCCGCAGACTCTTCTTCCGCGCCCGCTCAATCGCCGGAGCATATACGTCCCGCAGTTCCATCAACCCCTCACTCCGTGCACATGGTACGGCACATAATAGCGCCGGTCTTCATCCCGGGTCGTCAATACAAACCCAGCCTCAGTCAAAAACTCTCTGACAAACCCGAGCGTTCGAAACCCCTCCCCCTCCCCCCGGTCCGCGCGGAAATCGTGAGCCGAGACACAGACCTTCGCCGTTCGCGCCAACGCCTCCCGGCACCCCGGCAGCGCCTGTCGCTCCGCCCCTTCAATGTTCATCTTCAGGAACGAAATCGGCCCGATGCCCGTCTCCCGGCTGATTACATCAAAAGGCCAACCCTCCACCGTTGCGCTCGTCGCCGTCGCCGCCCCCGGCCGCACGTAGTTCGATTCCCACACCGGCATCGTCTCGATCTGCAGCGTCTCCGCCTGCTCCACACAAGCCACTTGCAGCACGGTCACATTCGCCAACCCGTTCCACTCGCAGAGCTTCCGCAACGCCAGAAACGAAACGGGATGCGGCTCCAACGCCCACACCCGCCCCTCCGGCCCCACCGCCTCCGAGAACACAAACACATCCTCGCCCCGCCCCGCGCCGATATCCACGATCACATCGCCGGCCTGCGGCTTGTACACGTGGAACCAGTAGTCGTTCACGTCGCGCCGATACTTCTCCACAATGTCCGCCCACTTCGCCCAGTCCCGGTCCAACTTTTCCGGCAGCTCCGGATCCGGGATCTGGTAAGCCCCGATCCGCCATCCCCAGACCTCGTCGAAGAACGCCTCGATTGCCGCGTCCGGGCAAGCCGCCCGCGCCCGCGCCGTGGCCACCTGCGCTATGCTGTCCGTCGTATTCACCTCCCCATTCTAACGATGCTCATCCGCCGCCACTCCTTCCTCCTCGCCGCTCCCCGCTTCGAGCGCCAGCCCATCGAAACCATCTCCCACCAACCCGGCTACTATCACGCTTGGCCCACGCTTATCCGCCGTCGTTCCGGTGAACTCATCGGCGCTTACTCCGGCGGCCGCGAGCATCACGTCTGCCCCTTCGGCCGCCTCGAACTCACCCGCTCCCTCGCCGAAAGCCGCACCTGGTCCTGCCCTCAAATTGCGATGGATACCCCCATTGACGACCGCGACGCCGGCCTTTGCGAAGCCGCCTCCGGAGCGCTGCTGCTCAACACCTTCACCTCGCTGGCCTACGAAAAGATCCTCGCCGCAGCCAAGGACTGGGACCCCGCCCGCCTCGCCCGCTGGCGGGCCGTCCAACGCGCCACCATCCCCGCGCAGCGCCAATCCCTCCTCGGCGCTATATTCTCGCTGCCTTCGGCTCCCTTGTTGCTGTCTATCACTTCCTCCGGTTCCGCCTCTCCGTCCCCGCCGCCTTGGCTGGCACGGCACTGCTCGCCGTCGGCCCCGCTGGATACTACGCCACGGAGGCTCGTGGCTACGCCCTCCTCCTATGTGCTTCCGCCTGCGCGGCCTTAGCTTGGCAACGCCGCAGCCATATCGGCATGGCCTCCAGCCTCGCACTGGCCCTCTCCGCTCACTACTACGCTGTGCTGCTCGCTCCCGCCTTTGTTGTTGCCTCACTCGTTCGCGATCGCCGGGCCCGCCTCCCCACGCTTGCCGCTATCAGCCCCGGCTTTG
The DNA here is from genome assembly GCA_038215275.1 of Bryobacterales bacterium. Taxonomy (GTDB): domain Bacteria; phylum Acidobacteriota; class Terriglobia; order Bryobacterales; family Bryobacteraceae. Next base: position 1,902 of record JBBQRA010000273.1, on the reverse strand, counting down.
CCCCACTCCTTCTGTACGCTCCGCTGATTCGCTGTACGCTCCGCTGATTCGAGCCGCGCTTGCCAACGGATTAAGCAGTTGGCAGTACAATCCGGACAATATCGCCCGGCCTTCGTTCGACCAAGTGCTTCAAATGGCCCTCGCTGTCTTCGTCCGCCTGACGGTTCCCTCCTGCTACTTGCTTTGGCCGCCGTCTGCCAGCCCCGCCGGCGCGAGACACCAGGCCCAAGCCTCACTGCCGCGGAGAAGGCGCTCGCCCTGAGTCTGCTGCTGCTGCCCCTCGCTCTCCTGGCGATCAGCAAGTCCATGGTTGGCGTCTTCTTTGCCCGCTATGTTATCGCTTGGCACGTCGGCATCTCCCTCCTCTCGGCCGCTGCGCTTGCCCCCCTGTCCCCGCCCGCGCTGCAGTGGGCCTTCGTCGCATCCTGCTTGGTCGGCCCACTTTGCTGGCCCAACGGCTACCTGCCCAAGCCCGGTCCAGCTGGCGAACTTACGGCCGCCTGGCCCGCCCTCTCTCTCCCAACGGATCTACCCCTCGTCCACGCGGATGCTCTTGAGTTCAGCACTGTCTGGCATTATGCTCCCGGCGAGATCCGCCAACGCCTCCTCTATCTCCACGAATTCTCCGTCTCCCGCCTCACCAGGGATCCAGTTCCCGAACATGCTATTCAATTCGCCATAACCGTTTTTCCGTATCGGAGCGAGCCCTATGCGGACTTCGTCACGTCCCACTCAGCATTTCTAATGCTCTCGACGGGGGATCGCCTCCGCGAATGGCAGCTTGAAACCCTCCGCACCCTGCCACACCACACGCTTTATCGCGTCTCCCCTCCCAGCCCCTATCTGCGGACCAACCACCCGCGCTTGGATCAAAGCCTTCCAAAACGAGATGGTCGGCCAAGGCTGGTGCATGTCCCCCGACGGTCGCGTCGACCGTGCCCCGGCCGACGCCAACGCCCACAACGTCACCCATACCGTCACGATGCTCAACGCCGAACTCAAGCGTCTCAACCCCAATGCCTCTGGGTCATGTTGCCAGCCGTCGTCCCACTCGGCCCCGGCACTCCCAGCGGAGCCCCTCCCAAGCCGGCCTACGTTCCCCCCGCCGGTGGCGCTTAAGCGCGAACTTTTCTCACCACCCACGTCGACATACTCCGGAGCCCTTGAACCACCGTCGTTTTCAATGGCTCCAGCCACTCTCCGCCCAACTCCTCCGTCAATTGCTCCAACATCGCGGCATCCACCAGAAACCGCTCCGAACCGTCTGGCAAGGCGAAACGCCGCCCTCCCAGCGCCACCACTTCATCTTCTAACCCAATCGTCGAAGCCAGTCGCGCAAACAACATGCCGTCCGGCCGTAACACGCGCCACATCTCTCGCACCATCGTGGCGAAGTGCGCCTCGTCGACCGCGAAGTGCAGCACCGCACTGCTGATCACAACATCGGCAAACTCATCCGGAAACGGCATCCGCTCCACCGGAGCCACGCGGAAACGCTCCGGATCACCCATCGCCTCCACCGCATCCGGGTTCAGATCCACTCCCCAAACGTCGTGCCCCTCGTTGCGCAGAAACACGAGATTTCGCCCATACCCGCACCCCGCATCCACCACCCGCATCCCCGGTCCAATCCGTCCCTTAAGAATCTGATCCAGAAGATAAATATCAATCGGTCCTAATAGCCCAACCAAGTCCGTCATTCCGCCTCCGCATCATTCAACTCACCGCCATCGCCGTCAAAACGAACCCAGCGGCTACATGGTCCACCAGGTTTGCTGACAGGCAAGTATCAAATTGCCGCCGCCTCCCGGCCAAGACCCTCATTCCGCCTCCACAGCATCCAACTCACCGCCACAGCCATCAAAACGAACCCAGCGGCCACATGGTCCACCAGGTTGGCTA
>JBBQRA010000272.1:0-7344 GCA_038215275.1 Bryobacterales bacterium | reverse complement strand
GATGCCAACTTCTCCAGCCCGATATCCCCAGCCTCGTAGGCGGATACGAACTTTTCACGCAGATCATCTGAGTATGGTCGCGCCATATCGATTTGCCGCCAAAAATCCAGAGCCCCTCTAGTATGTCAGGTTTTGCTCTAACCGTTGGAAACCGGCGCGGTCGACCGCTGAGGCGCCAGACTGGCCCAGATCGGTATCGATGACAACGACGCGATCCAAAGGCCAGCCCAGCGAAACGGCGTGCTGCCGAAGTGCGTACTGTCGCTGCGTGCTTTCGGTGTTCTCCAGGACCTGGCGCAGCGTTGATTGGCGGACATAGAGATAGGCATTCCGTTTCAGATGGCTGGCCTTCACTTTCTGATGAGCATCGTAAGTCATTGAGTTGCCTCCCAGCGTTTTTCCAGAAACAGACTAGCCAGAATGGACACGATCTCCGATTGCATCTCCGGCAGCAGGCGTTGAGACTTTGTGACTGACTCCGCCGGAGTTGGCTCAAGCGGGGCAATCACCGTCATGCACGAGGAGCAGACTTCGATCCACTCGCGCATCCCGTGCTGCAGGAAGATGGCGAGCCCCGGTCCACGCCCGCCAGCCAGTGCTTGGGCGCGGAGATCCTCGTAAGAGGACAGCACTGCGCCGTGGGCTAAACCGGCCTTCAGCGCAGTTTTTTTTGTGGCAGCATGCGCCGTTGAATGCTGCGCGGATGCACTTGCACCTGGAAGCGCTTCTGCACGGCGGCGGCGAGTTGCTCCGGAGTCCGTGTGGGATCTTCCGCGCGTTGTTGAGCGACGAACTCCAGCACATGGCCAGTCAGTTTGTGTCCGCCTTGCGGGCCGCGCTTGTGCGGCAACAAACCAAACACCCCATCCTGCTGGTAGGCAGTCTGCGCTTGATAAAACGAGGGACGAGAAAAGCCGAAGGCCCGCGCGGAGTCGCTGATGGAGTTGTTGTCGACATGGACCTGACGCAACATCTCGTACTTGATCTGAAGCAGGTCGTCGGGATCGAAGAAATCGTTGTTCTGAAACAAGGGATGGGTGACCGACTCCGGTTCCGGGTTGAGGGTGCCGTGCCGGCGGAGGGTTTGACGCTTTCGTTGCTGGTCGGGATCGGGTGGTGAAGCCATGAGCGAAGAGTCCTGTCAATATGATTACGTCCACCGATGACGCTTTGCCAAGTGTTTTATGTGCGGTTTTCATAGTAGATAGAGCGATTTTATAAATATATTTTGCTATTTGGCAGGATTGGCGGGGTGTTTGCAGCCGGCCACTTGACATCATTCCCTTTACATTCATGGCGTAATTCCCTTTACGCCTTCGTGCCCTAGCCTCTCCACCAGTCGCGCCAACTCCTCCAGGTCGCCGGCCCGAAACGAGGAGCGCTCAGCCCCGAGAAGGACGACTGGATCTTCGGCGACGAGATCGGTCCAACTGGCCGGAACCGATATCAGGTGCTCACTTTCTTTATGAAAGTAGGCCCGGTACTCACCCCAGGTGTGAAGATAAGTGACGAGTTCGAACTCTTGACCCGACCAAGGGTGAAACGGGTGCGTGATCTTAAAACCTCGCGCCCCAACGTTCGAATCTGGTGTAGTCGACGGCTCAAGCCAACGGCAAGCTGGAGCGTTGGAACAAGTCGATCAAGAGCGAGTGTATCCGGCCTGGGGCCGCTGTCGTTGGCCGACGCCAAGCGATTGGTGGAGCAGTACGTGGCCGTGTACAACGAGGAGCGGCTGCACAGCGGGATTGGGTACGTCACGCCGCAGGACTGGATGGCCGGACGACAGGCGGAGATCCATGCAGCGCGGGACCGGAAGTTGGAGCAGGCGCGCCGGCAACGGGAGTTAGAGGCGCGGTCGGAGTTACCCGGACGGAGTAAGTCGATTTTGTCATCACTGGATGCTGCAGCTTAGTCGATAATAGTCTTGTCCGGCGAAACGGAAGCGAGCTCTGCGGGGACGCAACTCAGCCGAGGGATAGCCGGATGGGCTCATCGAGACGATGAACACAACGGGTGGCGCCGACAAGGCATCATCCGCAAACCCCCCTATTGGATCGATAGACCCCTATGCCTTGAAAATCCCCGCCCGCAGGGCGGAATCTTCCCTCTTCCACCAATTTCCAATCCTCATTTCCCGCTGAGCCAAAACAGGCCGACGGCAGTTCTTTTTCCAGCGGATCACCCTCGAGCTCCCGGAGACTGGCATCAATGCCGGAGAGGGCTCTGTTCTTCCATTCCTCCAGGCGGTGGATCTCCACTCCGAGTCCTCGGGCCAAGGCGTCCATGGGCTCCCCTCGAAGCAGGCGGAGTGCCACCTCGCGCTTTCGGGTGAAGGTCCACCGCTGATTCGGGCCGAGGGGGCCGACGGCGGTCGTCGATTCCGGGCCGGTGGGCATCGCCCTCCGGGCTCCTCCCACCGTCCCGGAATCGAGAGTGTCTTTCAAGTCTTCTTCCATCTAATTCAGTCTCCTTGGATCTCGGTCAATTAACCAAACCTTGTGTCCAAAGAAACCGGGTCCCCTATATAAGCTGGTGAACCAATTCGCGCTGGGGTCACCGTATGCGCCGTTCGCCATCCCGGCGCCCGGATTCCCACCAGGGCTGACCAAGCTGCAGGCGTGGACACTGATCCTTTCGACGCCAAACCCGGTGGCACCGTCTCCCCGGCCGGGATTTATCACTGCGGCTGGCGACTTCAGTACCGGAATGCTTTTCAATTCCAGCGCGACGCGTCTGGCTGCCAACATCGCGGCATTTAACGACGTGACGTCGAATCGAGTCGTTCGGGACCTGTATTGCAGCTTGGCGGGCGTGGAAACGACGTAATCAAACAATCTTTCCAAATTCAAGGAGCCGGTAATGATCGTCCGGGCCGGCATGGGGTTTGGCTCGATCATGGATGAATTGCCGGGCAAAGTGGGGTCGACATCCGTCAATCTCCGGAGTATCAACAACTTCGGACATGTCGATCACTTGGGTTCCCCTAACCATCTATTCCAACTGGAACTGCCCGTTTCGCAGTGGTTGAAACAGGTTTTCGACTAGCCTTATTCAGCCCGCAGCTCTAATGCTGTAGAGGACGAACCCATAGCCATAGATGCTGAAGTGACCGGCCTTCTGATGTAGTGGAAGGCCGGTAACAATGAAGCCGGGAAGGACCTGATTCCGATTGTTTATGAAGACCTGCGCCGACTGGCGGAGCGCTATCTTCGCAATGAGCGGGACGCGCAGACACTGCAGTCGACAGCGCTGGTGCATGAAGCGTATCTGCGGCTGGTGCAGCACACATTGCCGGACTGGCAGGGCCGGTCTCACTTTGTAGGCGTCGCGTCATGCCTGATGCAGCAATTGTGGGTGGAGCCCGCGCGACGGAATCAGGAGGAGAAGCGAGGTGGCGGCGGGGCGGCGAAGGAACCGCATCATAAAAGCACCGGGGTTCCCTAGCAACTTACAAGTGCAGTCGATTTACAGGGCGTCTATTTGTGGTTTGCCGGGCGACGGGCGGCGCGGCGCGGTGCGGGTTTGGGTGGAGATGCCTTGCGGACGGCGGGCTTGGCGGGGGCGACGGCCGGACGCGCGGGAGGATCGGGAAAGGTGATTTCGGACGGCTTGCCGTCGTAAAGTTGTTTGTAAACGGCAGCATTGCGGAGGACCGCCTGGACGTAACCTCGAGTTTCATCAAAGGGGATCGTTTCGATGAATTCGGCGGGCTCACGGTATTCGGCGAAGGTCCGCCACTTGATTACCCGCGTGCGGCCCCCATTGTAGGCGGCTAATGCCTCGTGCCAGTTCCCTTCCAACGAGTTGAGTAAGTGGCGGATGTAATAGGTCCCCAAGTGAATGTTGGTGGAGGGATCGAAGAGCATCTGTGGCGTGAATCGTTTCATGCCAACCCGTCGAGAGAGGTCGCGGCCTGTGGATGGCAGGATCTGGGCTAGGCCGTAGGCGTTCGACGGGGAGACTACCGAGGAGTTGAACTCCGACTCCTGGCGAATGAGACCGGCGAAGACGAAGGGATCGATCTCAGCCTGGCGGGCGTACTTTTCGAGCGATGCCCGGTAGGGGATGGGGAAGGCGAGTTGCCAGAACTTTTCGTTGACGGCGGCGAACGGGAAGGTGAGATAGCTGGGGAGGAGCCCTTTAATGGTGCGGACGCCGCGGTCCACTTTGCCAGCCCTGTGCAAGGCGCCGGCGAGTTCCATGGCGACGTGGAGGGGTACCTGTTCCTCGCGGGCGCCAAAGCGGAGTTCGGCTTCGGCGAGCGTGTCGAACCCCGCGGCGAGAAGGAGGCGGGCGCGCTCAATCCGAAGCCGGGTGACGGCGGACTCCTGGGCGGGAATGGACGGCGGAGCTGTGAAACGAAGCTGCCCGAGCCAGGCGTTGGGCCGAAGGGCGACCGCATTTTCCTTCAAACGGTCAGAGGCGATGAGGGAGTAGTAGGTGTTGGGGTAACGGGCGACGACGGTCTGGTAGTAAGTGGGGTCGTTGGACAGGCGGCCGAGGAAGTAAAGGGCGGCGCTCACCTTATCCGACTGAGGATATTTTTCGGCGTGTTCGCGCAGTAAGTTGAGGGCGGCTGGCCGCCGCCGGATGTAATTCGACCAAGTGATTTTCCAGTGGCAGAACGCGGCCCGGGGGTCGGCGGGGAAATTGCTTACACAGGTTTGATAGAGAGGCTCGTAAGCCTCGAATTCGTTTTCAGTGAGGTGGCGGTAGGCTTCCGGGAGGAGGGCTTCGAGGTAATGGGGGGAGCTGGAGTGATGCTGGGCGAGGCGGGCTAAGGCGGCTCGGCGGTCGGATTCGCGGTTGGCGCGGCGGGCGGTTTGATAGATGTAGTAAGTCCGTTCGGCGTCGATGACGGGGTCTTGCGGATCGATGGAGGTAAGGGCGTCGAGTGCAGCAGGGTATTGGCGGGAGTAGTAGTCGGCGGCGGCGCGACGGACCTGGGCGAGATCGCCGGACATGTTCTGGAGATCCTGGCGTGCGCGGCTGGGGAAGGAGGGGAGTAGTTTTTCAACGCGGGCCATGACATTTTCGGGCGTGTTGTCCGGGGCGCCGAGATCTCGCCAAACGGGTTCGGCGAGCGCCGCTTCCTTTGAACGGGGGTAATAGAAATAGATGCGGGCAAAGGTAATACCAGCAAGGTCGAGGCGGCCGGCGGCGTGATAGACCTTGGCGAGGGCGAGATCGGCGGCGGGTTGCTGTAGTTGGGGCCGAAGGCGTTCGAGGAGGGTGATGGCGGCGGCTGGTTCGCTGGCGGCGGCGGCGAGAAGGCCGGCTTTATGAAGCAGGGGGGAATTGGCGTTGGGCACGAGCAAGGGGGCAAGGGCGGCGAGAGTGGCGGGTTTGTCTTCTAGACCCGCGTGGGCTTGGGCAGTATAGAGGGCGACATAGTCCGGGAGGGCGGGGAGCTTGAGGGATTTGAGATGGCGGAGGGCGCTGGCGAAATCGTTCCCTTCGAGGGCGGCTACCGCCAAGGCCAGCCGGGCCGTGGGAGAGTTGAGGCGTGCGGCGCAGGATTCGAGTACCGCTCGGACGCCGGGTTTTGAGGGGGTATTGCGGAGAGCGCGGGCTTCGTCTTCGCACGGGGCAGCAGCGAGTGCGGTGGCGGCGAGGAGGGGGAAGATTAAGAAAATGCGCATGCCGTGTCCTTCTATTGTGACGCGACGGGAGAAGATTTAGTTGGTCAAACCTTTTCGGTGATCAAGCCTTGGTGAAGGCGCTCATTGAGGTTGGACGCGGCACATTCGGCGGCGACGCGGACGGCGTTCTTAATGGCGTTGGCGTTGGACCGGCCGTGGCAAATAATTGTGCAGCCTTTGACGCCGAGCAGGGGGGCTCCGCCGAATTCGGAGTAGTCGACCCGTTTTTTGAAGTCTGCATAGGCCGAACGCGAGAGCATGTAGCCGATTTTGCCGGATAGGCTGGCCTTGAGCGAGTCCTGGAGGAGGTGCTTAATAACGTCGACAAGGCCTTCACTAACCTTGAGCGCGACGTTGCCTGTGAAGCCGTCACAAACGATAACATCGGCGTGGCCGGTGTAGAGGTCGCGACCCTCAACGTTTCCGATGAAGTGGATGGGTAGTTTCTTGAGCAGGGGCATCGCGCCCTTAGTCAATTCGTTCCCTTTATGATCCTCTTCTCCGATGGAGAGCAGGCCTACCCGTGGGTTTTCCGTGTGGAAGATGAGGCGGGAGTAAAGCTCGCCCATCATGGCAAACTGGGCTAGCATTTCCGGAGAAACGTCTACATTGGCGCCGACGTCGAGCATGACGGCGGGCTTGCCTTTCAGGGTGGGGAAGACAGAAGCGAGAGCAGGCCGGTCCACGCCTTTCACCATGCCGCAGACTGTTTTGGCCATGGCCATAACGGCACCGGTGTTTCCTGCGCTAACGACACCCTGAGCGTGTCCATCACGAGCGAGGCGGAGGGCGACACGAATTGAGCTGTCTCTCTTCGTGCGAAGGGCTTTGCCAGCGCTATCGTCCATGGTGACGACCTCGCTGGCGTGGTGAATGGTAATGGGGAGCTTTTCCCAACCCGGATGGGAGGAAAGCTCCGCACGCACGACATTCTCCTGGCCAACGAGGATGACGGAAACGGGCAATTGGCGAACGGCGCGGATGGCGCCTTCCACTTCAGATTTGGGAGCGTGGTCCCCGCCCATCGCGTCTACGGCGATAGTCACCATAGGATTGGATTGAGGCAGAGGGGACTTATTGCTCGGCGACTTCGATTACGGCGCGGCCTTTGTAGAAGCCGCAGCTGCCACAGACACGGTGCGGGAGCTTGATGGCGTGGCAATTGGGACACTCCGACAGAATCGGGCGAACCAGGAAGTCATGCGCGCGACGGGTGGAGGTGCGGCGCTTGGAGTGACGTCGTTTGGGATTAGGCATGGCGAGAACTCAAACTTCTAAGTGTAGCGAATAATTATCGAATGCGCTACAAATTCCGGAGGGCGGCCCAACGTTCGTCAGGAAAGGTGGTGGTGCAGGAGCAGTTTTGCTCGTTGCGATTGACGCCGCAAACCGGACAGAGGCCTTTGCATTCGGGGGAACAGAGCGCGCGGGAGGGGAACTCGAGGAGGACCTGCTCGCGGAGAACGTCGTGCAACTCCATGCCATCGCCTTCGTAGAAACCTAAGTCAATATCGCCGGGGTGGAGTTCGAGTTCCTGTGCGGGGGCAGCTTCGGGAAGCGGTTCGTAGACAAGTTCAAAGTCGGTCTCGACGGCGACGTCGATGGGAGCGAGGCAGCGGTCGCATTCGAGGTGGAGGGGCACGGCGAGGTGGCCGGAGAACCGGATCTCCTGGGTCATCTCGTCGATGGTGGCTTCTCCTTC
>JBBQRA010000271.1:0-7368 GCA_038215275.1 Bryobacterales bacterium | reverse complement strand
GTTGGGGACGCATCTGGCCTTCGCGGCCGACGAATGGCGGGCCGGCAATGGACCGCTGGTGGGGCGCGGGCTGGTCGCAATGGGCGAAATGGAGGCGTTGCTTTCGCTCTCGGCGTTTGCGTTTGAGAACCCCGAAATGGTTTGGCCCGAATGGGCCGAGGGCCCGGAGCCCTTCATCGATGGCGAAGCTCTACGACATCCGCTGCTGGATTCGGCTCGTGCGGTGGCAAACAGTCTGGGGCTGTCGCTGGCGGACCCGTTCGTGCTGGTCAGCGGATCGAATATGAGTGGCAAGAGCACGTTTCTGCGGACCCTGGGTTTGGCTGTAGTGATGGCTCATGCGGGGGCGCCCGTGGCCGCCCGGCGGCTGCGCCTGTCCCGGCTGGTAGTGGGCGCCTCGATTTCGACACACGATTCGCTGCAGGAAGGGGCTTCGCGATTCTTCGCCGAGATCTCGCGGCTGCGTGACATTCTGGCGTTGGCGGAGTCGGGTGAGCCGGTGCTTTTTTTGCTCGACGAACTGTTGAGCGGCACCAACTCGCGGGACCGGCGGATAGGCGCCGAAGGCGTACTGCGCGGGCTCCGGGAGCGGGGCGCGATTGGGTTGGTGACCACGCACGACCTAGCCCTGGCCGAAGTGTCGCAATCCCTGCAGGTCCACTTCGCGGATTCGCTGCGGGAGGGAAAGATCTATTTTGACTACCAGATGAAGCCAGGCGTGGTGCCGGGTAGCAACGCCCTGGCGTTGATGCACGCGCTGGGCTTGCCGGTGGGCGAGGGGTGAACCACGGGATGCTGCGCTGGCTATTTCTGACGCTTTCCCGCAATCAGACCCTTCGTCAGTTTTTGGAGAAATCGCCGCGTGCCGCTGGCTGGACGTCCCGGTTCGTGGCCGGGAACACGTTGCAGGCGGGGATGCTGGTGAATCGGCAACTTGCTGACCGCGGGATTCTGACTGCACTCGACCATCTCGGTGAGAATGTATCGACGCAGGCGGAGGCTGCTGCGGCGGTTCGGGAGATCGTCGCGGCGCTGGAAGCGATTGGCGCGGCGGGTACCCGGACAACGGTGGCGATCAAGTTGACCCAATTTGGCCTGGACCTGGGGGATGAAGTTTGCCGTCAGAACCTACGGCCGGTTTTTGAGCGGGCGCGCACTGTGGGGACGCGCGTTGAGATTGATATGGAGTCGACCGCTTACACGGAACCCACTCTGGCTCTCGTGAAGGAAATGCATGCCGAGTTTGGGTGCGTCCGCGCGGTTCTGCAGGCGTATTTGTATCGAACTGAGACAGACGTTGCCGAATTGAACCACTTGGGTGTGCCAATTCGGTTGTGCAAAGGCGCCTATCAGGAACCGGCTGACCTGGCATTTCCGCGGAAGGCCGACGTGGACGCCAATTTCGTCACGCTGATGGAGACGCTGCTGCGAGAGGGAACGGATCCAGCGATTGCGAGCCACGATGAGCGAATACTGTTACGGGCGCTGACGTATGCGAGGGAACTAAAGCTGAGTCCGGAACGCTATGAGTTCCAGATGCTCTACGGAATTCGCCGGCAATGGCAGCAGCGGCTAGTCGATGAGGGGCAGCGTTTGCGGCTATACGTGCCTTATGGCGACGCTTGGTATCCCTACTTCATGCGACGGTTGGCGGAGCGACCGGCGAACGTCGTATTTCTGGCAACAAACCTGCTTGAGAAGTAGTGAGGCGTGCAGTTTTTCGTCGATTGCGGCAACCTTCGAGCACCATTTGGAGTCTACACACGTATGAAATACTGGCTCTTCCTTGTCGCCAAGCTGGCGGTTGTGGTAGCCGTTCTGCGAGGGCTGTGGTGGGGCATGGAGAGAGTGATCCCTGAGCCAGTGACCATCGCGAAATATCAATTGGGACGATTTGGACAGGATTTTTATTGGACGACTGGGATCTTTCTATTCTTTCTGATCGGCGCCGGGCTATTGTTCCTTTGCTTTCTCGACCAGCGCTATCGCTGCCGGACCTGTTTGCGGCGGTTGCGGATGCCCCTCTCGACCGGTTCTTGGGATCAGATGCTGCAGTTCGGCCGCCCCAAAATGGAGTACATCTGTCCGTTTGGGCACGGGACGCTGGACGTGCATCAGATCCAGTTTTCCGGCCGGGAGAAGGACGATTGGCGAAAACACGACGACGACATCTGGCGGGAACTCGAGAGCCTGAGCGGAAGCGGGAAGTAGGCTAGGGTACCATTAGGACGTATGGCGCAACGCCCTCCTGCCTCGCGAGTCCCTGTCGTCTCAGCACCCAATAGCGGCCGTTGGTTCCGAATCCTGATCGGGGCAGCGGTCTTTGTTGGCGCTACGACGGTGCTCACATCGACCTTTTTATATTTCCACTACTCAAGTCTGATTGATGAAAAGCTGAAGAACGGTCCGTTTCCGAATACGTCGATGATCTTTGCCGCACCGAAGTCGGTGGCGGTTGGGGATGAATTGACGGTTCCGAGCGTCGTCGCCACTTTGCGCAACGCGGGGTATAGCGAATCGGAGAACAACCGGCTGGGATGGTACAGAGTGGAAGGAAACTCTGTTCGAATTCTGAGTGGCCCGGACGCGAGCCCGGATGTGGAGGGCGTACTGCTGGCGATCGACAACGATAAGGCAACTTCCATCGTTTCGTTGTCGGACCAGACGTCGCGTCGGCAGATCTCACTTCCTCCTGAACTGATTACGAACCTGTTCGACCAGAAGCGGGAGAAGCGCCGGATTCTGGGGTTCAAGGACTTTCCGCCGACGTTGGTGGACGCGGTGACTTCGGTGGAAGACAAGCGGTTCTTTGAACATGCGGGCTTCGATCCGCTGAGGATTATCAAGGCGATCTACGTCGATATCAAAGAGCGCCGGGCAGCCGAGGGCGCCTCAACCATTACGCAACAGTTGGCTCGTAACTTGTGGCTAACGCTCGACAAGAACTGGAAGCGAAAATTTGAAGAGCTCGCCATTACCTTGATTCTGGAGCAAAAGCTTAGCAAGGAAGAGATCTTTGAGTACTACGCCAATCAGGTGGACTTGGGACGACGGGGCAGTTTTGCGATTCGCGGTTTTGGCGAGGCGGCGCAGGCGTTTCTGGGTAAGGATGTTCGGTCATTGACCTTGCCGGAGGCGGCGATGTTAGCCGGCACTATTCAGCGGCCGAGTTTCACGAGCCCGATCCGCTGGCCGGAGCGGGCGAAACAGAGGCGGAATCTAGTTCTGCAGTTGATGAGGGACAACGGAAAAATCACCGATAAGGCCTATGCAGAGGCGATCGCGGCGCCAATGACGGTGATGAAGGGAGGCGGCGAAAGTTCTGACGCGCCCTACTTTATAGACCTCGTGAATGATTCGCTGCAGAGCGAGTTTCAAGACTACGATTTTCAGAGCCTGGGCTTTCGGATCTACACCTCGCTCGATCCGGAGTTGCAGCGCGATGCGCAAGAGGCCGTCCAGATTGGGATGAAAAAGGTGGATGAGGCGCTCGAGAAGCGAAAGAAGAAGAATGCAGGTCCGGCGCAGGTGGCGCTGGTGGCAATTGATCCTTCCAATGGACAGATCCGGGCGCTGGTGGGGGGACGGAGCTACGGCGCCAGTCAGTTAAATCGGGCGCAGGCCCGACGGCAGCCGGGGAGTGTTTTCAAGCCTTTTGTATACGCTGCGGCTTTGAAGAACCGGACATTTACTCCGGCTTCTATTGTGGACGATGAGCCGACGCAGTTCTGGTTTGGTTCGCAGTTGTACGAACCCGACAATCACATGTCGCACTTCTTCGGCAAGGTGACTTTGCGGACCGCTCTCGCCAAGTCGTTGAACATTCCGGCCGTAAAGGTAGCGCAGGAGACGGGATATGGCGAGGTGGCGCAGTTGGCGCGGCAGGTAGGTTTAGGCAAGACGATCCGTGCGACGCCTTCGATGGCGTTGGGGTCGTATGAGACGACGCCGATTGAAATTGCGGCGTCGTACACGGTATTTGCGAACCGGGGCATTTTTGTGGCGCCGAGCTGGATTACGGGAATTCGGGATTCGGGAGGTCTGGAGATTGCCAAGAAGCCGAATCCGTCGCGGCGGGTGCTGGACGAGGATGTCGCTTATCTAATGACCAACATGATGGAAGAGGTCGTTCGGTCAGGGACCGGGGCGGGAATTCGTTCGATGGGCTTCACCTTTCCCGCGGCTGGGAAGACCGGCACATCGCATGATGGATGGTTCGCCGGGTATACGACCAAATTGATTTGTGCGGTCTGGGTGGGATTCGATGACAATGCCGAGCTCGATCTCGAGGGCTCGCGGTCGGCGCTGCCGATTTGGGCGGAGTTCATGAAGCGGGCGCATACCAAACGGCCATACCGAAACGCAACGGAGTTCCCTCAGCCGAGTGGAGTAGTGGTGGCAAATATCGATCCGACAACGGGCAAGCTGGCTTCGGGCCATAGTTCGAACGCGCGAGAAGAGGTGTATCTGCAGGGGACGCAGCCGCAGGCGGCTGATGGCAGTGGGGGGCCGGGAACCGCGGTTTCGGACTGGGGTGCAGAGCCCGTGCGTCCGCAGAAGACTCCGGGGGGGACCCGGGAGATTCGTCCGATTCCGATCGCTCCAAAACCATCGTGGGCACAATAACTCTCTTTGTAATTTTGCGTTAAACTGCAGTCAGAAAGGAGGTCCTTCGCAATGCGTCCGATGTTGTTTACCCTTTCGTCCTGCTTCGCTGTTGCGAGCTTCGCGCAGATTCCTGAGGCCAACGGTCTTCGTTCTTCCTCAGTCGAGCCATTCACGGCTCGGCCTGTATTGACTCCCGAAACCCGGGGGGATATTTTTATGGCCCGGAAGATGTTCCGAGAGGCCGCGGATGTGTACCGAGAGTCGCCCGAGAGCCACATTCTCGCTAACAAGATTGGGATTGCCTACCACCAAATGATGGCGTTGCCGCAGGCCAAGCGGCAGTACGAGCGGGCGGTGAAGCTGAAGCCTAGCTATTCGGAAGCAATCAACAATTTGGGGACGATCTTCTACGCGCAGAGCAGCTATCGGAAAGCGATTAAGCAGTATGAGCGCGCGCTGAAGTCGAGTCCGAATTCGGCGTCGATCTACAGCAACCTGGGCACGGCATATTTTGCGCGGAAGAAGTATGACAAGGCGTTCGAGGCTTATCAGAAGGCTCTGTCCATTGATCCGGAAGTGTTCGAGCATCGAAGCACTCAGGGGGTGCTTTTGCAGGAGCGGAGCATTACGGAGCGGGCCAAGTTTCACTTCTACCTGGCCAAGACCTACGCGAAGTCAGGTGATACGGAGCGAACCTTGATGTATATGCGTAAGGCGCTTGAGGAAGGATTCAAAGAGCGCGGAAAGTTCCTGGAGGATCCGGAGTTTGCAAAATTGCAGGCGAACCCGGAGTTCCAGGCATTGTTGAAACTGGAAGCTCGTGTTCTGTAACCGCTCCCTGGTTTGCGTCCTGGTGACCGTCGTTTTGAGCGCCTGCGGGGGGAAGTCTCCTCGACCGGACGTGGTGAGACTGGCGATCGTTGCGCCGCAGGATCTGTCTCGACCGGCAAGTGATCGCGTACAGTCGTTGAAGTTAGCCTTGACGGTACCTTTCGCCGGGTTGGCTGACGCGATGGTATTTTCGTTTCCGACCCGCCGTCAGGCGGCAGACGTTTCCCCGCAATTTATCGTGGAGCCATTGCTGGACGGCAAAGGAATCGTCTTGCAGGTATTTGACGGTCCATCGCAGCGGCATTTGCGGGAGATTGAGTGCGTGCTGGCGGACTGCGCTGCCGCCGTTGGTGCGGTGATCGGGGTAAAGCCTCGGCAAGTGCCCACGCCGGTGGTGAGTTTTCCGCGTGACCCTAGCGAGGAGCAGTTTGCCGCTCTGGCGCGGGAGTATCCCGATAGCGGGGTCGTATACGAGGAGTGGATCAACTATCTGGTGGGACGGGGCCGGCAGGAAGATGCTGGCCGCGTGGCGGCGCAGGCGCTGACGCGGTCTTGGCCGGCGCTGGAGAAGGCCCAGTTTGAGATTGCGGCGGCTTCGATCCGCGGGGATGTGGCGGGACGCATGAAGGCGGTTATGGCGGCGGCGAGGGCTTGGCCGGCGAACGTTCCTTTGCAGTTGCAGGCGGCGGAGGGATTGAATCAGCGGCGGCAGTTCGTGGAGGCGATCCCGTTTTACCGAGCGGCGCTTCGGGCGGAACCGACGAGTTTCCCGGTGTACGCGGGACTGAGCTACGCTCAGGCGCTTGCGGGAGAGAAGCCGGAGTTGAAGCCGGCACAGACTGTGGCGGAACATGACCTTTCCGGGGACATCGCCTTTATTCGAGGCGACTTCGCGGCGGCGGAGGCCGCGTATCTGGCGGCGACGGAGAGGGACCCCTCTTACCAACTCGGTAGACTCTATGCCAAGGCGGGCGAAGCGGCCTTGCTGCAAAATCAAGTCCAACGCGCTGATGGACATATGCAGCGTTTCTTTAACCTTTATCAGCAGGGGATGCCGGCGGGGATCGGGATTGTGCAGGGTCTCTGGTTGTGGCGCACCGGGCATCGGGCAGATGCCGTGCGTCAGGCAGAGTCGTTGCCGAGCGTCAAGCCACTTTTCGATTTTTTGGTGAATCCGGCTGCGGGCGGGCCTCCGCCGGCGGGTCCGGCCCTGCAGGCTTTGGCGCAGGGCAGGGCGGCGGACGCAGCGGAGGGGATGGCGGGATTCATCGGCCAACAGCCATTGGCGGTGGGGTTGCGATGGGATCCGGTGTTGGGAGTGGCATTGGCCGAAGCGGGGAAGAAGAAAGAGGCTTGCGCCTTGCTGACGCATTGGGGTTTGCCGCCTCCTCCGGACGATTGGTCGGGGGCGGTGGTTTGGCCGCGGCAATTGAGTGTGCGCGCGGAATGCCTGGACAAGAGGGATCCTGAACGGGCGAAGCAGTTGCGGGCGCTGGTGGCGAATGTGCAGCCGCGCTGAGCGACGTCGTTATTTCGTGCGGCCCTTTGGTGCGCTTCTCCTTTTTGCTGGCGCCTGGGATTTAAGGAAATTCGGTGTTGGTGGTGGCGGCCGGGGGGCAGTGATTGGCCTCGGCAGTTGAATCTCCAGGCAGAGCAGTTGCGGAGCTGGGGCCGGATTGAGCGAGGTCGCGATAACGGCTTCCGTGCGACGCCTTTGTGGGCGTCCGCTTATGGCCGGCGTTCTGCTGGCGGCTGGGTTTCCGGAGGCGGGCATTTAATGGGATCCGGTTTTGCCGGTGGCGGAACTGCGGCCGAGATTGAGCGAGGTCACGTTATCCGCTTCCGTATGACGTCTTTGTGCGCTTCGGCTTTTGGCGGCGTTCTGCTGGCGGCTGGGTCTCCGGAGGCGAGCATTTAATGGGATCCGGT
>JBBQRA010000270.1:0-7411 GCA_038215275.1 Bryobacterales bacterium | reverse complement strand
GTCCTCCTTACCGCCCGCAGCGACCGCAAGACGATCATTGAGGCCCTTCGATGCGGTGCCCACGGCATTGTCCTGAAGACGGGCCCCTCCCGCCATCTCATGGACGCCCTCCACCAGGTCACCTTTGGCGGCGTCTATATCTCGCCCGCTGTTGAAGTCGACAAGATCTTTGCCGCCCACCGCAATCGCAAGGAGAGCGACGATCCCTACGAAACCCTCTCCGCCCGCGAGCACCAGGTCTTTACGATGCTGGTCGAAGGTCACCGTGCCAAAGAGATCGCCGCTCGCCTCGCCGTCAGCCCCAAGACGATCGACACCTACCGCGCCAGCATGATGCGGAAACTCAATATCCACGACGTCGCCGGTTTGGTGAAGTTCGCCATCACCCGCAACCTCACCAGCCTCCCCGCCGCCGATTACAACGGCAACGGCAACGGCTCCGCCGCCAATACGCCCCACGCCCTCGCCAAAGCCGCCAGCTAAGCGGCGCGGCCCGGGAGGCAGGTGGAGACATTCGAGTCAGCCTCACTCAGGCTCGCGTGTACTTCCGCCTTCACGGCGTCAGTTCGCCAGAGCGTGCCCTCCGTCGAAAGAGAGAAGACCCCGCGCGGCTCCCCAACTGATCCCTACCGCACAATCTGCCCAAACAACTGCCCACCCCGCCCCGGACCCAACCACGTCCCCGCGTACTGGTCCTTGTACAGCAACACCCGCGCCGAATACGGTCCCCCCGGCATCGCCACATCCGTCACTTGAATCATCGGCGTATCCCCCGCCCACTCAATCGTCACCGGTACCGGCAGCGGAACCTCCGTGCCCCCCAATTTCATCCGCGTCCGCAGCAACCACGTCTTCCCCGCCACCTTCGTCATCCCGTCAATCGAATACCGCTCCTCCCCCGACAGTCCTTGCTTCTTCCACGTCGTCGACTGCCCCACCAGCGCCGCCCCCGTCAGCATTGCCGACAACTGCGCATCCAACTGCTCCTGCGGCGTCGCCACCTTCGTCCCGCCACATCCCGCCAGCAACAAACAAGCGACAACCAGTTTCTTCATACCGGCATCCTAACCCGCCAGCACGCCAAACCCAAGGCCGCCGTCAACCCCGCCAACACCCAGAACATTAAATCGTACGACCCCGTCCGCTCCAGCGTCGAAGCCAGCAGCACCGGACCCACTGCCGACGCCACCACCGTCATCATCTGCGCCGCCCCCTGAATGCGCCCCAACTCCACCCGCCCAAATACTTGGCTCCACACCGAGAAGAACACCACCGTCACCACGCCCCCAGCCACTCCCATCGCCACCCCATACCCCATAACCCCCGTCATGGTCGTCACCAGCGGCAACGCTACCACGGCCCCCGCCAGCACCGCCATCCCCAGTCCCATCAGCCGCTGAATCGGCCACCGCATCGCCAACCAACCGCCCCCGAAATTCGCGAGCAACCCCAATAAAGTGCTCACCACGAGCACCATCTGGTACACATTCGCGTCAAACCCCCGCTGCTCCAAAATCGACTGGTTGAACAGCGCAATCCCCGAATACACCAGCCCAAACATCGCACTCGCCAACCCGAACACCCAGAACGCCGGCGTCCGCAACGCGTCTCGAAACAGCATCCCCCCCGTCGCCCCCGCCACCTCCTCCTCCGTCGCCGGAGCCTCCCGCACAATCGCCCACGCCAACGGCGCAAACACCGCCACCAGTGCCCCCCCCACCCCCATCCACGCCGCCCGCCAACCAAACTTCAGAATCGCCTGTCCCACACTCGGAAACGCCGCAATAAACCCCATCCCAACCAGCAGCGCATACACCCCCATCGCCAAATTAATCCGCCGGGCAAACCATTTCCCCGCCAGCGCCAGGCTCACCACGGAAAGCGCGCTCTGCCCCAACCCGCGCGACAACGTAATCGTCACCGCCAGCATCGCCAAACTCCCCGCCCCCGCCATCGCCAGCACCGTCGCCCCCAGCAGCACCAGCAACCCGGTCATCACCACCCGCGCCCCCCACCGGTCCACCAATCGCCCGCAAGGCACGTTGAACCCCGCCCCAATCAACGTGGCCCACAAGTTAATCGTCGCGTATGAAAGCCGGTCCAGCCCGAAGTCCCGCAGCAGCGGCTCCGTCACCAGTCCCAACCCCTGCGTCCGCCCTGGCAGCGTTCCCACCATGGCCAGCGCCGCCATCCCCAACACCACCCACCCGCGGTACATGGAACAATGGTAGCCCAGTGCTCTGGACCATCCGCCTTAGCGCCCTCCTCTACGCCAGCGCCCTCTTCGCCTATTGGCGCCAACACGCCGCCGCCCGCGGCCTCTCCGCCGTCGCCTACCTCCTTTACCTCGCTCACGTCTATCTGGCCTTTGAACACCGCTACGCCTGGAGCCACGCCGCCGCCTACGCCGAAACCGCCCGCCAAACCCGCGACCTCTTCGGCCTCGATTGGGGCGGCGGCATCTACTTCAACTACGCCTTCACCCTCCTCTGGCCCCTCGACCTGCTCTTTCCCCGCCGCGCCTGGTCCCCCTGGCTCCACGGCTTCCTCATTTTCATGTTCCTCAATGGAGTCTTCGTCTTCGGCAAGTGGTGGCGCTAAAACGCTCATCCCCCGTGCTGCCGCTGCCGCTCCCTCATTACCCTCGATCCCCCAGCCCGGCGCGCCTCCGTCGCAGACAAGTACCCGCCCTTCGATACCGGAGTCCCCGGAAACAACTCCGCCACCGGCTCGCTGAACGCCACGAATTCCCGAATCTCAAAGTTCGGGCAAGCCAGATCCAGCGCCAGGTTTGCCGCAGGGCCGATCGGCGAAACATCCCCCGGCCCCGTCTTCACGCCAAACATCTCCCTCACGGCCGCAGCTTCCACGCCGGCGCCAACCCGCCCACCTGTGACAAATGGATCAACAGAAAGTCGATCAACCGCTCCTGCACCAACTCCCCCATCGACAACGGCGTCCAAGTCAGCTTCCGCGCCAGCCAGAAATAGCCGATGTCCTCCGGAGCAAACACATCCTCCAGAAAGAAGAACCGGAACCGTCCCGCATCCTTCGCAAACGGCAATCCGAACTGTGATGGCCACCGCTCATCTGCATCGTTCAGCATTCAATCTCTTTCCCCAGCCGCTCCTGGCAAGCCTCAAACATCTACAAGCTCCGCCGGGCATGCACCGCCGGTTTAAACATCTGCCCGTCATGCAGCGCCCACGTCGCCGTCCGTCCCACCCCCCGACACCCCACCTGCTCCCGGATGCACTGAAACCCCTCCGCCCGCAATCTCGTCTGCGCCCGCATGAACATAGCAGGCCGCCGCCTCCCTCCATCCGTCCCTTGATCTCCCGCAGCGCCAAGTTCACTCCGCTCAGCGCGTTGTTCAACACCGGATCGTTCCGCCAATACGAACCCGGCATCCCCGCGTGCCAGATGTCGCCGATCCGGTCCACCTCTCTCCCCCCACCCGTCAGCCGCAGCCCAACCGGGGCCGTCTCGATCACTTGAATGTCTCGAATCTTCGGAGTTGCCATTGAATAATCAACGACCAATTTAGTCGCACTGTGCTACGATTCCTAGATCGCAAACCATTTGCATCTAAACATGCGTCGTTTCCTCTTCTGGCCCCATCTCTTTGCCGGCGTCCTCGCCGGATCAGTCATCCTTCTGATGTGCGTCACCGGAGTCATTCTCACCTATGAGAAGCAGCTCCTCGCCTGGGCGGACCGCGCCGCCAACACCGTCCCTGTCCCTGCGGTCGCAAATCGGTTGCCGATAGATGAGCTTCTCGCCGCCGTCCCTAAGCCCATCGCCCTCACGCTCACCAACCGCCCCGCCGCCGCCGCCCAACTCGCCCTTCCCGGCAACAAACTCGTCTACGTCGATCCCTATACCGGCCGCGTCACCGGCGAGACCTCCGCGGCCGCGCGCAACTTCTTCCGCCAAGTCACCCTCTGGCATCGCTGGCTCGGCGAAAACACCCCCGTGAGCAAAGCGATCACAGGCGCCTCCAACCTCGCCTTTCTCTTCCTCCTCGTCACCGGCGTCCCCATGTGGATCCAGCGCCCCACGGCCTGGCTCCGCCGCGGCCTCTCCCCCAAAGCCCGCGACTACAACTGGCATCACGTATTAGGTATCTGGTCGTCCGTTCCGCTGCTGCTAATCGTCGTCACCGCTGTCTTCTTCTCCTACCCCTGGGCCACGCCTTTTCTTTATAAGCTCACCGGCGAGAAGCCGCCTGTCGAAGCCAAACCCGCTCCCCCCGGCCCCGGACCCTACGAGCCCCTCCTCCGTCAAATCGACGCCCCCAATTGGCAGGTCATCACCTTCCGCCCCGCCGCCGCCACCTTCGCCGTCGAAGAGGGCTCCTGGGGTCGAGTCGACCTCAAGAGCACCTGGACCATCAAGGGTGACACCCTCATCCGCTCCGACCGCTTCGAGAGCCTGCCTCTCGCCCGCCGTCTCCGCTTCTGGGTCCGCACCGTGCACACCGGCGAAGCCGCCGGCCTTCTCGGCCAGACCGTCGCCGGTCTCGCGTCCGCCGCCGGAGCAGTCCTCGTCTATACCGGCTTGGCTCTCTCCTGGCGCCGCCTCCGCTTAAGCCTGCGACGGGTTGACAAGGAAGCCGCGGTTCGATAGCGTCCACCCATGCCGCAATCTCCCAGTGGCGCCATCAATAGAGGAAACTATCTTGCAATCGTTTTCAAAGGCGCCCTTGCTTCCCAGTTGGAGGCGAAGATCGAAGATTTCACTGTCGTGAAGGTCCCAGCCCCTCCCCTACCGTTTACCCCTTTGTCGAGGCTAGCCCTGACCGCGCTCACCCTCAAACGCTACTCGACCACATAAGCCCGGTACCAAGCCAACGGATCCGGCGTCAGTGACGACGAACTCACCTTGGACCTGCGTTAAACGATAGCCGGTACTCCAAATCCCGAATCCGAATCCGCAACTGCTCGTTGTCCCCTTCCACCCGGTTCAGCCGCTTCAGTTTGTCTCGCTCCCGGTCTCGCTCCGCCAGCAGCGAATCACGATCCCGCCACCAGCTTTCACGATCCGCCTGGTGCATCTCCAGATTCATCTGATGAATACCTAAAACGTTCTCGTGGGCGTTCTTTGCATCGCGCGCCGCATGTTCCAATCCTTGAATCTGCTGCGAGATCTGCCCGCACAGCAGCTTGGTGGCTTTCAACTCGCTCTCCAGCGCCTCAATCTTCAAGTCCTTGGCCGCCAGTGTCGCGTGTAAAGAAGCCACTGCCGTCAACAAATCCCGCTCCCGCTCTTCGGCACTCATGACTGACAAATGCTACCATGGCAGATTGGAAGAGTATTGCTGTGGATAAAGTAGAACGCGAAAATTTGAAGCACGACCGCTTCGCCGAAGAAGTCACTCACTCTGTTGAGTACGCCGTCGGGCACAAGAAGCAGTTCACCCTCTACGGTGGCATCGCTGCCGCTGTTCTGGTGGTCGGCATCGGCGCCTGGTATTTCATGGGTCAGCAGGCGGAAGCCCGCCGGGCCGATCTGCGGGAAGCCATTCTGATTCAGGACGCCGCCGTCGGACCGGGCTCAAACCCCTACCTCAGGACCTTCCCCACCCAGGCCGAGAAAGAAGCCGCGGCCCTGAAAGCCTTCAGCGACCTCGCCGCCAAGCACGGTTCGAGCGAAGTCGGCACCGTCGCCAAGTACTACCAGGGTGTTATCTACGCCGACCAGGGCAAATACGCCGAAGCCGAGACGAATTTCAGGGCCGCCGCCGAATCCAGCGAGAAAGACTACGCCTCCCTCGCCAAGTACTCCCTCGCCCAGATGTACGCGCGGCAGAACAAGAAGGACGAAGCCGAAAAGCTCCTCCGCTCGCTCGTGGCCTCGCCCACCATCCTGGTCTCGAAGGAGCAGGCTGAAATCGAACTCGCCAAGCTCATCGCGCCCACCAAGCCCGACGAAGCCAAAAAGCTCCTCGAGCCCCTCCGCACCTCCGAGCGCAGCACGGTCTCCCGATGGGCCGTCACCGCCTACGGCGACGCCAAACTGAAGTAGTGACGGCGGCCAGCCCCGACAAACCGTTCGCCTCCCTCCGGCTTCGGCCGGAGATGAGCCGCGGGCGACGCTATCCAGAACTGGCCCACCCCTACCGCACGGAGTTCCAGCGCGACCGCGACCGGGTCATTCACGCCCGCGCATTCCGGCGTCTCGAAAATAAGACGCAAGTCTTCCCCGCCGGCGTCTCCGATCACTTCCGCAACCGCCTCACCCACACGATTGAGGTGGCGCAGATCGCCCGGACCGTCGCGGCCGCCCTCGGCCTCGACGAGGACCTCACCGAAACCCTCGCCCTCGTCCACGACGTCGGCCACCCGCCCTTCGCACATGCCGGCGAAGACGAACTCCGTCGCCAGATGCAGCGCTTCGGCGAGACGTTTGACCATAATCTCCACGGCCTCCGCATCGTCGAGAGTTTTGAGGCGCGCTACGCCCGTTTCCCCGGCCTCAACTTAACCTTCGAGGTCCGCGAAGGCATCGTCAAGCACTCCCGCGACCTGCTCCCCGGCGAGTCCCCCGAACTCGACGTCTATCTCCCGGACCAGCGTCCCCCTCTCGAAGCGCAGATCATCGACCTCGCCGACGAAGTCGCCTACAACACGGCCGACCTCGACGACGCCTACTCCGCCGATTTCTTCACGATTGACGAAATCCGCGAAGCCGTCCCCGCGTTCTCTGACATCTGGGAAGCGATCGAAATGCAGTTTCCCGGCGCCGAGGAGCGAGTCCAGTTCCTCGAAACGCTCCGTCAGGTCATCAACCTCCTCGTCTCTGGCCTCCTCGACGGCACGGCCACAGCGATCCGCGCCGCCGGAGTAGCGACGGTCGACGACGTCCGTCTCCACCCCCACCGCCTGGTCGGTCTGACGGACGCTGCCGCGATAACGGGCCGCGAGCTCAAGCGTTTCCTCCACCGCAAGGTCTATAACTCCGCCGAGCTGCTTCAGGAACGAAACCGTTCGGTCCGCATGATCGCCGAGCTCTTCGCCTATTACAGCGCGAGCCCGGACCGGCTGCCCCCTCCCTATCGGGACCAGGCCGAAGAAGGCCATGCCCATCGCGTGATCTGCGCCTACATCGCCGGAATGACCGACGGCTACTGCCAGCGCATTTACAACGAACTCTTAGGCTAGAAGGCGACCACCGTTTCCCAACCCGACGCCATCGTCACGAACTCCGCCTGGCAACGCGGCCAGTCGTGAAGCATCGCCGGGTCGAAATCGGCGCCATTTGGCCAAAATGAACGCGTGAACTTCTCGGTCCACTTGCAACCGCATCGCGGCGTGAGCTATGACGCCAAGGTGTTCGAGGGGGTGAAGCAACAGAAATGCATCGGGCATTTGTTGCGGAATATCTCGACGGTGCTCGAAACCAAAGAGGG
>JBBQRA010000269.1:0-7418 GCA_038215275.1 Bryobacterales bacterium | reverse complement strand
CGTTACAGGCCCTACGTGTAACTTTTCCACAGGTTGTGGAAAACATGTGGGAAGTGTGTGTTTGTGCGTTTGGGATCCGAAATTAAAAGAAAGAACTATGACGGTTTGGGATCAGATTAAGCATGAGCTCGCCAAAAAGTTGAGCTCCGAGAGCTTCCAGAACTGGCTAGCTCCGACCCAGCAGCAGACAGACTCGGGAGGTCGGCTGGTGATTCGGGTTTCGAGTGAAGCGACCAAGGTCTGGATGGAGCAGGAGTACGCCGAGCACATCGGGACGGCGATTGCAGCGTTAGGGTTGGATATCCGACAGGTGGAGTATCAGGTTGCGGCGTCGCTGGCGGCTTCGGTGCACGCCGGGCCTGGAAACGGGGTGAGCGATACCCCGATGAGCGCGCTGAATCCGAAGTACAACTTTGCGAACTTTGTGGTGGGGAGTTGTAATCAGTTCGCGCACGCGGCGGCGAAGGCGGTGGCGGATAATCCGGCGGAACGGTATAACCCGCTGTTTATTTACGGCGGAGTGGGAATGGGAAAAACCCATTTGATGCATGCGATTGGGCGGACGTTGGCGGATCGCTACGGGTCGATGAAGATCATCTACACGTCGAGCGAGAAGTTCATGAACGAGATGATCGACTGCATCAAGACGGACCGGATGTCGACGTTTCACCAGCATTACCGAAGCGCGGACATCCTGCTGGTGGATGATATTCAGGTGCTTGCGAATAAAGAGCGAACACAGGAAGAGTTTTTCCATACCTTCAACGCTTTACACGAGAACGGGAAGCAGATTGTCCTGAGTTCGGACCAGCCGCCGAAGCAGACGCAGGGCTTGACGGACCGGCTGCGGAGCCGGTTTGAGTGGGGGCTGATGGTGGACGTGCAGCCGCCGGATCTTGAGACGAAGATGGCGATTTTGGACAAGAAATCGGAGGCCGAGGGGATTCACCTGCCGGAGGACGTCCGAATCTACATTGCGACGAAGACGAAATCGAACGTACGAGAGCTGGAAGGGGCCCTGGTGAAGCTGATGGCCTACAGTTCGGTGATGGATTCGCCAATCACGCTTTCGATGGCGCAGCAGGTCTTAAAACAGCTTTCCGGGGGCAGTGAGCGACGGGTGACCATCGATTTGATTGTGCGATCGGTGGCGGATAAGTTCGGTTTGCAGCCAGGGCAATTGAAATTGAAGACCAATGTACAGAATATTACCTACCCGCGGCAGATTGCGATGTACCTGGCCAAGGAGCTGACCCAATCGTCCTTGCCGGAGATTGGCCGGCACTTTGGTGGCAAGCACCATACGACGGTGCTGCACTCGGTGCAGAAGATTGACAAACTCCGGCAGCGCGACGGAGATTTGAACAGGCTGCTCCACAGCTTAACTGATTCAATCTAAAAGTGTTTACATTTGTTTTCCACAGACCCACGCCAGAATATCCGGTGGACGGCTGTGAGGGAAAGTGGCAAGGGCGGATTATCCTCCTCCGTCCGCCGAGCAATCCACCGGTTGCTTGAGCAGGAAGCAGTTGAATTTTGTATAATTTAGGAAGGATTCCACATTTCCACAGCTCCTATGAATCCGGTTATAGAAATAACGGTCTAATTTATGGAATTCACAGTTAGCAAAGCCGATCTGGTCCGGGAACTGGGCCTGTCTCAGGGTGTGGTGGAGAAGAAGTCCACTATTCCGATTCTGTCGAACGTGTTGCTTGAGGCCGAAGGCGATCGGTTGTCGTTGACGGCGACGGATTTGGAGTTGGGAATTCGGTGCGGGTGTCCGGCGAAGGTGAAGAAGGGGGGATCGGGGACGATTCCGGCGAAGAAGCTGCTCGATTACGTGCGGCTGCTGCCGGACGGCGATATCTCGATCAAGTTTGCCGATAATCAATGGGCTTCGATCACGGCGGGCCGTTCGAAGACTCGGATTGCTGGGATGAGTCGCGAGAGCTACCCGGAGTTGCCGGAGATGCCGCAAGTTCTGGCTGAGCTGCCGGTAAAGCGGCTGGCGGCGATGATAACGCGGACGATTTTCGCGATCTCGGCCGAAGAGAGCCGGTTCACGTTGAACGGCGCTTTGCTTCTGGTGAAGGCACATGGGCTGACGATGGTGTCGACCGATAGCCACCGTTTGGCGATGGTGGAATGCCCGATGGAGATTGATGGCTTTGCGCCGGACCAATCGTACCGGGCGCTGTTGCCGCGGAAGGCCATGAGCGAACTGGCGCGGCTGGCGGCCGAGGCCTCGGACGACGCTAAGCTGCTGTTTGCGGGCGACGAAAACCACTTGTTCTTCCAGATTGGCGACCGGCTTTTGTTGAGCCGCAAGCTGACGGGCAACTTCCCCGATTTCGAACGGGTGTTGCCGAAAGAGCATCCGCAGAATGTGACGCTGAGCCGGGACGAGCTGAAGGCTTCGCTCGAGCGGGTCATGCAGTTTGCGGATGAGCGGTCGCGCGCCATCAAGGTCGGCGCGTTCCCTGGCGAGCTGAAGCTGCATTCTTCGCTTTCCGATACCGGAGAGAGCGAAGAGACGTTGACGGCGACCTACGAAGGGCCGAACGTGGAAATTGGTTTTAATGCTGCCTACATGCTGGATTTCCTACGGGCCAGCAACGAAGACAACGTTCAATTTTTGTTCAAGGACTCGGCTAGCGCCGGTGAATTGCGGCCGGTGAGCGATGGGACTTTGAACTATCGCTACATTGTTATGCCGATGAGGATTTGATGAGCTCTACCCCCAACCCCAACCCCAACTCGAACGACTACGGCGCCAGCAGTATTAAGGTTTTGGAGGGACTCGAGGCGGTACGCCTGCGTCCCGCCATGTATGTCGGCTCTACCGGCGAACAGGGTTTGCACCATCTCGTTTACGAGGTGGTGGACAATTCCGTGGACGAAGCGCTGGCCGGATACTGCGACACCATTGACGTGGTGATCCGCAGCGATAATTCGATTATGGTGCAGGACAACGGACGCGGTATTCCGGTGGGCATCCATGCGGAAGAGGGCGTTTCGGCGGCGCAGGTGGTGCTGACCAAGTTGCACGCGGGCGGCAAGTTCGACTCCAACACGTACAAGGTGTCGGGCGGTTTGCACGGCGTCGGCGTGAGCTGCGTGAATGCGTTGTCGGAGCGGTTTGAGCTGGAAATTTGGCGCGAAGGCCACGTTTGGACGCAAGAGTACGAGAAGGGCGCGCCACTGGCTCCGTTGAAGGAGGGCGGCAAGGTGCCGCTGAAGCGGACAGGGACGAAGATTACGTTTAAACCGGACACGACCATCATGGACGTGACGACGTACAACTTCGACACGCTAGCTTCGCGGCTGCGGCAGTTGGCTTTCTTGAACAAGGGCATCACGATCAATCTGTCGGACGAGCGGCAGGATCCCGTGCATGTGCAGCAGTTCCACTACGAAGGCGGCATTGCCGAGTTCATCAAGCATTTGAACAAGGCGAAGGCTGTTCTGCATGAGAAGCCGATTTACTTTGAGGGTGAGCGGGACCTGCCGAACGGCGGACAGCTGACGATTGAAGTGGCTTTGCAGTACAACGATGCGTACGCCGAGACGGTGTTCAGCTTTGCGAACAACATCAACACGGTGGACGGCGGGACGCATTTGAGCGGCTTTCGAAGCGCGTTGACGCGGACGATAAACGCGGCGGGCCAGGCGGCGGGGCTTTTCAAAGACGTCAAAGAGAATTTGAGCGGTGATGACGTGCGCGAGGGCTTAACGGCCGTTGTGAGCGTGAAACTGCCGCAGCCGCAGTTTGAAGGACAGACGAAGGGTAAGCTGAACAGCGACGTTTCCGGCCATGTGACGGGCTTGATCAACGAGAAGCTGGGCGAGTTTTTCGATAAGAATCCGTCGGTGATGAAGAAGATCGTCTCGAAGGCGATTGATGCGCAGCGGGCGCGGGAAGCGGCGAGGAAGGCGCGGGACCTGACGCGGCGCAAGGGTGCGCTCGATTCGGGCGGGTTGCCGGGTAAACTTTCTGACTGTCAGGAGAAGGATCCGGAGAAGTGCGAGATCTATCTCGTCGAGGGTGAATCCGCCGGCGGGACGGCGAAGAGCGGCCGCGACCGGAAGTTCCAGGCGATTCTGCCGCTGAAGGGCAAGATTCTGAACGTCGAGAAAGCCCGCTACGACAAGATGTTGGGCCACGAAGAAATTCGGCACATGATCACGGCGATTGGGACCGGGATCGGTGCTGCGGACTTCGATATCGCACGGCTGCGGTATCACAAGATCATCATCATGACGGACGCCGACGTCGACGGGTCGCACATTCGGACGCTGTTGTTGACGTTTTTCTTCCGGCATATGCAGGAGTTGATTACGCGGGGGCACGTTTTCGTCGCGCAGCCGCCGTTGTACCGGATCAAGAAGGGCAAAAACGAGAAATACATCAAGGACGACAAGGAGTTCACCAAAGAGATCCTGCGCCGCGCTACCGAGAACATGACGGTGGAGTATGGCGAGGAGAAGTTGGAGGGAGCGGAGTTGCGCAACTTCCTGCTGTCTTTGGATGAGCATCAGCAGTTGTTCAAGCGCTTAGAACGGCGCGTTCGCGATCCTCGCGTGGTGGAAATTCTGGCTCGGCCGGACCTGCCGCTGGATACGAAGGCGGACTACCAGGACAAGGCCAATGTCGAAGCGCTCTATAACCCGATGGTAGAGGCGAAGATTCCGGGCGTGCAGTTGCGCCAGGATGAGGTGCATGCCGGATGGAGCGTGACGTTCTTCGACCCTACGAACGCGGAGCGCGAAGTGGGCGTGGATTTGGCAGTGATTCCGGAATACCGGCGGCTGCGGACGTTGGCGAAGCTGCTGTCGAAGTATAACCAGCCGCCGTTTAACGTGAGCAAGGGCGAGCGGAAGGACGTCAAGACGAACTGGGCCGATCTGCTCGATTACTTGAAGGCGGAAGGGATGCGGGATGCTTCCGTGACGCGGTACAAGGGGTTGGGCGAGATGAACGCCGAGCAGCTTTGGGAGACGACGATGAATCCTGAAGTGCGGACGTTGCTGCGGGTGGACTTGGCGGATTTGGTGGAGACGGATCAGATCTTCTCGACGCTGATGGGCGAGGACGTGGAGCAGCGGCGGAAGTTTATTGAAGATAACGCGCTGGATGTGCGGAATCTCGATATCTAGTTCGGGCTAACCGAGAACCAGACAGGGCCGGAGGCGGATATTTCGTCTCCGGCCTTTTTGCGTAATTGGAGAATGAGTATGGGCGTTTGTGTGGGGGCGGAATAGAAGCTCATGTTTTGGGGCAATTCGAGGGTGAGGAGTTGGAGGGAGCGGGAGTAGGTGGTGGGTTGGAGGTCGACGGCGCGGAGCCTTATTCCCGGCTATTGGACATCGAACTTGACATTTGTTGGATGCGCGACGGCAGCGAAAGAGTTCTGCAGGTCCGTGTCGAAGTCGGCTGGATCGATGCCAGTGATGTAGAGGTGGATGAACTCGCCTGGGTGGGCGGGTGCCTCGGGGGTGACAAGGCCGGAGTAGTCTTGGTGGATGAAGAGGAAACGGGCGCGCCAAGAATAGAACATGCGAGCGGTTCCGTCGAAGGGAATGAGTTCGGGCTCGGTGGTGCCGGAGCGGCTGTCCCATAGGCATCCTGTGAGAGAAGTGGCGCAATTTACACGGACCACTACATCGTCGGAGATCATGGCAGGGAGGTTGGGGATGCGGATAAGGGGCACGCCGTTTAGGAGTGGGATTGGGCCAGACGGCGGCGGAACGTAGGCCAGTTTCAGAGAGTTCGAAGAGCTCAACGGCGCGTCCGGCTTGGTAGCGGTAGACGACGACCCAGCGGCCGTTAGGGCTCATGGAAACCAGTTGGGCATCGGTTATTTCGACGAGGGGGCGGGGGGAGCCGTCGAGGAAGATGTGCCAGCGGTTAACGGATTGGTCGGGACTAAAGCGGCTGGTGTGTGCCAAGGCGAACCGGCCATCGGGGCTTAGGCGGAGGAGGCGGATGCTGCTGGGTGTGAGATTGGGAGTGTAGGCGTCGAGAAGGCTCTGGATGGTCCCGTTGGCCCAGCGCCATAGGCGAGAAGGACCCAGGTCGTCGGCTAGGGCGCCGGTGAAGTAGACGACGCGGCCGTCGTAGGAGGCTTTGTACTCTGCGGCGAAGGCTGAAGCGGCGGCCAGAAGAACGGCGGACCAACGAAGGCTCATTCCTTCACGCTATCGCGGCAGAAGACGGCGGAGACCTTCGGGGTCGTCGGTGAGAATGCCGTCGATCTTGAGGTCGATGAGGCGCTTCCATTGGGCGGGATCGTCGGTGGTGCCGACGTAGATGGGGATGTTGGCGGCTTTCAGGGTTTTGACGATGTCGGCATCGATGACGGTGACGTTGACCATTTGAATCGCCTTGGGTCCGAGGGCGCGGGCGGGGGCGATGTAGTCGGAGAGCTTCTGGCGGGGGTTGAGGAGGACGAGGGGAATCTCGAGGTTGAGCTTGCGCATGGCGTGAAGGGTGCGATGGTCGAAGCTTTGGAGCATGACCTGGCTCGAGACGCCGTGCTGGCGGATCTGCTGTTCGACGGCGGTGGCGAACCATTGGGGGTCGACGGCGGGATCGACCTTGGTTTCGATCATCAGGCGGGCCTTGCGTTTCTTCGCGAGGGTGAGGACTTCGGCCAGGGTGGGGATGCGCTCGCCAGGGATGAGCTGCTGCTTGGGGAAGTTGGGGCTGCGGGTGCCGCCGCGGTCGAAGGCACGGACTTCGGCGAGGGTCATGGAGTGAACTGATTTGCCTGCCAGGTCGAGATCGTGGTGGACGACGAGGTGGTTATCCTGCGTGACGACGACGTCGAGTTCGAGGACGTCGGCTCCGACTTTCAATGCGTGTTCAAAGGCGGCGATGGTGTTTTCGGGGCGCAGGGCGCGGCAGCCGCGGTGGCCCATGACCAGAGTCTCGGCGGACAGGGAGACGGTGAGGAGGAGAAAGAGGCAGCAGCGCATGCTGGCAGTTTACACTGAGGACTTGGATCCTGCTTTGTTCCGCGTGGTGTTGGCCAGCCCACGAAATCCGCTCAACATCGGCGCCGTGGCGCGGGCGATGAGCAATTTTGGCTTGTCGGACCTGCGGCTGGTGGATGCCTACCGCGTGGCGGTGGACGAGGCGCGTTCGGCGACCCATGCCGGAGATGTGGTGACGGGGGCGCGGGAGTATCCCGGTATTGCTGAGGCCGTGGGGGATGCGACGCTGGTGGTGGGTACGTCTTCGGTGGGCATGCGAGAGATGCAGTTGCCGCTGCACCGGTTGGAAGATGCCGCGCGGCGGATTCGCAAGCATAACGGGCCGACGGCGCTCTTGTTTGGCTCTGAGAAATTCGGGATGTCGAATGAGGAGATGAGCTACTGCCACTTTCTGATGCGGATTCCGACGCGGGAGCCGCACG
>JBBQRA010000268.1:0-7458 GCA_038215275.1 Bryobacterales bacterium | reverse complement strand
CGGCGAGCCATCACGGACAGCGCTTGCAGCACCATCAGGTCTAAAGTGCCTTGTGGAAGATCCAGTTTCTGTTGGTTCAAAGTCGCTCGTGTGCGAATGCAACATCAAAGCTTACCAATAGGTTCCCGAGAGGTTTCTTACCTTGTTTGCGATTGTCACGATCTGCCCACCACCTGCATCGTAATCGGTATGACCTGCAAAGTGACCTATGAAACGGACGCCCGTTGCGTCGCCGAATCCCGCGGCCACCAGATCATCGTTGATCAGCCCGTAGAGAAAAGTGGCACCGACGAGGGCATGACCCCGCCCGAGCTTCTCCTGGCCTCTCTCGGAACCTGCACGATCTACTACGCCGCGGACTATCTCCGCCGCAACAACCAATCCGCTAAGGGGATGGAGGTGTTCGTGGACGCCGACAAAGCCACGGCCCCCGCCCGGCTAGGCCACTTCACCATCCGGCTCGTCATCCCCGAAGTCACCGATCCCGCCCACCTCGAAGGAGCCCGCCGAACCGCCGAAAAGTGTCTCGTTAAAAACACGATGCTCATCCCACCTACGATCGAGTTGACGGTCGAAACCCTGGCCGCAGCCTGAGTGCCGGGCACGGTGATCACCAGCCGGAGCGCAACCGCCTCGGCAAACGACTGAAATTCTTTATCCTGAGTAAGCAGCGGAACCCCTCGCTCCACACAACACCGCGCAATCAGAGCATTGCCCAAGTTCGCGCGGAGTTGCCCCGCCCGCTCCCAGATCCCAACCGCCTTCTCCCTGCAGAAACGCGATCCAGGTAATGCTGTCGGTGGCTATCACCGATCAGCTTTCAGCTCTGCTGCGGTCCTCGAGAATCGCGCTTCCACGCGCATCTGCCGCAACTGTTCACAAGCATGCGAAGCGGCCACCAACTGCGGCACCCACCCCCGCGCTACTATACTTTCAGTGAGCCCCTCCGAAGTCGAACTATCCCAACGCCTTCTAGCCGGTGACGAATCGGCCCTCGCGCCACTTCTCGAAACCATCCAACGCAAAGTCTTCCAATACACTTGGCTCATGTGCGGCCAACGCGAAGACGCCGAAGAAGTCGCTCAGGATACTCTTCTGAAGGTCTCCCAAAACTGGCGTCAACTCCACGACCCCCAACGCATCAAGCCTTGGATGTTCTCAATAGCCCGCAACTGCTGCCTCATGAAACGCCGCAAAAGCGTCTTCGCGCCCATCGCCGAAATACCTGTCGACGACCTCCCCCTCTCCTCCGCCGGCCCCGACCCCGAAACTCAACTCCTCCAACACGAAATTACCGCCGAACTCGAAGACGCCCTCCGCCTCATCCCCGATACCTACCGCGCCGTCCTGCTCCTACGCGACCGCGAAGAGCTCTCCACAGCAGAAACGGCGGAGTTGCTCGGCCTTACTGAAGACGCTACCAAACAGCGCCTGCACCGCGGACGGGCCATGCTCCGCCGTCACTTCCTCGCTCAGCAGAGTGCTTAGCGGCCGCGCGCTATCGCTTCCAACGCCGCCACCCGCTCGGCTGTTGGCGGATGCGTCGAAAACAGCTTCGCGAGTCCGCCCCCGCTAAACGGGTTCGAGATGTACATGTGCGCCATCGCCGGAGATCCCTCCGTCGCGGGCACTCGCTGGGACCAGCCCTCAATCTTCAGCAGCGCATTCGCCAAAGCCACCGGTTGACCCGTATAGACCGCCGCGTCCCGGTCCGCCAAAAACTCCCGCGACCGCGAAATCGCCATTTGGATCATCGCCGCGGCAATGGGCGCCACAATCATCGCCACCAAGCCGCCTATCGGGCTGCTGCCTTCCTCGTCGTCATGCCGGCCGCCGCCGAACATCGACGCCCACATTGCCATCTGCCCTAGCGAGCTAATCGCGCCCGCGATCGTAGCCGTCACGGTCATGATCAACGTGTCCCGGTGCGCAATATGCGCCAGCTCATGCGCAATGACACCGGCGATCTCCTCCCGGTTCAACGCCCGCAGCAGCCCTTCCGTCACTGCCACCGCTCCTTTGCTCGGGTTCCGCCCCGTCGCAAACGCATTCGGCGACTGGTCCGGGATCAAGTACAGCTTCGGCATCGGAATCCCCGCCTTTTGCGCCAGAGCGTGAGTCATCGAATACAACTCGCGTCCATCGCCCGGCTGAATCTCCTCCGCGTGATGCATTTTCAGGATGATCTTGTCCGACCACCAGTACGACACGAAGTTCATTACGATGGCCATTCCCAAAGCGATGACCAGGCCGCTTCGGCCGCCCAGCGCCCCACCTACGCCAATCAGCAGCGCGGTCAGCGCCGCCAGCAACATATAGGTCTTCAAAGTGTTCATGCTTCCTCCACAATACAAAAAACCTTTTGTGTCAACCGTCGGCGATCACCCGAAACCACGGCTGACACAAAAGGTCTTGATCCACACCGTTTCGAGTGTGCCAGCCTACCGGGCGCTTTCACGCCGTCTTGACGATAGACCAGAGGGTAGACGATCTACTCCCCTTTTGTGTTCAGTCATTAAGATGCGCGAACGGCGCCTGGAGTTGCAAGGGAAATCAACCAATCAAAGCCATCGCCCGCTTCATCGCATCGGCTACTTTCGCCAGCGCCTGCTCCGGCGGTAACGCCCGTAGAGCCGCGTTGAACGGCTCACACCGCGCGGGCGCATCGCATCCCAGCTCATGAAGCGTATTCAAAAACGTCTTCATGTCTAGCACGCCTGTCGCCAAAGGCAACTCTCGCTTCGAATCAATCTGCTGATCCGCCGATACCCCGGCCGGCGCATCGTTCAAGTCGATCGAGACGATGTCCTCATTCCGGAGCGTCTTCAAGTCCGCCGCCCCCTCACCCGCCATCTGCCAGTGCCACGAATCCAGCACAAACCCCACGTTGCCCGTCCCAATCTCCGCAATCAAGTCCTTCGCCTCCGCCATCGTATGTATAAACGGATACTTCCGCGACGTCCATAGCGTCTTCGGCCCCACATATTCCAGCCCGAATCGCTGGCCGTTGTCTTTGCAAACCTGGGCAATCGCCCGAAGCCGCACCGCGTGCTGCCTCATATTTTGCAAGTACGTCAGCTCATCGCTCGCCGGCATCAGCCAAGTCGAAACCCGCCTCACCCCCGCCACCGAGAGCGCCTTCGCCACTGCGGGGAACTTCGCCATCCCCGTGTCAAACGTCGCCTGGTCCTTCCGGTACTCCACCGTCAACCCCGCCGACCCCCACTGCAGCCGCTTCGCCGACACCCCCGCCGCCAACTCCTTAATCCGTCCCGGTTCCATCCCCGCCAGCGTCTCCCCATAAGGCTCCACGGCTTCGTACCCATAATAATGAGCAAACTCAATCGCCTGCTCCTGCGTCGCTTTCACTCCGATCGAGCCTGGCGATAAACTAATGGTCATCTTCCGCATATTTGTCTCGTCCCTGCGATACTGAAAAAGTACAACGGATCGCGTGAACCAATCATCTCACGGAGTATTATGATGAGCTCGGCAGCACTGCCTACTCTCGTCGCCGACAGAACTCTCGTCGATGACGCCCTGGAAATGGCCCTTGGTGACCACTCCGGCGGCGCTCCCAATCCTGTGTTCCAGGCGATGCGCTTTGCTGTTCTCACTGGTGGCCAACGCCTCCGCCCCGCTCTCGCCCTCCGCATCGGGCGCCTGGCTAACGCCGACCTCCGTCTCGTCACCCGCGGAGCCGTCTCCATTGAACTCTTCCACTGCGCCTCTCTCATCGTCGACGACCTCCCCTGTATGGACGACGAAATGATGCGCCGCGGCCAGCCCACCGTCCACCGCCAGTTCGGCGAGGCCACCGCCCTGCTCGCCGCCTTCAGCCTGGTCGCCTTAGCCGCGCGGCACGCCACCGAAGGCGTCACCTGCCCGGCCGAAGCCGAACGCCTTGGCTGCTTCCAGCAAAAGCTTCTCCGCGTCCTCGATTGCAACTCCCTGGTCGGCGGCCAAGCCATGGACCTAGCCGACCCCGGTTGCTCCTCCCGCCGCCTCGCCGAACTCAAGACGGCGCCCCTGTTCAAACTATCCGCCCGCGCCGGCCTCCTCGGCTCCCCCCTCGATGAGCCCCTCCGCCATCAAATCACCAAATTCGGCCACGAGTTCGGCGTATCGTATCAGTTGATGGACGACCTCAACGACGGACATGCCACTTCTCGCGAGGCGTTCGAACAGCAACTTGAGCAGACCCGCGCCCTCCTCGCCCCCTTCGGCCCCCAAGGCGCAGAGATCCAGGACATGCTCGATTATTTGGAAGCTAAGTCGATTGCCTAATAAAATAATTGTCATTGGCAGCGGATTCGGCGGCCTCGGAGCAGCCGTCCGCTTGCAATCCCGCGGGTTCGACGTCGAAATCTTTGAAGCCCGCGACAAGCTCGGCGGCCGCGCCTACGTCTACGAACAGGACGGCTTCACCTTCGACGCCGGCCCCACTGTCATCACGGCGCCGTTCATGCTAGAAGAGCTCTTCTCCGGAGCCGGCCGCGACATCAAAGACTACGTCGACATCGTCCCCGTCAACCCTTTCTATAACATCGAGTTCCACGACGGCCGCAGCTTCTCCTATAACGCCGACGAAACCGAAACCATTCGCAAGATCCAGGCCTTCTCGCCCGGCGACGTCGAAGGCTACCAGGAGATGATCCGCCAGGCCAAAGCCATCTTCCAGAAAGGCTTCGTAGAGCTCTCCGACGTTCCCTTCCTCAACTTCATGGACATGGTGAAGATCGCCCCCGACCTCATCCGTCTGCAGAGCCACAAGACTGTATTCCAATTCGTCAAGCGCTATGTAAAAGATCCGCTCCTCCAGCGAGTCTTCAGCTTTCATCCCCTCTTAGTCGGTGGCAACCCCTTCCAGACGACCTCCATTTACGCCCTTATCCACCATCTCGAACGCGAGTGGGGCGTCCACTACGCCATGGGCGGCACCGGCGCGGTCGTCACCGCGCTAGGCCAACTCTTTCGCGAACTCGGCGGCAAGATCCATCTGAATACTCCGGTCCGCAGCATCCTCACCCGCGGAGGCATCGCCGCCGGCATCGATACCGACGTCGGCCAGATGCATACCGCCGACGCCGTCATCTCGAACGCCGACGTCGCCAACACCTACCGCAAGATGCTGCCCGAAAAGTCCCGCGCGAAGTGGACCAATAAGAAGCTCGACAGCATGAAGTATTCGATGGGACTCTTCGTCATCTACTTCGGCACGAAGGGCGTCTACGAAAACATCGAGCACCACACCATTCTCCTCGGCCGGCGCTACCAGGAACTCCTCGACGACATCTTCAATAAGAAGGTGCTCGGCGAAGACTTCTCCATCTATCTCCACCGCCCATCGAAGACGGACCCCACCATGGCCCCGCCCGGCCACGACTGCTTCTACGCCCTGATCCCCGTCCCCAATCAACTCTCCGGCATCGACTGGACCAAGGAAGCCAAGCCCTTCCGCGACCGCGTGATGAAGTACATGGAGGACAACTACCTCCCCGGCCTCTCCTCCCGCCTCGTCACCGAGCGCTGCTTTACGCCCCTCGATTTCGAAACCACGCTGAACACTTACCGTGGCTCCGGCTTCTCCTTCGAACCCATCTTCACGCAGTCCGCCTGGTTCCGGCCGCATAATGAAAGCGAGGACGTGAAGAACCTCTTCTTCGTCGGTGCCGGCACCCATCCCGGCGCGGGCGTCCCCGGCGTGCTCAGTTCAGCCCGCATAGCCGAAAAACTCATATGCGAGCGGTTCCCGAACAACTAGCGGAGTGGAAAGCCAGCGCTGCCCAGGCCACGGCCGCCGGCTCGAAAAGCTTCTACTTCGCCACTCGCTTCTTCCCTCCCCACCTGGCTGAGGCCGCCTACGGCGTCTACTGGTTCTGCCGCTCGACGGACGACATCGTCGACGAGAACCCCGATGTATCCGCCGCCCGCCGCGAACTCGAATCCTGGCGCGAACAACTTCTCGCGGTGATGAACGGGCATACGGTCGACAGCCCCGTTCTGATGCTCTTCGAACACACCCGCCGACAAACCGGCTTTACTGAGCAGTACCCCCTCGAACTCATTGAGGGCATGCGCATGGACCTCGAACGAACCCGCTACGCCAACTTCGCCGAACTCCGCCTGTTCTGCTACCGCGTCGCCAGCGTCGTCGGCCTCATGATGAGCCACGTCATCGGCTTCCGCGGCGACGCCCTTTCCTACGCTGAAGACCTCGGCATCGCCATGCAGCTCACCAACATCCTCCGCGACCTCGCCGAAGATGCCGACCGCGGCCGCATCTATCTCCCCGCTGACGAACTCGACCAACACAACTACACCGAAGCCGACCTGTTCGCCCGCCGCCGCGGCCCCGCCTTCGACTCCCTCATGCGCTTCCAAATCGATCGCGCCCGCGGCTACTATCAACGTTCCTTCCCCGGCATCCCGCTGCTGAAACCAGAAGGGCGCTTCGCCGTCGAAATCGCCGCCAAGGTCTACCGCGACATCCTCGGCCGCATAGAAAAAATGGACTATAACGTCTACGCCCGCCGCGCCGTCGTCCCGGCCTGGAAGAAGTACGCCATAACGGCCGGGGCCCTCGCCCGCCGAAAGTTCCAATCATGAAAACCGCCATTGAACGCGGCTCGCTCGCCACTGCCCTCGGCCTTGCGGTCCACTATCTCTGCTTTTACCTCTTCGGCATCCCGCTCTATACCGAAGTGATCGGCGAGTGGATCATGGCCCGCACTCCGAATACGTACAGCGTTCTTCTTCTTGAAACGATGGGCGCCTGGGCCAAGCCCTTCGCTCTCACCGGCGGCCTGTTCGCCCTCGGCTTCGGCATGACCCTCGTCGCTCTCTCCTGGCGCTATACAGCAATTATCCCGGTCGCCGCGGCCTACTATCTCCTGTTCGATCTCGCCGCCCCCACCTTCTGGCTCCCCGCCCTTGCGGCCCTCTGGCTTGCCGCCCCCCGGGTCGAAACCTTTTCCCCCTCCCGCCGCCGCCTCCTCTCCGCCGTCATGAGTTCCACGACGGTGGCCGTCGCGGTCGAAGGCTACTTCCGCGACGCCCGCCTCGCCGCCCGCGCCGCCAAACCCTTCGACCTCTGGAAATTCATCCCGCCCCCCGACAACTTCCACCGCCTCGCCCGCAAAGCTATCACCGCCGTCGGAATTCATTACACAATGTCAAAGAATTCCGTCGACCCTACCATCGACCCCGACACTTGGCGTCTTAAGTTCACCATCGACGGCAAAGAGTTCCTTTCGCTCTCCTACCTCCAACTCCTCCAAGCCAAGCGCCAACAGCGCTACGTCACCCTCCGCTGCGTCTCCAACACCATCAAGTCCGACCTCATGGGCACCGCCGAATGGTCCGGGCTCCCCTTGCGCCAAATCCTCGACGGCTCCACCCTCCCGCCTTCAATTAAAGAGGTCGCCTTCATCGGCACCGACGGGCATCGCACTCATC
>JBBQRA010000267.1:0-7463 GCA_038215275.1 Bryobacterales bacterium | reverse complement strand
AAGCCCTCGGTATCGAGAGGGTAGAGGGGGCGGGGGACTTTTTTGAAGGGCCTCTGGCGGAGGTTGGCCGAGGAGACGCCGGGGGTGTCGACCACAAAGATGGCTTTGGCGATGGGTTCGTAGGCGGCGCGGAAACCGTTGGGAGATTTGACGACGACGATTTGGCAGTAGAGGGGTTCGATACCGTGGCTGCGGAAGAGTTCGGGGTCGACGGTCATGGCGGAGCGTTCGGCGACGAGGATGTGGACGTGGCCGGCGACGAGGACGGCGGCGCGGCCCATGGAGGTGGTGATGCCGGTGTTGTAGCCGCGGGCGCGGGCGGTCCACGAGCCATCGGAGAGGAGCTTGACGTAGGCCTGGACGGGCACGGGCTTCGAGTTCTTCTTGTCGAAGCAGCCGCCGATGAGGCGGGAGAGGGTGGCGCCGACGCCGGCTTCGAACGCGGCGGCGACGGTGGCGGGGTCGACGAGGAAGATGGCGGCGGGGCCGGTGAGCGGGGCTTTGAGGAGATGCTTCAGGACGCCGGTGGAGTCGCCGGGGGAGCCGGAGCCCGTGGAGTCGGAGGACTCGGCGAGAATGGCGGGGCCGGCGGGGAGGGCCAGGGCGGCGGCGATGGCGTCGGGGACCGGGGTGAGCGTGGTTTCGAATTCGGCCTTGCGCTTCCAGAGCTGCTTGGCCAGCTTGGTGGCTTGGGCTTGGGCGGCCTTGGGATTGTTGTTGGTGACGGCGACCACGCCGCAGCCCATTTCGGCGATGTCGAGCCAGGGTTGGACGGGGAAGAGGGAGACAGCTTCGGCTTGCCCCGAGGCTTCGAGGGCCTGGGCGGCGGAGACGAGTTCGTGCATGGGACCGCGGTAGGTTTGGGAGTTTTCGGCTTGAATGATGAGGGGAAGCTTGTGATAGGCCATGGCGGGGCGCACTTCGCCGGCTAGGGTGCGGAGGAGAAGGCGGGCGGCTTTCTGGCCCGTTTCGAACATGTCGATGTGGGGGTAGGTGTGGTAGCCGACGATGGCGTTGGCGAGGGCGACCATGCGCTGGGTGATGTTGGCGTGGAGGTCCAGCGTGAGGATGATGGGCTTGCCGGGGCCG
Organism: Bryobacterales bacterium; assembly: GCA_038215275.1. Classification (GTDB taxonomy): domain Bacteria; phylum Acidobacteriota; class Terriglobia; order Bryobacterales; family Bryobacteraceae. The sequence continues at coordinate 6,374 of JBBQRA010000267.1, read as the reverse complement.
AGGACTTGGCGGGCCAGTTCGAGGAAGCGGCCTTCGACGTCGTCTTCGCCCTGCGCGGTTTGCGCGCCGTGCATGGCGAGGAGCAGAGCGTCAGGGTTGGCGGCGGCGAGGTGGCGGGAGAAGTCCTTTGTGAGGCGGGAGAAATCGGCGCGGCGGAGGCGGTTGGCGGTGATGGCCCAGGCGGCGCAAATGGGTTCGATGGTGACTTCGGTCGCGTCGAGGATATCAAGAAAGCCTCCCATTTCGGTGAGTTTGCCACGATGGCGCTCGAGCACGGCGGGGCCGAAGACGGGATTGAAGTCGTCGTAGGTGGTTGCGACAGGAGAGAAATTGTTGCTTTCCTGGAGGCAGGAGGCGATGGCGATATTCATGGGTCGGAAATCTTGCGCTAGGCTATCAGAATGCGACATTTGAGGCACAGATTGGGGGCGGCGTTGTGTGTCTGCGCCCTGGCCTGGGCTTCTCCGGCCGCCGTGGGGGAAGGCGCGGCGAATGAGCCGGACGACGTGGCGCTGTTGCAGGCGATGTTGCTGGCGGTGAAGGGACCAGCGGGCCGGCCGTATATTGAGTTCCGGATTGATGGCGAACTGGGAGCGGGGACGAAGGCGGCGCTGGCGCTGTTTCAGCGGGATCGGAAGATCGTGGAGAGCCTCTTGAAGCCGGAGGGGCCGACGTGGACGGCGCTACGGGAGGCCTTGCCGGAGCAGTACGCGGGAATGCGGGTGATGCCGGGATCGAAGATCGTGTACTTCGAAGCGACGGCAGCGGACGCGGCGAAGTCCATCTATCAAATTGAAAGTTACGGGGAGTTTGAGCCTTCGTTTCAACGACAGATTGTGGCGATGGTGCAGCGGATGTTTGAAGAGCACCGGATTGTGCTGTGGATTACGTATACGGGGTGGCGGCGGCCGTTCAGCGACCAGATGGGGTTCGCACGGCGGAATTCGCAGGCGGGTCCCGGGGAGAGCACGCATCATTATGGGCGGGCTTGCGATTTAGGATTCCGCAATTTCCGGTGGATGGATGCGACGGGGGCGATCCGCGAGGATACAGATTGGTTGGACAAGATGAACCGGGCGTTGGGGCCGGCGAGTTGGAAGCTGTGGAAGGCGCGGGATGCGATCGCGTTTTCGCTGGGGCTATATAAGATCGCCTGGGAGGGCGTCCACTTACAGGCGCTGGAGGACGAGAGGATCAGCAACGCGCGGTCGCTGGCAAAGCTGCTCGAAAAGACGGGCACGATGAAGTGGGAGACCAAGCACATGAACCGGAAGGCGCACTACTGGTCGGACCTGGGGCGAGGAGGGACGATGTATCCCGTGGGGACGGCGCATGACATTTGGACGGGAAAATCGCCCGTACCGGAGGGGGCGGGGGACGTGGTGGAAATCCGGAAGGCGCTACGGGCGGAGTTTGAAAAAGCTGAGCAGAATTGGCGGCAGTGGGAGCCGGTGGAGGCGAATTAGTTCGAGGGCAGGGAGATGGTGAAGCAAGAGCCTTCTCCGGGTTGGGAGGTGACCTCGATGCGTCCACCATGGAGCGTAACGATCTGCTGGACGATGGAGAGGCCGATGCCGGTGCCGACTTCGCCGGACTGTTCGGCGCGGGCCGTCCGGTAGAACTTTGTGAAGAGCTTCTTCAGTTCGGCGGCGCTCATACCCATGCCTTGATCGCGGACGGCGATGCGGAGGCGGTCCTGGCCGTTGGAGGTGGCGACTTCGACCTTGGTGTCAGGCCCGGAGTATTTGATGGCGTTGGTGAGTAAGTTGTAAACCGCGTACTCCAGTAACTCGCGGTCGCCTTGGAGCGTAACGTCGAGGGGAGTTACTAGAGTGAGCGCGATGTTCTTGCGTTCGGCGAGGGGCTTGACCCGGTCGAGGCAGACGTCGAGGAGGGCGGGGATGGGAATGGGATCCTGCTTTAACTTCATTTGGCCTGCGCCGAGGCGTTCGACGTCGAGAAACGTCTGGATCATGCGGGCGAGGCGCTTGGATTCACTGTTGATCTGGGCGGCGAGTTGCTTCTGCTTTTCTTCGGTGAGCTTGTAGCGGCCCATTAGCTCGCTGGAGCCCTGGATGGCCGTAAGCGGCGTGCGCATTTCATGGGTGACAAACTGGATGGCTTGCTGGTAGCGGGCGCGTTCGCCTTCGGCGGTGGCGAGGGCGAGGCGCGTAGAAAAGTATTGCCACGCGGCGGCGACCACGACGGCGAACCAGGCGGAGAGCATGGGGGCGACGTGGGAGAAGACGATGTCGGCCATGAAGAAGATATGGGGAATGAGATGGGCGACACCGAGGAGACCGGCGGCGAGAGTGTAGGCGGGAAGACCGGTGAATCGCCAGAAAATGGCGGCGGCGCCGGCGACGAGGGCGATGGAGAGGAGAAGGACGAACGAGGGGGAAGCGTCCGTGAGGAACTGACCAGTGGCGAGGGTCTCGTAGGCGTGGGCGTGGATTTCGACGCCGGGCATGGGCTGGAGGGTCGTATAGGGCGTCATGAGACGGTCGCGGACGGCGGATTGGGAGGTCGCTCCGACGAAGACGACTTTGTTGCGAAAGGCTTGGGCGAGAGTGGGTTTTAACAGGAGAGCCTTCAGGGTGACCTGGGGGATGCGGGAGACCTCGTTCTGATCGGGCGGGAGGTAGCGGATGCGCATCAGACGGCCGTCGGCGAGGGAGGAGGGGATGGTGATGCCGGCGACTTCGAGGTCAGAGGGGGACTCGGTGATGGGGCCGCCGCCGCTGGCGAGGCGGAAGGCTTCGAGGGAAAGCGCCCAGAGGCGGAGGCCGCCGGCGCGTTTTTCGAGGGGCATGGCGCGGGACATGCCATCGCGGGAGTCGGGGTCGGCGTGGACGTGTCCAAGGGCGGGGGCGACTTTGCGGAAACGGTCCTGCGGGAGTTCCCAGCCGTCGGTGGGGGTGAGGACGGCAGGGAGAACGACCTGCTTGAGGAGGGGTTCCAGGGCGTTGTCGTCGGCGGGTTCGCCGGAGTCGGCGAGGACGACGTCGAGGGCGATGGCTTTGGGTTGGGCGGCGATGACGAGGGCGAGGGATTGGGCGAGGGCGGCGCGGAGTTTGGAGAGGCCGCCGATGGATTTATAAGAAGCGTCGTCGATGGCGAGAATGATGGACGAGGTGGGCCAGGCGGCGGGGCGGTGGAGTCGGTAGGTCCAATCGAGGGCGTAGTTATCGAACTGTGCGCCGAGCGGGGCCCAGGCGACGAGGAGGGCCAGGAGGCCGGCGGCGGTGAGGGCGAGCCAGTAACCGGAGTTACGGTTTACGGTCATGGCGCATGGCCTTTTCGACGGCCTCGGGATCTCGGGGGAGCGCTTTCGAGAGGACCTCGCCGCCGTTGGAGGTGACGAGGATCATGTCTTCGATGCGGACGCCGAGGGCCTCTTCGGGGATGTAGATGCCGGGTTCGATGGTGATGACCATGCCGGCTTCGAGCGGTGTTTCCGGGGGGCCGGGATCGTGGACCTCGAGGCCGATGTGGTGGCCGAGTCCGTGGGTGAAGTACTTACCGTAGCCTTTGGCTTCGATGACGTCGTAGGCGACTTTGTAAAGGGACTTTTCGCCGGTTTTGGCGAGGGTCATGCCGGGTTTGACGGCGGCGATGGCCGCGCGCTGGGCGGCGAGAACGATTTCGTAAATCTCGCGCTGGCGTGCGGTGAACTTGCCGTTGACGGGGACGGTGCGGGTGATGTCGGCGGCGTACATGCGGCATTCGGCGCCGACGTCCATGAGAAGAAGTTCGCCCGAGTCCATGCGGCGGTCGTTTTTGGCGTAGTGGAGGATGGTGGAGTTGGGGCCGGAGCCGACGATGGGGGGATAGGCGCTGCGTTCGCAGCCGCGATCGGAGTAGACATTAACCATGGCCGCGCCGATTTGATATTCGAACAGGCCGGACGCGGCGCGCTGCCAAGCGGCGCGATGGGCGTCGAGAGTGACTGCGACGGACTGCTTGAGGAGGCTAACCTCGGCCGGAGACTTCTTCATGCGGAGAGGGAAGAGGAAGGATGCGGCGTTTTCGAGTTTGCGTTCGCCGGCGAGGCGGCGGAGGAGGTCGGGGCGGTTGAAGTCGATGAGGCCGTAGAGCTTGGGGGCGGTTTCGACGGCCGTGTAATAAGTGAGTTCGAGCTTGGGCGTGGGGAGGACATGAGCGAACCCGGTGCGGGCGGGGGCGGCGGGGTCGACGGGTAGGAGTTTTTTGCCGGTGTAGCGTTCGTTGACTTCGGAAGGGGAGGGGAGGAAGAGGAACTCCTCGGTGGGGGTAAGGAGAAGGGCAGCGCCGGGGTCGGTCCAGCCGGTGAGGTAGAAGAAGTTAGGTTCCTGAAAGAAGCGGCTGCGGAGGTCGCCGCGTTCGGCCTCGGTGGCTCCGAAGAGGACGAGTATGCCCTTGTCCTTGGTGAGGCGTTCGCGTACGGCGGCGCGGCGGGCTCGATACTCATCGAGCGAGACGGCGGCGGGAAGGAGGCTCGCGAGGAGGAGCAGAAGGGCTACGGTCGCCTGCATGGAGTCAAGTATAGCGAGGCCGGTTTCTAGGTGATAATTAAGCTATGAGTATTCGCACTGAATGGCTGGCCGCGCGCCAGAGTGATCCGATTCAAACCCAGATGCATTATGCCCGGAAGGGCATCATCACCGGGGAAATGGAATATGTGGCGAAGCGGGAAAAGTTGACCCCGGAACTGGTCCGGGACGAGGTCGCCCGGGGGAGGATGATCATCCCGGCGAACATCAATCACAACGCTCTCGAGCCGATGTGTATTGGCGTGGCCTCCAGCTGCAAGATCAACTCCAATATCGGTAACTCGGCGACGACTTCCGACGTGAAGGGCGAACTCGAGAAGCTTGAATATTCGGTGAAGTACGGGGCCGATACCGTGATGGACCTTTCGACGGGCGGCGATATTCCGCTGATCCGGAAGGCGATTATCGCGAACTCGCCGGTGCCGATTGGAACCGTGCCAATCTACGAGGCTCTCTCGCGCGTGCGGCGCGTCGAGGACCTGAATAAGAACGTGATGCTCGAAGTGATTGAGGAGCAGGCCGAGCAGGGCGTCGACTACATGACGATCCATGCCGGCGTGCTGATTCAGCACATTCCGCTGACGACGAAGCGGATTACGGGTATTGTTTCGCGGGGCGGATCGATTCTGGCCGAATGGATGGTGAAGAACCACAAGCAGAATTTCCTCTACGAGTGCTTTGAGGACATCTGCAAAATTTTCCAGAAGCACGACGTGAGCTTCTCGCTGGGCGACGGGCTGCGGCCGGGTTCGCTGGCCGATGCGAGCGACGCGGCACAGTTTGCCGAGTTGAAGACTTTGGGCGAGTTGACGCGGATTGCATGGCGCTACGACGTGCAGACGATGATTGAAGGGCCGGGCCACGTGCCGATGGACCAGATCCAGATGCAGGTGGAGAAAGAGAAAGAGCTGTGCCATGAGGCGCCGTTTTATACGCTGGGCCCGCTGGTGACCGACTTTGCACCCGGGTTTGACCACATTACGAGCGCGATTGGCGCGGCGATGATCGGGTGGTACGGCGCGTCGATGCTTTGCTACGTGACGCCAAAAGAGCACCTGGGTCTGCCGAACAAGGACGACGTGAAGGCGGGGCTGATCGCGTACAAGATTGCGGCGCATGCGGCGGATATTGCGCGGCATCGGCCAGGGGCGCGGGACCGGGACGACGAGTTGTCGCGGGCGCGGTACAAGTTCGATTGGCGGCGGCAGTTCGAGTTGGCGCTGGATCCGGAAACGGCGAAGGCGTATCACGATGAGACGTTGCCGGAAGAGGGATTCAAAGATGCTCATTTCTGCTCGATGTGCGGACCGAAGTTCTGCTCGATGAACATTTCGTCAAAAGTCGAAGAGTTCACGGCGGCGGATGCGGAGGCGGTGCTGGCGCAGAACCTGGTGAAGATTGGAGAGTAGTTCCTGGGAGCGGCACTATCGGGTGCTGCTGTTGTCGATTCCGGATGAGGGCACCTTGCGCGGTTGGGCGGCGCGGGTGCCCGACGGGGCGCTGGTGGGGATGGGTTCGGCCGAGGACGTCGAGCGCGCTCGAGCGGCGACGGCGGAATTCGACAACGTGATGTTTCATTTGGTCGATGCCGAGGAAATTCCTTGGCGGGATGGGTATTTCGATGTGGTGGTGGATCCGTTGGGAACGGCTCCGGCGGGGGAGGCGTTTGCGCGGGAACGGGAGAGAGTACGGACGAAGTAGCTAGCCGCGATTTCTCAGAGCGCCCCAACGGCGCAGATCACCAGTGGAGGAGGGATCCACCCATGTAGTAATCGGTAGGACATGGTAGCTGACGAGCACTCGATGCCGGTAACGGAATTGAGTGAAGCCTCGTGACTAAGC
>JBBQRA010000266.1:0-7524 GCA_038215275.1 Bryobacterales bacterium | reverse complement strand
CTCGAATGCCGCCCGGCCGGTGATCTGCGGATAAAGCGCGGACCGCGCACCAGCCACTTGCGACTCCGCCAACTCTCTCGCTAGGCCAGCCTGCCGCAACTCCGGGCGCTCGATCGTCGAACTCACAGCCGGACCCGCCGGGGCCGCGGTCAGTGGCGTCGACAACGAGACGACTTCGTCGAGCGGCTGTCCCAGCGCTTCATTCAACGCCGCCCGCGCGATCTCCGCTCCCGATTGCCGTTGGATCTGTTGCTCCCGCATTGCGGCCAGGTGGACCCTTATCGAAAGCACATCCGCATCCGTCGATAGGCCGGCCGAGCGAACCGCTTCCGCCCGCGCCAAGTCGGCCTCGGCAGACTGCACCGCCTGCTGCGCCGCCTTCAGGAACTGCTCCGCCAACGTAACCGTGTGATACGAGCGAGCAACTTTCGCGATGAGCTGCATCTTCGCGTATCGCTCCTGCTCCGCGGAAAGCTTCTCGCCGATCTGTGCCGATTTCACCCCGGAGCGCACGCCCCCAAAGTCGTAGAGCACCTGGTCAACGCTCACCAGCGATTGAAAATTGTTGACGAAGCCCGGCCGGTTCAGCGCGTCAATGGCGAAGTTTGCCGCCGAAAATCGCCGTTGTGTCAGCAGCGTCGAGAACGCGAACACCGGATTATTCGATGTCTGGAACGACTCGGCGTAGTTCACCTTAGGCAGGTATTCGGAGCGGGCCTGCGCCGTCAGGGCCACCGCCGCTCCGGTCTGTGCCTTCGCGGCGTCCATCGACGGATGTTGCGCCAGTGCTTTGGCCACCGCCTCGGGCAAGGTAAGGCCCTCGGCGTGTAAGGGAGAAGCAATCACCCAGAGGGTAAGCAACGGAATGGGAAGCAGGTTTCGTGTCACGTCGCCTAGAGAGATACGTTTTCCGCTGAAACGTGACAAGGCGGATTTCCATGGCTGAAGCCAGGACGATGCGGTATACTAAAGGGATTCGGGCCGTAGCGCAGCCTGGCTAGCGCGCTTGCTTGGGGTGCAAGAGGTCGCGAGTTCGAATCTCGCCGGCCCGACCATTTCTGACCCCTCGATAACCAACTGTTGACAAGCCTCTTGTCCAGTTGGTTATTGTCTTTTGCGCTGATAGAGTGGAAGTCGACCCGTCAGGAGTAGTTCCTTGCATCGCTCTTTCGCGCTCCTCTTCCTCGTCCTCCCCCTGGCCGCGCAGCCAGGCGGCGAACTCTTCCTCCAGAAGATCCAGCCCGTCTTAGTCCGCGACTGCCAAGGCTGCCACGGTCCCACACAAGCACTCTCGAAACTCGATGTCAGCTCCCGCGAAGGGCTGCTCCAGGGCGGTACGCGCGGCCCGGCCCTCCTCCCCGGCCAAGCGGACCAAAGTCCGCTCCTGCATGTCCTCGAAGGCCGCAACGGCCTCCAGATGCCCCCCGGTGGCCCGAAGCAAAAGCTCCCCCCGGAAACTATTGCAGCCTTCCGCGAATGGATCGCTGTCGGCGCCGTCTGGCCCACCCGCCCAGCCGAAGCCAACTGGGCTTACAAAGACGAAGACCTCTGGGCCCTCCGCCCGGTCCTTCCTTTCGATCCGGCGAAGTCGATCGACGCCTTTCTGAAGCCAGCCCCCCGCGCCGACCGCCGCACCCTCATCCGCCGGGTCAGCTTCGATCTCACCGGTCTCCCCCCCACCCCTGAGGAAGTCGGCGCCTTCCTCGCCGACCAGTCCCCCCAGGCTTGGGACAAGCTGATCGACCGCCTCCTCGCCTCCCCCCGCTATGGCGAACGCTTCGGTCGCCACTGGCTCGATGTCGTCCGCTACGCCGACACAAGCGGTTACTCCAACGATTTCGAACGCCCCAACGCCTGGCGCTACCGCGACTACGTCATCCGCAGCTTCAATCAGGACAAGCCCTACGACCAGTTCATCCGCGAACAGATCGCCGGCGACGAACTCTACCCCGGCAATCCCGAAGCCCTCATCGCCACCGGCTTCCTCCGCGCCGGCCCCTGGGAGCATACCGCCATGTCCGTGGAAGCCGTCACTCGTCAACTCTTCCTCGACGACGTCGCCCACAACACAGTCAGTACCTTCCTCGGCCTCACTCTCGGCTGCGCCAAGTGTCACGACCACAAGTTCGACCCCATTCCCACTAAGGACTACTACCGGGTCCAGGCCATCTTCGCCTCGACAGAATTCGCCCGGCCGAAGCTGCCTTTCCTGCCCACGGAGAACACAGCGGATCTCCCGTCCGGCGCCGCCCAAATGCGGACTCTCTACGACCGAACCCTGGCTCGCATGAAAGAGTTCCGCCAGAACACGGCGAACCCCGACGAGTACGAAGAGTTCAAGCTTTTCCAGAAGCACTCGCAGCTCTATAAGGAGTCGCTCAACCGTTTCGAGCCCCTCGCCTTCGCCGTCTCCAGCGGCCCGCTCGACGGCCAAACCGACGGCGGCCCCGCGCTGAAGTATCCGCCCAGCGCCGAGTACCGTCCCGCCCCCGTCCACATCCTGCCCGGCGGCAGTATCCAATCTCCCGCCGAAGCGGTTACCCCCGGCGTCCTCTCGGCGCTTGAAAAGGCCGGTCAATATCCCGCGCCGCAAATCCCCAACACGGTCGCCGGCCGACGCAGCGCTTTCGCCCGCTGGATCGCCGATCCCAGGAACCCGCTCACCGCCCGCGTCATCGTGAACCGCATCTGGCAATCCCACTTCGGCGAAGGCATCGCCGGCGACCCAAGCAACTTCGGCAAGATGGGCAAGAAGCCCACCAACCCCGAACTCCTCGACTGGCTCGCCGGAGCCCTCGTCCAGAATGGATGGCGGATCAAACCCATCCATCGGTTGATTCTTCAGTCTGCCGCCTACCAAAGCACCAACTTCCAACCGCGCCGTCTGGAGGCGGAAACCCTCCGCGACAGCCTCCTCGCCGTCAGCGGCGAGCTCAACCTCGAAGCCGGCGGCACCGGCGTTTTCCCCCAAATTAATGAGGATGTCGCCCGCCAACCGCAGCACCGCATGGGCTCTCTCGCCCCGGCCTACGCCCCCTCGCCGCTTCGCCGCCAGCGCAATCGACGCACCATCTACACCTTCCAACAGCGGAGCCTCCCCGACCCGCTCATCGAGGTCTTCAACGGCCCCAGCCTTGACCTTTCGTGCGAACGCCGCGAAGCCTCCACCGTCCCCACCCAGGCCTTCGGCCTTCTCAACAGCCAGTTCACCAACGATCTAGCCCTGGCCATGGCCGCCCGCCTCGAAAAAGAAGCCCCCACCCTCGACGCCCGTCTTCTCCGCGCCTTCCAACTCGCCTTCAGCCGCCCCGCTCAACCCGCCGAACTCCAAGCGGCAAAGCGCCACTTCAACCGCATGCTGGCGTTTCACAAAACGAACCCACCGCCCGCCAAGGCCAAGCCCAAGCCACTCGTCCACAAGATCACCAGCGAGCTCACCGGTCAAACCTCCGAATTCGTCCAGGCGGAAGACCCCGCACCCTACGAACCGAACCTCCACCCCTCTGACGTCGGCCCGGCCACTCGCGCCCTGTCCGACGTCACGCTCATGCTGCTTAACGCCAACGAGTTCGTCTATGTCTACTAGCAACTCCCGCCGCGACCTTCTCTTCAGCGCCGGCATGGGCCTCGGTACCGTCGCCCTCAGCGCCCTGCTCGCCGAACAGGCCAACGCCGGTCCCCTCACTCCCAAACCGCCCCACCACCCCGCCAAAGCCAAGCACTGCATCTTCCTGCTCATGGAGGGCGGCCCCAGCCACATCGATACCTTCGACCCTAAGCCTAAGCTCGCCGACCTCCATATGACCCGCTTCGCCAAGGAGCGCAACAAGTTCGAAGCCAACATGAACACGGGCGAACGGTACTACGTCAAGAGCCCCTTCGAATTCCGCCGCGCCGGCAAAATGGGCATCGAGATCAACTCGCTCCTCGAAAGTTTCAGCGAAGTGGTCGACGACTGCTGCTTCTACCGCGGCCTCAAGGGCGACAGCGTCAACCACCCCACCGCTCTTTACCATCTCAACACCGGCAACCAGTTCGGCGGCGACCCCGCCCTTGGCGCGTGGGCCTCCTACGGCCTCGGCACCGTCAATCAGAATCTGCCGTCGTTCCTCGTGCTGCCCGATGTCGCCTACCCCCAAGGCGGCGCCGCCAACTGGTCCAACGGCTTCCTGCCCGCCTACTACCAAGGCACGCCGCTCCGCCCTGAAGGCGCGCCGATTCTCGACATGGCCCCGCCCTCCGGCATGACCAAGCAGCGGCAGGCCGCCAATCTCGGCTTCTGGAAAGAGCTGAACCAGTTCCATCGCTCCCGCCGCCCGGACCATGCCGAACTCGACGCCCGCCTCGAAAGCTACGAACTCGCCTTCCGCATGCAAGCCGAAATGCCCGGCATCGTCGACCTTGAAAAGGAGTCCCCGGCCACGATTGCCCTCTACGGCATCGGCGGGCCGAACAAAGACGCCGACGCCCTCGGCCGGCGTTGCCTCCTCGCCCGCCGTCTCGTCGAAAAAGGGGTTCGCTTCGTCCAGGTCATCGCGATGGGTTGGGATTCGCACGACTTCATCGACAAGGCCCACGGCTCCCGCCTCCGCGCCATCGATAAGCCCATCAGCGGCCTGCTCAAAGATCTGAAACGAACTGGCCTCCTCGAAGACACCCTCGTCGTCTGGGCCGGCGAATTCGGCCGCAGTCCGGACAACGGCATCCGCCGCGGCAGCCAAGCCTGGGGCCGCGATCATAACGCCAATGCCATGTCGATGTGGCTTGCCGGTGCCGGCGTAAAAGCGGGCTCCATCATCGGCGCCACGGACGAAGTCGGCGGCATGGCCGTTGAGAACGTTCATCCCCTCCGCGATCTCCACGTCACCCTGCTCCATCTGCTCGGCCTCGATGATTCAAAGCTCCGCTACCTCCATGCCGGGCGCGAGAAGCAGCTCAGTCAGGTCGGCGGGCAGGTGATCCGCGAACTCCTCGCTTAGCGCCGTAGAATCACCTTCAACGAATCGTCGTCCAGTTGCGACGACGTCGGCCGTAGCCCCGCCGCGTGAAACATCCGCGCGTACTCGTCGATAGAAAAAATCTGCTCGTTCACCCCGTGCTCCAGCACTTCCACGATTTGCGGATGCGGCCGTTCAAACTCATGTCCCGTCGGCTCGCACATCACTGCCACGATCCCTCCGGGCTTCACGACCCGCGCTGCCTCCCGCAGCACGCTTAGCGGATCCGCGAAGTGGTGCAACGCCGCGAACGTCGCTACAAAATCAAACGTCTCCGCCGCGAAGGGCAGCCGCAACGCATCGCAGCAAGCGAAGATCACGTTGCTATAACCCCGCTTCTCGAACACGACCTGCGCCGCCTGCATCGTCTGCGCGTCAATGTCGATGTTCACCGTTAGGCAGCCCAGGTTGCAAGTGGCCGGCGACGACGAACTCGCAATCTCCAGCCCCCGCCGCGCGTGCGCCAGGTTCACCGCCCGCTCCACCAGCCGGATCCCGATCCGATGGTCCTCATCGTAATCGGCCGCCAACGGCCCGCGAATCGGATCCAGCGGGCGGTACGGCCGCTGCGCCTTCTCCACGATCGAAATCGAAAATCGCTCCGTCGATCGCAGCAGGCGCCCATCAGCATGGAGCAGCACTATGCTCAACTCGGCGTCCCCCGCCGCCCCCGGCGCGGTCAGCCGCACGGGCAAGCTGATCTCCCGCCCCGGCAACACCGTCACCGGTAGCGGCGTCAACCCCGTCTCTGGCCCCTCTGCCCAACGAAACGCCAGGCTCCATCCGCCCCGCGCGTGCCGCAGCAACGGCTCTTTGCCCGTATTTCGAATCCGCACATTGTGGCTCGTGCTCCCCCCCCGCGTCAACGATTCCGGCACATAATGACGAACCACGGCAAATGCCGACTCGCCGCTGCCCGGCTCCGCCAGCGCCTCCACCGTCGGCCTCGCCTCGCGGTTAATCGCCAGCCGCTGCAGCAGGTAGTTGTTCTCCGCCTCGAGAAACGACTCGTCGAACTGATACCTCTGCGCAAAGATCGCCGAGAATCGGGCCCGCGTCGCCGCTTCGTCTCGAATCCCGAACGCGGCCACCACCCGTCCCACCTCCGTCTCCGTCAACGGAACCGCGGCCGGCGACGACCGGAACTTGGGTAGCAACATCGGCACCTCCGCGATCACCGGATACGTCTTGCCGCAGCCACACTGCAAGGTGCTCTCTGATTTCCGAAGCACGGCCCCACACTCCAGGCACCGGAAAAGCTGCCGCCGCCACCATCGCGAACCCAGCGATTCGAGGCCCAACCGATCCAGCCACGCCACCAAGTCGCTCAACGGTTCTGCACCGAGATCGTCACCGCCACCCCATTGATGAAGACCACTTTCGTCGAGCCTCCGCTCTGCACCCAAGTCGCGGTCACCTGCTCAACTCCTCCAGGTTGCCCCGCGTCGTGTCCGAGGGCTCCCCCAGAATTCCGAAAACCTCATCCGTCTGCATGCCCTTGCGCACCTGGTGCCGCCCCATCAAACGCCACGTACTCCGCCAGCATCCCGCGGACCTCCTCCGGTGTCGGCACACTCTCCTTCAAGTAGTTATCCGGGAAGCGCAAGTTAAAGCGAGACCCCGCCTGCAATCGCTTGTCTTCAATGTCCCCCTGCCGCTGCGCCGAAAGCTCCACCTCGCGGGCCCAGCGGTCGTTGTTCTCCCGCTCCCGGTCCTGCTCCCGGCGGCTCTTCGACACCGTACCTAGCGAGACGCTGCCGCTAGGGTCGCCGAAGGTGCCATACCCCCCGCCGCCCAGTTGAAACTCAATGTTCTTGCCCTTCACGCGGACGGTGGTCACCGTCACGCTGTCTCCATTCCGCAGCGAAATGCCGTATCGTTTGATGCGCTGCGAGTAGCTCCGGAAGTCCAGCGGCGGCTCTCCTCGAAACTGGATATCTACCCCCTCATTGGTCGCCGGCAGGTCGATCTTCACCCGAACCGACCTCCCCTCAAAGGCTTGGCGCAACGTGCCTTCCAACTGCGCGTATAAACAAACGACACCAGAAAATAGAAGTACGAAGAATTTCGTTGACATTACGAATGGCTTCGTATGTAATCATCGCATGAAGGCAACGCCAGCGGAATGGGACATTCTCCAGGTGCTTTGGGAGCGAGGTCCGCAAACAGTTCGCGAGGTTTATGAGGCTCTCGGCGCCGGGGGCTACACCACCACGCTGAAGCTGATGCAGATCATGCTGGCCAAGGGTTTGGTCGTCCGCGACGACTCCGCCCGCGCCCATGTCTTCTCCCCCGCCGCGCCCCGCGAGCAGATGCAAGGCAGCTTTCTCGAAGAGATTCTGCCCCGCGTATTCGGAGGCTCCGCCACGGCTCTGCTCGAGGGTGCTCTGACGGATCTTCCCCCTGCCACCACCCACAGTTTTTCCCTCTAACTGTATGATTCGTTGATAGTTGTCGTGTTCCGTCGGCTGTTTTTCGCCTGACTACGTTTTACTTGGCAGGCAAGCTCACTTTGAGCGCATCCAGA
>JBBQRA010000265.1:0-7580 GCA_038215275.1 Bryobacterales bacterium | reverse complement strand
GAAAGTCCAGTTGCCGAGGTAGGCGTTGGGCCGGTTGCGGACGTCGGCCCGTACGTTCTGGCCGGCGAAGTTGGTATTGCGATCGGGGATGATGATGCCGCCAGCGAAGGGGTTGGACCAGGATCCGCCGACGGGAGGCGTGTTGGGGAGGGCGTTGGGCGCGCCGAGGAAGAGGGCGTTCGACAGGAAGCTGCCGTTGCCGAAGTCGGTGGCCGCGGCGTTGACGCCGACATAGGAAGCATAGAAGATGGCCGCGCCGGTGCGGATGACGGTTTTGGGGTTGAGCTGATAGGCGAGTCCGACGCGGGGGGAGAAGTTCTTGCGGTTGGGGTCGCTCTGGTAGCCGCCGGGTTCGATGAGTTTGAAAGTGCCCTTAGTACCGGAGACGGGATCGTTGGCTTCAAAGTCCATGTAGCCAATCTGGCCGAACTTTTCGGCGTAGGGGGTGGTGTACTCCCAGCGGAGGCCAAGGTTGAGGGTGAGTTTGTCGGTGACGCGCCAATCGTCCTGGAGGTAGGCGCCGTAGTAGCGCTGATAGAGGAAGAGGGGACGGGTGATGCTGATGGCGCCGGCCTGGGGGACGCCGAGGAGGAAGCTGGCGAATCCGTGGCCTGAGTTGAGGGCGGTGGCGGTGGGATCGGGGCCTTGGCTGTAGAGCCGATCGAAGATGTACTGTCCGGAGGACTGTTGCGAGTTGAAGGCGTTCAGCTTGATGAGTTGAGTTTCAAAGCCGGCCTTGATCTTGTGGCGGGTCCGAATGAGGGTGGTGTGGTACTGGGCGTGCCAAGTGTCCTGGGGGTTGAGATTGCGGCCGACGCCGCCGAGTTGATCGAACTCGTTGGGAGCGGCTCCGGTGACGGCGAGGCCGGCGCCTTGGGCGTAGGTCTGGATGGAGATCTGGGGGAACTGCTGGAAGAGGATGTTTTGGGTGACGGCGGGAGAGAAGCCGAGGGCGGCGACGTCGAAGCCTTCCGAGATGGGGCGGGAATCGAACTGGAGGCGGTTATAGGAGATGCGACCTTCGCCAATCATGGTGGGGGTGAAGGTGGAGGTGAGGGAGATGAGGGCGCTGTTGGCGGGATTGGAGCTGAGCGAACGCGGCGGGAAGGCGGGATTGAGCGCGACCTGCGTAGTGTTTTTCAGTTCGCGGCCGCCGTAGCGTCCATAGAGGCGATGGCGGTCGTTGATGTTGTGGTCGATGCGACCGAACCAGGAGTCGGAGTTGGAGATGGCTTTGCCGACGCGGAAATAGTTATTGACCAGGGAGGCGCCTTCGCCGGGACGGTTGGAGTCGCCCCAGAAGGGGATGACTTTCGAGGAGATGGGATGGATACGGCTGGCGGGGATGCGGTTGCCGGGGAAGGGATCGCGAATGGAGCCGGCACCGGAGGGGTTGGGGCGCGTGGTGGTGTAGTCGTAGATGGTGTTCTGGAGGCCGTTGCGATCAAAAGTCTGGGAAAAGTCGCCTTGTTTTTGGAGGGAGGTGGGGACGGTGAGGAGGGCTTGGTCGGGGCTGCCCTGGCGGGTGCCTTCGTAGATGGCGAACCAGAAGGTGCGGTCCTTGATGAGGCGGCCGCCGGCGCCGGCGCCGAACTCGTTGCGCTGGAACAGACCGCGGGGGACGCGGTTACGATTGTTCTGCCAACTGTTGGCGTTGACGCGATCATTGCGGAGGAATTCATAGACGACGCCGTGGAGTTGGTTGGTGCCGGACTTGGTGGCGATGTTGATGATTCCGCCGGCAGCGCGTCCGAACTCGGCGGAGTAGGTGGAGGTTTCGACCTTGAACTCGCCGACGGCTTCGAGGGGGACGGTATAGGCGTTACCGGACTCGGTGGTGCCTCGGGATTCGCCGCCATCGATGAGAACGCCATTCTGCTGGGCGAGACCGCCATTGATTTGGGACGTCGTGGAGACGCCGACGATGTCCTGGCCCGTGCCGCGCTGGCCGGAGGTGGGCGCGACGCCGGGTGCGGTGGCGGCGAGAGCGAGGGGGTTCCGGCCAAGGAGGGGGAGCTCGACGACGCGGCGTTGTTCCACTACTTTTCCGAGGCCGGAGGACTGCGCTTCGAGTTGGATGGCGGTGGCGCGGACTTCGACGGCCTCGGTGACGCTCCCGACTTCGAGAGTGACGGGGACGGTGGCGGTGAGGCCGACAGTGAGCCGGAGTCCGGAGACGCGGGCGGGACGGAACCCTTGCTTGGAGATGGAGACCTCGTACTCGCCGGGAGAGAGAGCGGGCATATAGTACAGACCGGCCGAGTTGGTGGTGGTGCGGGTGGTGACGTTCGTGGCTACGTTTCGAATCGTGATGGTGCTATCGGGAACGGAGGCGCCGGAGGAGTCCGAGACGGTGCCCGTGATGGTGGCACGTTCGCCTTGGGCGAAGAGAAGTGTGATGGATAGAAGGAAGGCGGGCAAGGCCAGCGCAACGGGGCGGAGGAGACGCAGCATAGTTTCGGTAGCATATTTGTTTCTGGAGCGGTCGGGAACGTTACGAAGGTTCCGTAACGGTTCCGTATCCCCTTCTGGAATAACGTAATATACTCGTCGCTGCTGTATGCCAAGCGATGTCGATCAGATCGAAGAAGAGCTCGCGGCAATCCTCGAAAGCTCTTCCTTTAAGCAGAGCCGGCGGAGCCGGGACCTGCTGCGTTTCGTTGTTACACGAAAGCTGGCTGGTGGGAGTGATGGGCTGAAAGAACGTACGATCGGAGTCGAGCTATTTCGCCGTTCGCCAGACTACGATACGGGGCAGGACGCAACGGTACGCGTGGCAGCGAACGATGTCAGGAAGCGATTAGCGGAGTACTACCGGCAATACCCGGAGGTGCGTTACCGGTTTCTATTGCCAGTGGGGAGCTATGTGCCGGAGATGGAACGCGTGGCTAGACCAGCGCTGCAGGAACCGGACGGCGGGTTGCTGCCAGCCGTGGCGCCTAGCGCGGCGACCGGGCCGAGCGAGGCGGAAGGCCGCCGGCTGGCATGGTGGCCAGTGGGAGCGGCAGCGGCGGCGGCGGCGGCCGTTGTCATACTGTTGGCGTTACTGCTCCCGGCGAAGGGTTCCCCGCCGGAGTCCCCTGATTGGCCACTGTCCGAACTGACCCAAGAAGGGCAAAAGACAACGATCGTGCTGGCGGATGTGAATGCGGCGATGCTGGGCGTGTCCCGAGGATCGCCGGTCACGCTCGATGAGTATCTGGGGCCAGAGTTCGGGAGGGGCCTGGCGAAGATCCGGGAGACGGTGCCGGGGATTGGTAATATCGTTGCGGCTTCGCATTTGACCTCTGTGGCCGATGCGACGGTGGCGCTGCGATTGGGATTGGCGTTGGGGCCGTGGCGGGACCGGCTGCAGATCCGATTTGCGCGGGACTTGAGGCCGCGCGACTTGCAGCAAGGGAACTTGATTTTTCTAGGAAGTCCGGTGAGCAATCCCTGGGTGGGCAAATTTGAGGCTCGATTGAACTTTCGGGAGCGGATTGGGGCGATGGGGCAGAGGGGGTTCCGCAACCTGCATCCGCGAGGCAACGAGCCGGTTGCGTACAACAGCTACCAGTGGACAGGGACCGAAGGGGTGGAGTATGCGACGATCTCGCTGCTGCCATCGGAGTCGGCGACGGGCACGGTGCTGCTGGTGCAGGGCCTGCACCAAGAGGGTACTGAGGCGGCGTTTGAGCTCTTGACGAGCGAGAATGGGAAGACGAAACTGTTGCGGGCGTTGGGGCTGACGCGGTGGACTGCGCCGGGGAAGTACTTTGAGGTGCTGGTCCGATTCAGGGCGATTGGCGGGGTGGCTCAGGATACCGAGATTGCGGCGGTGCGGGTGGCCGTCAATTAATAGGGTGGCCCGCTACCTGTCGCAGAGGGGGAGGAGGCGCTCCCAGTAGTTCGTAAATCGCGGGAAGTCCCGCGACGGCGCGGCGGACGGCCCTTCGCCGAAGATCAGCGTTGCGACACCTCGCCGGACGAAGGATTGCGCGTTGCCATCGGCCAGCAAGGAGGTGTCGGAGTGGTTGTGGATGTCGATGAAGCCCGGCGTGACGATCATGCCTTTAGCGTCGATCGTCTGCCGGGCGAGCCCGCTGAGTTTGCCGATGGCGGCGATTTTGCCGCCGGTGATGGCGACGTCAGCGAGGAAGGTAGGGTTGCCAGTGCTGTCGGCCACTCGTCCCTTCTTGATTAGGACGTCGTAGGGTTGGTTGGGCGGGAGCCAGCACGGGCTGGAGGGATAAGAGTGTTGCGAGCGTTACGGTGAGACAGGGAACGGCATGCGCTGGAAATCTCCGATAATCGTGGGGCAGCCCCGCCACCCTTGAATGCTAGCGAGGCCGAGATCCCAGCCGAACGAAGGCGCGGACAATAGGTTTAGAGCGACTGCCGCGCACGCTGTGTTCTGTTGGCGAAGCACCTGAGCGAGGCCGTCGAGCCGCGTCCGTTGCGCGGGAGTCAGAAGCGCCTGGATCTCTTCCATTGTCTTCCGCTGTTCGGCTTCAATTTCGCGGCGAATGGATTCGAGTTCCACATGGCGGAGGCCGATCGCTGTCGGATCGAGTGGCTCCCGCGCCATCTCTTCAGCGAGTTCCCGTTGCACCGCGATCTGGCGAATCGTCTTTCCGGAGCGATAGGCCGACAATTGAGCATTGAGCTGCTGGATGCGGACTCCCTGAGCGGCGGTCAAGTCCAAGTAACGGCGCAGGTCCTGCGGAATCGGGCTGGGGAGTAGCCCGTCCTGAGCGGACGCGACACCGGTCAACAAGAGCACAAAAGCAAGTAGGGAGCGCATAGCCCCATACTACTTCGTTCAGAGAAGCCGAATTTCGCTGGTCGGGGAAAGGACGTTGTCTCTGGTGACCACACCCAGGACACCGCCGGGGGCGAGGCATCGTTGCAGGCTTTGCATGTCCTGGGGTACACGATTTGCCGCGTCGCGAACCTTCTGGACCGCGGGAAGCAGCAGGCCGATGAGAACAGCGATGATTCCCTTCTCGTTCGAGACCAATGACCAACCGGCGCGAGTGCTGGGAACGACGACGATATAGTTGACGCCCCCCGGGTGGGCGGAACGGATCTGGAGTGGCATTACCGAACCGTCGGCCGACGCAATGTTTTGTGGCACGAAAGGCTTGTTCATGGCCGAGCTGACGTCGCCTTTGATGTCACCGTACTTGATATAGATTGGCATGTTCAAATTCCTCCTAATGGAATCTACTCAAGAGTGCGTGAATCGGTGGCGAATTCCGTCACCACAAAGAAAAATACCCCACGGCGTGGCCGTGGGGTATCGCCCATTTTGACTCCAGTTACGCGACGGTGATGGTGACCGACGTGACAGCGTCGCCGCCCTTGATCGCATCCACGACGTCGAGGCCGCTGGTCACCTTGCCAAACACCGTGTGCTTGCCGTTCAGCCAGGGGCAGGGAACGTGTGTGATAAAGAACTGGCTGCCGTTGGTCCCCGGGCCCGCGTTCGCCATCGAGATCACGCCGCGCTCGTGCGAGTTCGGGTTGCCGGCAAACTCGTCGGCAAACCGGTAGCCCGGCCCGCCGCGACCTGTACCCTCGGGGCATCCGCCCTGAACCATAAAATCCGGAATCACCCGGTGGAAGGTCAGGCCGTTGTAAAACCCATCCTGCGCCAGGAACACGAAATTGTTCACCGTCTTCGGCGCGCTCTTGGCGTCTAGCGCCAAAACAATCTGACCCCGCGACGTTTCAAACGTCGCCGTATAGCTCTTGGCCGGATCAATGACCATCTCTGGATATGCTGCGTATTGCTTCATAGAAGTTCTTCCCGTTTCTGTTTCTCGAGCGCCTTCACGATGTCGCTCACCTGTTGCGACCGATTCCGATCCGCGATCAGAAGCGCGTCGGCCGTTTCCACTATCACCAAGTTCTCAACGCCCAGTAGCGCAACGAGTTTGCCCGGTACGTCGACATAGTTTCCCGTTGCCAACTCGGCAATCACTTCGCCGCGCGAGACGTTCGAATAGATGCCCCGGGCCTCCAACTCATAGACCGCATTCCACGTGCCCACGTCGTTCCAGCCGAACTCATCGGCGGGTATACCGACGATGTTCTGCGCCTTTTCGAGCACGGCGTAGTCGATGGAGATGTCCTCGCATTCGGGGAACGTGGTTGCTAGGGCGGACTTGAATTTGGAGCTCGAGAAGGGCGGCAAACCGGCGAGCAGCGCCGCGGTCTTTGGCAGATGATCGCGCATGGAGTTCAATACTACGTCGGCGCGCCAGAAGAACATGCCGGCGTTCCAAAAGAAATTGCCCGCCTGCACGTATTCCTTTGCCGTTTCGAGAGTCGGTTTCTCACGGAAACTGCGTACAGGGACGGGGACGACGTCGCCGGCCGTGACGCCGGGGGGGAACTCAATATAGCCATAGCCGGTTTCGGCCCAGCGCGGCTGCACCCCGAGCACGGCGATCTTTCCTTCGCCCGCCGCTTTAAACGCCGGCTTTACCAACCGCAGATACCGGGAGTTCTTTTCGATCACATGATCGGCCGGAAAGACGCCCATCACCGCGTCGGGATCCTGCCGGTGGAGGATCTGCGCGACCAGTCCGATGGCCGGGGCGGTGTTGCGCTGGGCGGGTTCTGCGATGATCTGCTTCTTCGGCACCTCGGGCAACTGCTTGGCAATCGTCTCGCGGAGGTGCGAGTTCGTGATCACCCAGATGCGCTCCGGCGGGAGGATGCTCCGGAGCCGGTCGACGGTCTGTTGGATCAGCGTCCGTTCGCCGAAGAAGTTCAGGACTTGCTTGGCCGAACGTTTCCGGCTCCGCGGCCAGAACCGCGTACCGCGGCCGCCGGCCAGGATTAGCCCATATTGGTGGTCAGTCTTTGCCATGTGCTAGTGGAGAGGGTAGGAGGGAATCCGCCGGAGGGTGTGATCCCAGCGGGTTTTTGTAAAGAAATGGAGGGCCAAGTCGGTGGCGTGAGCCCAGACGTGTTCCACAGTACGGGGTTGCCAATGCTCGAGAGGAGCATCGTAGGACCACCAGACGAGGATGGGCTTCCCAATGATGTTCTCGCGGGGTACGAGCCCCCAGAAACGGGAGTCGGCCGAGTTGTCGCGGTTGTCGCCCAGGGCGAAGTACTGGCCGGGAGGGACGATTAAGTCTCCGTCCTTGACGTGATCCTGAAACATCAGCAGACCACGCCGTTCGATGCCGGCAAACGGTGCGGCAGTCGGGAAATTTCGCAGATAGGGAACGTACAACTGGTCGTTTTGGCGTTTGTACGGCTCAGCGACGGGCTTGCCGTTCAAAATCAGCTGGTTATCGACCAAACGGATCCGGTCTCCTGGGACGCCGATGACGCGTTTCACATAGGGCTGCTTCTCATCGAGCGGATACTTGAATACGATCACGTCGCCTCGTTCCACTTCGGCGTAGGGCCTTAGCTTTTTCTGCCAATCCTTCGCCGGCGCGTAAACAAGCTTGTCGACGAATAGGTGGTCGCCTACTCGAATGGTCGTGTCCACCATCGATTCGGTTGGGACGACAAACGCCTGGAGCAGCGTCGTCGTGCCGAACAACAGCATCAGACCGGTGACGGTCCAGTCCGCT
>JBBQRA010000264.1:0-7731 GCA_038215275.1 Bryobacterales bacterium | reverse complement strand
GTTGTGCCGCTGTTAAGGGAGTGCTATCGGCACCGCGCCGCTCGAACAAACCAACGACATTCCCCATAATCTTTCCATCGGCGTCGGGTATCCGGTTCACCAGGCATGGCCCACGGCTCCCAATTGGCGGGACCGAAATTGCGACCACCCCTCGATCGCTGCCAAACTGCGCGAACCACCTTATGTCAAGTTCGGGGATCGATGGTTCAATCCACTGCTTGATCACACCGCGATATTGTTGGATATCGAGGTCTGCCTGCGCAAAGGGCCGAACCGCCGCCATTTGCTCGTTTCTAGAGTCTGAAAGCTTCTTTGTCGCGAAGCCGATTAGTAGTAGGCCGCCCCTCGCATTGGCGAATGAAGAAACATCTTTGGCTAATTCGAATTTCCAACTTTCCGTCGCTTGGCCTAGCTGCCAATACGGTTGGACCTTGGCGTCCAAAACTTCGCTCTCAGACTCATCAATCAGAGAAGAAAAATCACCGGAGGCTAGGATCGCCATGATTTCGTTGGCCGACTTCATGGAGGTTCAGACAGCGGACTATTTCTTCGGGTCGAGTTGGCCTACGACGCGGGCGAGGTAGTTTTCGACGTGGGCTTCATTGCGCACGGCTTCGAGGAAGGCCGAGCGGAAAAGCTGATCCTTGCGGTTCATTAGCGTCTCGCGGATCGTCTGCTGTACGCGGGGGTCGGATAGCTCGCGCTGGCCGGCGGGTTCCTTCGAAAGCAACTTCAAAACGCGGTAGCCTTCGCCGGTGTTGATGACCGGGGAGACCTGGCCGGGCTGCATTTCGCTGACCATGCGGCGGAGGGCGACGTTTGCTTTTTCTAACGCGGTTTCCGAGACGAAACCGAGGTCGCCGCCGTTGGCCGACGAGCCGGGATCCTCAGAGTAGTTCTGGGCGAGCATCGAGAAATCCTCGCCGGCCCGGATGCGGTCGGCAATCTGCTGGATCTTCCGCTTGGCCTGGTCATCATTCTGCGCCTTGTCGTTTTTCAAGTTGCGGATGTTGGCGTCCGGAGCTGGCGTGGTCAGGATCTGCGCAAGGTGAACCTGGGGCTCGGCGAGGTTAAAGTTCTGCTTATTGGAAGCGTAGAAATCGCTGACGTCCTTGTCGGTGATGTTGATCTTGGAGGTGATCTCTTTGGTGATCAATTTCTCGATGCTGAGCTTCTTGCGGATATCCGCCTTCAAGTCCTCGGCCGACATCTTACGTTCGTCAAGCCGCTTCTTAAACTCTTCTTCGGTGAAGCCTCCCTTGAGCTTGGCGAACTCCGCATCGACATCAGTCTGCTGCGCGAGAAGCCCATTCTTCTCAGCGCGCTGCATCATGATCTCCTGGTCGATCATGCTGCGGAGCACCTCGAGCTTATTGATCATCGCCTGGTCGTCGTTCTCGGGCTGGCCGGGTTCGCTGGGGAACTGCATCTTGAACTGCTTCTCGAGGTCGGCGAACGTGATGGCGCGGTCGTTGACCGTGGCCGCCACGTTAGCAGGGGGCGTCTTTTTGCAGCCGGTGAAGAGTACAGGGGCGGCGGCCAGGGCGAGGAGCAGCGACAGACGATACATGGGGTAAAGACCTCTATTGTAACGTGATCCCGTCCCGGGTGATGGTTAACTCTTGCCAGCACGACAGGGGATCAGGAGATTCGAGGGCGCGCCGGACGGCCAACGAGAGGGCGGAGGGCGCGGGAGAGCCGAATTTGGGATCGAGTATGCGGGCAATCTGTTCCTTCACATCTTCAAGAAACAGTTTGCTGGCGCGGTCCGCCACCTTCGGGAGGGTTCGGGTGATTTCGCCGCTCAAGCTTTTGAGCTCACCGCGGTAGAGCCACCGGTGCGTGGCGGGCGCGGCGCCGGCGTTGATGCGGGCGTTCATCGCTTCGAGGTAGGTCTGCTGGAGGTTGCGGCGGTAGGCGTCGATCCTGGGTGCCGGGGCGGCCAGTTCGGCGAAGATGCCGCGGCGGATGTCCCCGAGGAGGTCGAGGGGTTTGTAGGCCTTTTCGCCGTCGATGGCTTCCTGCTCGGTCATGCGCTGAATGCGCATGGGGGTGAGAAGGCTTTCAAGGACCGTGGCCTGTGCATTGCGGAGCCGGGCGAGTACGCCGTCGGGTTCGATGCGGCGGAGGACGGCCGGGTCGACCAGGAACGTGGGTGTGGTGAAGACTTGGCTATTCAGGAACTCAACGGCTTTGCGTTGACGGGCGACCGGAAGAGTGGTGAAGAGGACGCCGGTCTGGCCGCCGTTCTTCTGCTGGGAAGCGACGCCGCCGACGACACCGGCGACGTGGAGCATTTCGCGAGCCCACTGGCCCAGGACACGGCCGTACATGTCTTCGAGATTCTGCCAGGCATCTCCCTGCTTTTCGGTGGCCGGAAGAAGCAGTTTCATGACGCGTTCGAGATTCTTCACGCCGAGGCCGGAGGAGTAGACGGGGTCGGCATCGCCGACGGCTTCGGTAACTTCGCCGGGGTCGGCGCCGCGGGCGTTGGCGGTCATGAAGCGGAGCCAGGGGGTCTGGTCCTGTTGGCGGGCCCAGTCATCGAGAACGGGCTTTTCGTCGGCCGGGGTCTTGGCGCCGGGAATGGGCTTGTAGCCCCAGGCGGTGGCCCATATGTCGTAGGGTCCAACGTGGGGGATCAGGTCGGCGGGGTCGATGCCATCTTCGGGTTGGGCAACATAATTAAAGCGGGAATAATCCATGATGGACGGGGTGTGGCCCATTTTTTTCACCCAGGCTTTGTCGCGGACTTTGGCGGCTTCGTACATGGACGAAGCTTTCATATTGTGGGGAAAGCCGAGAGTGTGACCGACTTCATGGGCGACGACGAATTGGACGAGTTTGCCAAGGAGGTCGTCGGGGAGGGGGAGTTTGGCGGCGCGGGAGTCGAGGGGCCCGGCCTGGACGAAGTACCAGGCGGAGGCGAGCCGCATAACGTTGTGGTACATCTGGATGTCCGAATCGAGGATCTCACCGGAGCGGGGATCGTGGATGTGCGGGCCCATGGCGTTTTCGGTGTCGGAGGGGAGCCAACGGACGACGGAGTACCGGGCGTCTTCGGGGCTCCAGGTGGGATCGTCCTTCGGAGGGTCCTTGGCTTGGATGGCGTTCCGGAAGCCGGCGGCTTCAAAGGCAACCTTCCACTCCTCGATGCCCGCCTTAACATACGGGATGAGTTTGGGCGGGGTGGCAGGGTCGACGTAGTAGACGATGGGCTTGATGGGATCGGAGAGGGCAGCGGCAGGGTCTTTCTTTTCGAGGCGCCAGCGGGTGAGGTAGGCGACTTTCGGCGCGCGGGGTTCGTCGAGGGAGAAGTCGGTTTTGCGAACTTCAAAGAAGCCGACGCGATCGTCGATGAGGCGGGGCATCATGGGCTTTTCGGGTAGCTTAACCATCGAGTAGTGGAGAACGACGGTAGCGCTGTTGCCGCGCATGCCGGAGGGGGCAAAAGGGGAGGAGGGTGCGGCGGGGGCGTCGGGCGGAGCGATGTAGGTGTGGGTGGCTTCCACCTCGATATTGGTGGGGAAAGCCGAGATGCGATCCAGGAAGCTGCGGTTGGGGTCGAAGCCGCGGGCACGGAGGCGGCTGCGAGCGCTGAGTTCAGGGACTTCGGCGGCAAACAGGCGGTTCACTTCGATGACGACTGATCTCTTTTCCTTGTTCTCGGCGGCTATGTTGACGGCCTGCAGGATGGCGCTGACATTGGCGTCCTGGACGGCTTTGGCGATGGGGGCTTGGGGATCGGCTACGATATCGTATCGGACGTCGCGGAGGAGTATCTTATTATTCCGGCGCTCCCAGCGGACCACGCGGCTGCCGAGGGCTTGGCCGCCGTAGCCGACACCGAGAGTGGTGCGGGCGATTTGCTGCACCCAGAGGAAATCCTTGCCGAGTTCGGCGAGGGGGATTTCGTAGTAGTACTTGTCCTTCACCTGATGGACGGTAAAGATGCCGGGGGTGGACTTGGCTTCCTTGGTAATGACGCGTTCGTAGGGGCGGATTTCGGGTTCGACCGGGCGGAGGTTGGGAGTGGGTTTAGCAGCCTCAGTTTTCGGAGGTTCGACTTTGGGTGCTTCGGGTTTGGGGTGATCCTGGGCCAGAAGAAGAGCGGAGAGCGAGAAAATTCCAGCTAGGCAGCGCATTCTTCAAACGGTAACACAGTGACCTTGATCTCACCTTTGCCCCAAACGGTCTGGCGGCCGACGCCGGTCCATTGCGCGGCGAAGAGGTAGGGGGCAAGGGCATCGAGGGGGCCGGAGTACTCGGCCCAGCCGGTGAATCCGCCGAGGGAGTGGATATTTTGGTTGCGGGCGGAGCGGCGGTTTTCCCCGGGGGTGTCGCGAATCTCGCGAGCGGTTTCCGAGACCATCTCGGCCTGTGCCGCGAGGGCGGCGAAGTCGATGTTGCTGGTGGGTTCGTTTTGATAGAAGGCGAGGAGGCTGAGGACGCGGTCGCGGGCGCGGGCGGCGAGAGCGGGGAAGTGGGGAGTCCGGAGAATGCCGCCAGCGTGTTTGAGTTCGGTGGGGGTGAGGAACTCGACGCGGAGGCTGCGGGCAGGGAGGGGATCCAGGGGCCAGGTAATGGATTGGGGGTGGGTGCCGAGGAGCGCCGCGAGGCGGGGCACGAGGGGGGGACTGAAGATGTGGAGGGCGCGAGGACGGAGGACGAAGGGGCGAGGGCGATCGTGGAGTCCACTGGGGCCGGAATCGGCAGAGGGCGAAAAGAGCTCGTTGTAGAGGGCTTTGTCGTAGTGATAGAGCAGATTGCCGAGCTGGCCCCGGGCCTGGTTAGCACTGAGCGCCGTAATGGGCAGGGGAAGAACAGCGAGCGCAAGATGCATAGAAGGCAGTTTAGTAGGATCGAGGGAGGCTCATGATAATTTTGGCTTCACAATCTCCTCGACGGCGCGAGATCCTGGAACGTGCGGGAATCCCATTTACGGTGCGGGTGGCGGACGTGGACGAGAGTCTGCGGGAGGGGGAGGCGGCGCAGAGCTATGTGAGGCGGTTGGCGACGCGGAAGGCGGTGGCGGCCGGCCAGCCGGGGGAGGTGGTGCTGGGGGCGGATACCACGGTGGTGGTGGATGGGGAAATTTTGGCAAAGCCGGTGGATGTTGCGGATGCCGCGCGGATGTTGCGGATGCTGGCAGGGCGATCGCATGAGGTGATCACGGGGACTTGTTTGAAAGTGGGTGGGCAGTTGTACATCGACGCTGAGACAACGCTGGTGCGGTTTACGGCGATGAGCGAGGCGGAGATTGCGGCTTATGTAGAGTCGGGGGAGCCGATGGCCAAGGCGGGGGGGTACGCGATTCAGGGCGGGGCCAGCCGGTATATTGACCGGATTGACGGATGCTACTGGAACGTCGTCGGGCTGCCGGTGGCGAAGATCTATGCCCAACTGCGGCGGCAGGGGCTTGTCTAGAATTTGACCTTGGGGTACCGGGCGCGGACCCAGTCGACGAAGTCTTCGGGGCAGGGCATAGTGGAGAGCCGGCTCTGGCGTACGAGGGCGAAGTTCGGGAAGAGTCCGGATTCCTTGACGGCCTGGAGGGTGGTGGGGGGATCGAGCCGGCAGAGAAGTGTGAGGTCGACGACGGCCGATTTCGGGTTGTTGGGATCCGGCCGGGGAGGGGCGTCGACGCGGGCGATTCCGACGATGGCCGATTCTCCCATGCTATGGTAAATAAAGACCTTATCGCCCTTTTTCATGTTGCGGATGGATTGGACGGCTTGGGCGTTGGTGACGCCGTCCCAGACGGTTTTCTTTTCAGTTTCCAAGTCGGAAATACTGTATGTTTCCGGATCAGTCTTGGCGAGGTGGAACTGGGAGCTGGGCATGGGATTTGGTTCTAACCAACTGGAGGGGCAACAGTTAAGCGGAAGGACCAGGTGTCTTTGTGGAGAGAACTGGAACCGTTAGGCCGAATGGGCTGGTATACAATAATAGGAACAATAACGCAAACTAGCTAAGGATAGCCAGAGATCCTGAGTATTGCGTCAAAAGAGAGGCCCTATGGATTTGCAGCATGTAGTGCTCACAGCGTTGGGCGTGATTATGTTGATGGCGCCGGCAGGGATGGAGGCGCAAAATGCGCCGAAGCCGACGAGCCCGGCCGTGGAAGAGGCGAAATCGCCGAATGCGAATGCGACCCTGGAAGTGGCGGCACCTGTGGATCCGAATGGGTACCGGTTGGGACCGGAAGATGTCATTGGTGTCAAGGTTTGGCGGGAGCCGGAGCTGAGCGGACAGTTCGTCGTGCGGCCGGATGGCAAGATCACCTTACCGTTGAGCGGGGATATGGCAGTCGATGGGAAGACCCTCGACGCCGTCAAAGAGGAGATCACCAAGGCGCTCAGTCAGCAGTTGAACCGGCCCGAGGTGACGGTGTCGTTGCTACGGGTAGGGAGTAAGAAATATTATTTGGTGGGCGAAGTCAGCCGTACCGGCATGTTTCCCCTGATTGTGCCGATAACGATCCTGGAAGCTCTTAACGCCGCGGGCGGATTGCGCGAGTTTGCCAACAAGAAGAAGATCGTGATTCTGCGGGGCAGCCAGCGGATTAAGTTCAACTACGACGAAGTCATGAAGGGCAAGAAGCTCGAGCAGAACATTTTGATCGAAAACGGGGATCAGGTTTTCGTCCCCTAGGGCGGAGCCGCGAGACAGGAGCGAGATTACCGCAATGCAAACGCAGGAAACTTACAACGTTGGGCGGCGCCCATTGGATTTGGAGGACTATGTCGACGTGCTTCGCCGGCACAAATCGTGGATACTGGGTCCTCTTTTTGCGGGGGTAGTGATCGGCACGGTAGTGGCGTGTTTGTGGCCGGACACCTATGTCTCCGCCGCGGTGGTGCGGGTAACCCCGCCGCAGGTGCCGGAGCGGTTTGTGCAGTCGGCCCTGAACCAGATGTTGAACGAGCGGATCAACAGCATTTCGCAGCAAGTGCTGAGCCGGAGCACGCTGATTAACATCATTCAGACGTTTGACCTTTACGAGCGCGACCGGCACCGTCTTCCGATGGAGGACGTAGTGGACCGGATGCGGAGCAAGGACATTTCTATTGGCATGGTGAGCTCCCTTCAGGGGCAGACGGCGCGCGCGGGTGCATTCCCGGTGAGCTTCAAGTACGAAGACCGGTATAAAGCCCAGAAAGTGACGCAGGAAATTGTCAGCCGGTTGATCAGTGAGAACACGCGAGTCCAGTTGGGCGTGACGCAGAATACTACCGAGTTTCTCACCGAAGAGGTGCAGAAGGCGAAAACACGGCTCGATCAGATTGAGCAGTCGCTCACCACTTTCCGGATGAAGAACGCCGGGCGGTTGCCGGATGAGCGTTCGATGAATTTTTCGGCTCTCCAGGGAACCGAGACGCGAATTACGACGATTAATAGCGCGATTCAACGGATCAATCAGGAAAAGTTGATGCTCGAAGCCCAAATGCGGCTCCAGCGGGAACAGTTCAACCAGACGGTGGCCGCGGGTGCCGCTGCAGCGACAGCTGGAGGGACCCGGGAGGCCGTAAAAACGAGGGTCGCCAATGAGCGGTTGGTGGCTTTGGAGCGGGAAATTCTGGGCGCTGAGCAGGTTCTCGGTCGATTACGGGAACAGTATAAAGAGACGTTTCCGGATGTGCAGCGGGTGAAGACGAATCTGGAAGCTTTGCAACGGCAGCGGGAACAGCTCATCAAGCGGGAAGAAGAGGCCCAAGTTGCGGAAGCAGC
>JBBQRA010000263.1:0-7734 GCA_038215275.1 Bryobacterales bacterium | reverse complement strand
GCTGGCCGCCAGAAAGCTGATTCGGCATCGCGCGGGTGCGTGAGGCCAAGCCGAGATCGTTCAAGATGACCTCCGCCTTCTCCACCGCCGCCTTCCTGTTCCAGCCGGCGGCCAGCAGCGGCACCGCCGCGTTCTCGGCCGCCGTCAGCGCCGGCAGCAGATTGAACTGTTGGAATACGAACCCCAGGTTCTTGCGGCGAAACTCCACCGCCGCCGAACCTTTCAACTGCGCAATCGGCGTCCCCAACACCTCCAGTTCGCCCTCCGTCGGGTTCAGCAGTCCCGCAATCACACTCAGCAGCGTCGTCTTTCCGCAACCGGAGGGACCGACAAGAAAGGTCATCTCGCCGCGCGGTACTTCGAAGTTGACGCCGCGAAGCACTTTCACCGCGTCATCTCCGGACCCGAAGGTCTTATGCAATTCGCGACATTGAACAGCGGTCTGGGTCATCGGATTAGCCTTGGAAAACAATCGCGGGTTCGAGCACAATCACGCGGCGGACGCTGACGGCGCTCGCCAAAAACACGATCAGAAATACCGCTCCGGCGGTACCCAACATGATCTCCGGGAGCATCCGGAAGCCGCGCAGGTCGAGGTTATCGGCAGTGGCGGCGAAGAAGCCCGCCGTCATCGCGATGCCCAGGCCATAGCCTATCGCCCCCACAATCACCGCCTGCATCAGAATCATCCCCACAATCCGCCAGTCGCTAACGCCGATCGCTTTCAACACCCCGAACTGCTTCAGGTTCTCGACCGTGAAGAGGTAAAAGGTCTGGCCCGCAACAACCGTGCCCACCAGAAGCGCAATCACCACCGTGATTCCGAAATTGATGGGAATGCCTGTGTTTTTGATGTAATACCAGATCGTTTCCCAGCCGAACGCAATCCCCGTCATTGCCTTTAGACCGGTCCGTTCCGTGATCCGCCGGGTCACCTCGGCATCCGTCACGCCCGCCGCCGCCTGCGCCAGTACGAACGAAAGCTGGTTGCGCTCCCGGCCCACCAAGTCCCGCGCCTGCGTGTATTTCGTATAGACCACCGGCAAATTCACGAAGGGTGCCGACGAGTTAATGATGGCGACGATTTTCAATGTGTGGTCGTTCAGGTCCAGCGTCCGGCCCAGCGCATACGGCTCGCCGGGAAAGAAGAATCTATAGCCGGTTTCGTCGATGGCGATCGTCTCCGGGTCGCGCAGTTGCTGCGGGTCACCCAACTCTACGCGGCGCGGCAAGCCGACCAGCGAAGCGTCGTCCAGGCCCATCAGAATCACGCCACGAAACTTTCCGTCCTGCGCCTTCGCTCGCGAGGTGCCTTTAAACAGGGGAACGGCCCACTGGACGCCCTCCACGCCCCGGATCCGGTAGAGGTCCTGATCCGTCAGCGACTTCACCTCGTCCAAATACTGCGTCTTTGCGTCCATCACCCAGATGCGAGCGTCCTGGACATCGTCGATCTGCGAAGCCGTGCGGTTCATCAAACCACAAAAAATCGAAACCTGATGAGACATCAAGAACGTAGAGAACGCGATGGCGAAGATGAGTCCCAGATACTTCGCGCGATCTCCCGTTAACATTTGCCAAGCGATGTATTTCATTCGAACCCTAACCTTACGATTGAACGACGTTCAATCGAGATGCAAAAATTAGCCTCGCCGTTCGACTCCCGCGATAAGGACATCTATCAAACGATCGACCAGCCGGGTTTGTTCCACCCAGGGAAAACCGCAGCTGATAATTTGCGCCGCCACCAAACCGTGGACCGCCACCCACAGTGCCTGTGCCAGTTCGTTACTGTCGAGTATTTCGCTGCGCAAGGCCTCTGCGGCAATGGCCTCTCCGCTCAATGTCCGTAAACAGCCAAACGTGGCCATGCCGTGTGTTTGAAAGGCTTCCAATACCTTTTCATTGCCTTCCCATTTCTGCGGCTTCAGGAAGAGAAGGCTGTAATGATGGGGGTGCTCCAGCCCAAAGCCCATATAGGTGCGGAGGCAGCGCCGGAGCCGGTCCATCACGGGAGAATCGTCCAGCCGGATGGCGGTCAAACGAGCTCCGAGAATGGCAAAGGTCTCCGCGACCAACTCTGCCATGATCGACTGCTTATCTTCAAAATAGTGGTAGAGGATGCCCGGCGAACAACCCGCCTTCGTCGCAATCGCCCGAACCGACGTCGCTTCGTAGCCATTCTGGACAAAGAGAGGCCTGGCAGCGTCGAGGATGCCCCGGCGGAGTGATTCGCGATACGCGGCGCGGCGTTGCGGGATCATAGTTGAACAGCGTTCAATCTAACAGAATCCTGCGGAACCTGCAAGGGCTCACAAAACTTTGATCGTCAGAGCGACCAATACCCCGTTCAGACGTTTCATGCCGTCCACCGCCACCTGACTCCCCGCTTCCGGGGGCTTCGGCAGCGGCTTGCCCTTCGCATCCAGCAGCCGCGTCTTCTTGTCCACTTCCAGCCGCACGGTCTGATCCGGGACGGTCTCGACGATGATGAACTTCTTGTCGTATACCTTCAGCGTCCCGTCAAAAGTCACCGGCGTTTGTGGCGGCTGAAACTGCGCCGCGGCGCCGCATACTAACAGGCCGGAGCAAACAAGGCGTCGAGAGACCATGCCCTCAGTCTACGCGTTGACGAGTTCGCTGCCAGCTGGCACCGTCGCCGGACGCTGCGCCAGGTCTTCGATTATCGTCGCCACCGTTTCCGACGCGATCTCCACCATGGTGTTCCATGCGTTCACCCGGGGATAAGCCTGCGCCGTAGTCGCCAGATAGACATGGCCCTGGCCAATCCGGCAAGCAGGACGCGCCGAGAGATAGTTCACTGGCCAAACCGGCTCCACGTAAGGCGCTCGGAAGACCTTGATCTCCTCCACCAAGCTCTGATCGAAATCCGGATACAACGCCTTTAGCGCCTTCTTGGCCTGGAACTCCCAATCGTAGTCGCCCCGTTGGAATGCGCTGCTGTCTTTGTGACAGTAGTTCATCAGATAAACCAGATGGCGGCCATTGGTCTGTTCAAGCGGTACCACCTGCGTGGTCTCCACCAAGCCCTGGAAAGCAAAGCCTTCTTTCACGATGGCGTTCCAGTAGTAAGGCTGCAGCCGCTGCTTCAGAATCAGCACGACGTTCACAACGCCTTGATGCGTCAGGTTCGCCTGCGGCACTGCCGTCTGCAACGTACCCCGCGCAATCCGCTGTAGCAGCGGCATCGGCAGAGTCGATATGGCGGCGGAGAAGCTCTCCCACTGGCCATTCGCATTCACGCGGACACCGGGTTCGGTTTCCTGCAGCCCTTCGACGGGCGTATTCAAAAGGATTTTTCCGCCCAGCGCCGTGATCTTTTCCGCCAGGACGTCGGCGATGGCGCGATAGCCACCTTCGACGTAGCCCTTCACTTCCTTCGCTCCACCCTTCTCGCGGGTCAAGCGGCTCCAGAACCAGCACGCGGGGGCGGTCGGATACCGGTCGCCGAACTTTGAGGTCAGCAGCGGCAGCCAGAGTTTCTGGAACACAGAAACGCCGAAAATCTTCGTCAGCCACTCTGCGGCGGTAACACCATCCAGAGCGGCCCCGTCCTTTACGAACTTTTTGATGTAGGCCGCACCCACGACGGTCCGAATGCGCTCCGGGATGGTCAAAGCGCCGAACCGCAACAGGTCAAGCGGCGTATTGAACGGATAGAAGGCATCCTCATACTGGAAGCCCATGCCCGTCTCTTTCCAGTGGATGGACGAGGCGAGATCAAGCTCTTCGAGCAGCGCCAGCAGCGGCGCGTCCGAGTTCAATATGACGTGATAGAACTGCTCCATCACGGCGCCTTTAAATTCAAATGTGCCACCCAGACCACCCAGCGCATCGGACGCTTCAAAAATCGTCGCGCCTACGCCCTGCTGCAGCAGCCGGTAGGCCGAAACGAGCCCGGAGATGCCGCCGCCGAGGATGGCCACTTTCTGATGGGAAGTAAGGGTAGTCATTGTAGTGTCCTTTTCGAATTCGTTATTCGTCAACCGCCAGCCGGCCCCAGGCGAACCGCTGCTTGGCCCAGCCCGTCAACGCCTCCGACGTGGTAATCTTCATTAGGGCCAGGTGGCCCAGGGTCGAGTCCATGATCTTGATCTTCGATTCCCCAAACTGGCGTTTGGCCACCGGCATCGGCACTTCTTTCACGCGAAATCCGTGCAGCAGGCTCTTCACCATGATTTCGGCCACGGCGGAGAAGCCGTTGGACTCGAAGAGAATCCGCTTCACCACACTCCGGCGATACGCCCGGTGCATGGGGGTAAAGCTATGAACCGTATCCCCCAGGATGAAGGTGTATAAGCGGGAGGCCGACCGGCTCAGAAAACCACGCACCGGATGGCAAGTGGCCTTTTCGCTGTCCGGGTGCCACGGCGAGGCAGTAACCAGATTGGCGCCACCCTGCAGCATTTCCACCATGCCCGGCAATGTCTCCGGGGCGAAAGTGCAATCGCTGTCCATGGTGCAGATGTAGGGAGAGTCGGCGTATTGGAACCGGTGCGGATGGCCGCACCCAGAGCCCGATTGCGACCATGATGGACGACGCGAATCCAGTCATAGCGGTCCATCATCTGGTTAAGGACTGCGCCAGTTGCATCCTGCGAACCATCATTAACGAACAGAACTTCCCAGCGGGCATCAAGCCCGTGGCTCTCATCGTGTCCAGGCGGGAGAGCAGTTGGGGGAGTCCTTCAACTTCGTTATAGCAGGGTACAATCAGCGTGACCAATGGATTGGGCATAGCAGCTTCCAGAACAGGATTTTGGGATGACCCAGTTTGGAAACCGAAGAAGTACCAGACACTCTCGCCAGAGTACTTGCGGTACCAGGACACATTTAGAACCTTCTTCCGTAGGGCCGGGCAGTACCCACCCCCGCCGAGACCCTCTCTTGCGGTAACCTGAACACGAGATATACTTCTGACAAGCGGCCCAGCTGGATGAAGTCAGCAGCAGCGCTGGACCACCCCAGGATGGAGTGGCGGCTAGGCGCAGTGAAATCTGAATCGCTCTGCCGGCCCCAGACAGAAACCAGGCGGAAATCGTGGAGGCGCTGCCCCCCGCGGATCCTCCCAACAGGAATCAGCAACACATCCGCGGCGCATTTGGACTCGGTCAAAACCCCGATTCCCGCACCGCTCCAAGGACTAAGGAATACATGCAAGAACGCCAAAATATCGCCGTATTCGTGGACTATGACAACATCGAAATCGGCGTGAAGTCGACGTTGCGCCGCGAGTTCGACGTGTCGCTCCCTCTCGATGCACTTAAGGAGCGAGGCGACATTGTCGCCAAGTTTGCCTACGCAAACTGGAGCCGGCAAGAGCCCGCTGTGCGCCAGATGGCGGAGAACGCCGTCCAGATGGTCCAACGACTCCCGTCGCCGCGAGGCGACAAGAACGGCGCGGATATCAATCTCGCTCTCGACGCTCTGGAGATGGCTTTCACCCACAAGAACGTGAACGCCTTCGCCATCATCAGCGGCGACAGCGACTTCATCCCGCTCGTCAACAAGCTGAAAGCCTACGGCAAGACGATCTATATCGTCGGCGGCAAAGCGTTCACCTCGAACATCCTGCAGCAGAACTGCCACGAGTTCATCAGCTATGAGAGCCTGCTGACGGACGACGTCCGGGTGATCCCCGAACGCAAGTACGTCTCCGCCCCGCAGCGCGAGCAAGCTCCCCGGTCCACCGAGGTTGCGCCGCCGCCCGCGCCGCAGCAGCAACAACAACAACACGGTGGCGGCGGCTACCGCCGCGGTCGTCCGCAGCCGCTCGAAGTCGCTCAAGCCATGCCGCTCGTCGAACGGGCTCTCAGCGTCCTCCAGCGCCGCGGGGTACAGCCGCAGCTGGGCCTGCTCAAAAGCACAATGAAGCAACTGGACCCCAGCTTCAACGAGCGCTCCTACGGCGCCAGCGCCTTCTCCGAGTTCATTGACCGCATGAAGAGCGCCGGCTACATTCAGCTTCACGGAACCGAAGGCCGCTACACCATTGAGCTGCTTTCCGGCGCCGCAGCCGCTGCCGGTGGCGCCGCACATAAGAAAGATGACGCCCTGCCGCTCCTCCGCCAAGTGCTCGACATCTATAAGCTCGACATGGAGGACGGCGCCAGCGCCGAATCCGTCGCCGGTTGGATGAGCAAAATCCATGCCGACTTCGACATGAAGAAGTACGGCTTCCAGGAGTTCAACGAGTTCCTGAACTACGCCCAGGACAATTTCATGGTGCGAGTGGAACCCGACGAACAACGCGGCTTGACCGTGTTCCTCGGCGCCGAAATGGTCCCCCAGGCCGCCGACCCAGAGCCCGAGCCCTTTCGGGAAATGGCCGCCGGAGCCTCGGCTGCCGAAGTGCTTGCCGAAGCACTCGCCGAGGAGTCGGCGACCGAATCTACGCCCGCCGCCGAAGCCGCGCCCGCTGCCACGGAAGAGGAGAAACCCTCCACCGGTCGCCGCGGCGCCGCCACTTCGCGCAAGCGTACCAGCACCAGCGCAGCGGCCAAGAAAACTGCCACCTCCAGCGTGCGCCGCCCACGGGCCCGCAAGCCGGTGGAGTAGCCGGAGCCCCTCATGATCGAACGCTACCATATCCCCGGCGCGCCGAAGCCCGCCGGGCCCTACTCTCACGCTGTCCGGGCCGGTGACTACATTTATGTCAGCGGCCAAGGGCCGTTCAATACCGAGAGCGGCCAATATGAGATCGGCGACATCCGGCACGAAACCCGCATCGTCATTACGAACATCCAGAAGATCCTCGAAGGCGCCGGCGCTACACTGGCCGACGTGGTGAAATGCTCGGTGTTTCTAAAGGACGTAGCCGAATTCAGCGCCATGAATGAGGTGTACAGCGAGTTCTTCGGAGCCGCCAAACCGGCCCGGACCACCGTTCAGGCCGTTATGCCCAATCCCGCGATGCACGTCGAAATCGACTGCGTCGCTTATAAGCCCTCCCTTAACCAATGACTCCAGAGCACATCGCTGACGAGATCGTGGTTCTGCTGGCTGCCTCGGCCGGGGCCGACTACTACGGAGAGGCCGTCTCTCAGCTTGCGCATGCGTTGCAGGCGGCCCAGTCCGCCCGCGATGCGAATGCGGACGAGGAGCTGATCCTCGCCGCGCTGCTCCATGATATCGGCCACAACATCAGTGACTCGCGAGCCATTCGCCACGGGGAGGTCGGCGTCATCAATCACGACGACCTCGGCGCGGAGTGGCTCGCAGAGCGCGGCTTCTCTCCCCGGCTTCGCACTCTCGTCCGAGGCCATGTCGACGCCAAGCGGTACCTTGTCACGACCAACGCCAATTACGCCAAACGCCTCTCCCCCGCCAGCACGGAAACCCTGAAGCACCAAGGCGGACCGATGTCGAAGGAAGAGGCGGCCGCCTTCGGCGCGGCACCCGAGCTAAAGGATTGCCTTCGCCTGCGCAACTGGGACGAACTTGCGAAGGAGCCCGGCCGGCCCGTGACCCCTATCGAGTCCTATCGCGAGATGATCGTCCGTCACCTAACCGACACGGCCCGCCCCGTCCAGCAGGCGTGAGGCCGCAGCCCTACGAGCGATAGTACCGTCGGCGCCGTATCGAGCGAATAGGTCGGCTCCGTCAGTTCTCTGCCCCGCGCTACGCCCGGCCCGGCTAGAATCCACGGAACCTCCAACTCGCGTATCGTCGAATTGCCATGCTTCTTCTCCGTGCCGCCATGGTCGGCGACGA
>JBBQRA010000262.1:0-7745 GCA_038215275.1 Bryobacterales bacterium | reverse complement strand
CTTCGAAACCCTCCTCGAACAGTGGCCCGGCCTCAACCCGGAAGAGCGCCTCCACGCCTTCCAGTCCCTCCCCCCCGAACGCTCCGAAGAGTTCTTCCTCGAACTCAACAGCCGCCAACAATCCGACCTCCTCCAGGACCTCCCCGACGGCATCAACCGCCTCTGGATCCGCCAACTCGCCCCCGACGACGCCGCCGACCTCATCCAATTCGCCCCCAAAGAACGCTGGTCCCACCTCCTCGGCCTCCTCGACGAAACCTCCCGCCGCGAAGTCACCGCCCTCCTCGCCTATAAAGAAGACGCCGCCGGCGGCCTCATGAGCCCCCGCTTCGCCCGCCTCCGTCCCGAAATGACCGCCGACGAAGCCATTAGCTACCTCCGCCGCCAAACCGCTCAACTCGAAACCATCTACTACGCCTACGCCCTCGACGAAAACCAACACCTCCTCGGCGTCGTCACCTTCCGCGATCTCTTCGCCGCCGACCGCAACCGCCTCGTCCGCGACCTCATGCGCACCCAAGTCGTCCAAGCCACCGAGGAAATGGACCAGGAAGCCGTCGCCAAACTCTTCGCCGCCCACCACCTCCTCGCCATCCCCGTCGTCGACTCCGAGGGCCGCATGAAAGGCATCGTCACCGTCGATGACATCGTCGACGTCGTCACCGAAGAAGCCAGCGAAGACATTCAAAAGGTTGGCGGCATGTCCGCCCTCGACGCCCCCTACCTCCAAACTAGCTTCTGGAGCATGGTTAAAAAGCGCGGCGGCTGGCTCTCCGTCCTCTTCCTCGGCGAAATGTTCACCGCCAGCGCCATGACCCATTTCGAAGAGGAAATCGCCCGCGCCGTCGTCCTCGCCCTCTTCGTGCCGCTCATCATCAGCAGCGGCGGCAACACCGGCTCCCAAGCCACCACCCTTGTTATCCGCGCCATGGCCGTCGGCGAAGTCGGCCTGCGCGACTGGTGGAAAGTCATGAAACGCGAAATCGGCGCCGGCCTCGTTCTCGGCGCCTTTCTCTCCCTCATCGGCTACGCCCGCATTATGCTCTGGCAGTCCATCTGGCACCTGTACGGTCCCCACTACCACGTGGTAGCCATCACCGTCGCCGTTAGCCTCCTCGGAGTAATCCTGTTCGGCACTCTCGCCGGCTCCATGCTCCCGTTCATCCTCCGCCGCCTCAACTTCGACCCCGCCAGCGCCTCTGCCCCCTTCGTCGCCACCCTCGTCGACATCACCGGACTCGTGATTTATTTTACCGTCGCCGCCTTCCTCATGAGCGGCACTCTCCTCTAAGTTCCCTAGTTTCCAAAATATAACTCGCTTACTCCCAACCACTTGCGAGAACCCCGCCCGGCCCTGCCCCGCCACACCCCCTAAACTTAGAAATGTTCAGGGTGGGGCGAACATCTGGCAAATATAGATGCGATGCACCCAGGAAGCTATTGAAAATAGAGCCACTTACCAGTTGGGTTCATCCGTTTCCGGTACCCGTTGGAACCCAAATCAACCCGGTTTGAACCGAATTTGAACCCGGTAAACCAATCTACTAAATCTGGATATTATCCTTGACCCACCCCTAGGGATTGGGTCACCATTGCCAAGTATGGGTCAACTTTCCGTCGACTTAACTGCGCTCCCGGCCTCTGCCCGGCGTGCCATCGCCCCGGAGCAACGTGCCGGCGTAGCCTTCTCCCGGTACTTCACCGCCCGCCTCGCCGCAGGCATAACTCCCTATGATGCAGTGCGTTGGGAAAAACGCACCGCGGCTATCGGCTCCAGTTCCGGCGCCGTCATCTTCGAACAGAACGACGTCGAAGTCCCCATCGGCTGGTCCCAAACCGCCACAAACATCGTCGCCAGCAAGTACTTTTACGGAAAACCCGGCTCGCCCGAGCGCGAAACCAGCGTCGCCCAACTCGTCCACCGCGTCGTTGACACCATCGCCGATTGGGGCGCCGCCGGCCGCTACTTCGCCAGCCCCGCCGACGCCGAAAACTTCCGCTTTGAACTCGCGCACCTGATGCTCGAGCAAAAGGCGGCGTTCAACTCGCCCGTCTGGTTTAACGTCGGCGTCAAGTCCCAACGCGGTTCCGGCTACTATTACGACGAAGTCACCGATTCCTCCCAGCCGGTCACCCTCGGCGTCCGCAAACCGCAGTGCTCCGCCTGCTTCATTAACAGCGTTCAGGATTCGCTCGAATCCATCCTCGAACTCGCCCGAACCGAAGGCATGCTCTTCAAATGGGGCTCCGGCACCGGCTCCAATCTTTCCAATCTCCGCGAGGAGAACGGAGCCCTCTCCGGCGGCGGCAAAGCCAGCGGCCCCCTCAGCTTCATGAAGGGCTTCGACGCCTTCGCCGGCGTCATCAAGAGCGGCGGCAAAACGCGCCGCGCCGCCAAAATGGTCATTCTCAACGCCGACCATCCCGATATCAACGACTTCATCTGGTGCAAAGCCAAGGAAGAGAAGAAAGCCCACGCCCTCATCGACGCCGGCTACGATTCCGCCATCGACGGCGAAGCCTATACCTCCGTCTTCTTCCAAAACGCTAACAATTCCGTCCGCGTCACCGATGAGTTCATGGCCGCGGCCATCGAGGACAGTGACTGGTGGACCCGCTCCCGCGTCAACGGCAACCCCGTCAAGCGCTGGAAAGCCCGCGACCTCCTCCGCTCTATCGCCGAAGCCACCCACCAGTGCGGCGACCCAGGCCTCCAATACGATACGACCATCAACCGCTGGCACACATGCAAAGCCACCGATCGCATTAACGCCTCGAACCCGTGCGCCGAGTACATGTTCCTCGACGACTCGGCCTGTAACTTGTCTTCCATCAACCTGATGAAGTTCCTCCAGGCCGATGGCGCCTTTGACGTCGAAGCCTTCCGCCATGCTGTCGAGACGCTGATCATTGCCCAGGAAATCCTGGTCGACAACGCCAGTTACCCCACCGAAAAGGTGGCCAAGAACTCGCACGATTTCCGCCCCCTTGGCCTCGGCTTCGCCAACATCGGCGCCACGCTCATGGCCCTCGGCCTGCCCTACGATTCCAATAACGGCCGCGCCATGGCCGCCGCCATCACCGGCATCATGTGCGGCCAGGCCTATCTCACCAGCGCCCGCCTCGCAGCCGCCGTCGGCCCCTTCCCCGGCTACACCGGCAACGAGGCCAGCTTCCTCGACGTCATCGCCATGCACCGCGACTCCGTCGACGCCATCGCCCCCGATGCCGTCCCCGCCTATCTCCGCGAAGCCGCCGCCGCCTGCTGGAACGCGGCTTACGAAACCGGCCGCGCCTACGGCTACCGCAACGCCCAAACCACCGTCATCGCCCCCACCGGCACTATCGGCTTCATGATGGACTGCGACACCACCGGCATCGAGCCCGACCTCGCCCTCGTCAAGTACAAGAAACTGGTCGGCGGCGGCGTCATTAAGATCGTCAATCAGACCGTGCCCGCGGCCCTCCTCCGCCTCGGCTACCGGCCCGCCCAGGCCGACGCCATCGTCGAACACATCGATCAAACCGGCACCATCGAAGGCGCGCCGTTCCTGAAACCCGAGCATCTCCCGGTTTTCGATTGCAGCTTCCGTCCGCAAAACGGTACCCGTTTCATCCATCACATGGGCCACGTCCGCATGATGGCCGCCGTCCAGCCCTTCATCTCCGGCGCCATCTCGAAGACCATCAACATGCCCGAAGAGGCGACTGTCGAAGACATCATGGACGCCTATATCGAAAGCTGGCGCATCGGACTCAAGGCCGTCGCCATCTATCGCGATAACTGCAAGCGCTCCCAGCCCATGTCCACCTCGCAGGGCCCGGCCAAGGTCAAAGCGGAGCCGGTCGAAGTCAAAACCGTCGAGAAGATTGTGTACCGCCCGCTGCGCCGCAAACTGCCGGATGAGCGCCAGTCCCTCACGCACAAGTTCTCCATCGCCGGCCACGAAGGCTACATCACCGTTGGCCTCTTCGAGGACGGCACCCCCGGCGAACTCTTCATCACCATGTCGAAGGAAGGATCCACCATCTCCGGCCTCATGGATAGCTTCGCCACGTCCATCAGCTTCTGCCTCCAATACGGAGTCCCGCTGCAGTTCCTCGTCGACAAGTACAGTCACGTCCGCTTCGAACCCAGCGGCTGGACCGGCAACAAGGAGATCCCGTACGCCAAGTCGCTCATGGACTACATCTTCCGCTGGATGGGCGCCAAGTTCCTCCACCCGGATTACAAAATCACCGAAGCCGGTAACACGCTCCAGTTGAAGCCAACCGAAGTTCAACCGCAGCAATCCCTCCGCTTTGATAACATCGCTACCGACGCCCCGCTCTGCTCCGAGTGCGGCGGGCTCATGACCCGCAACGGCGCCTGTTTCAAATGTGAAAACTGCGGTGGTACGAGTGGCTGCTCTTAGTCGTCGATCCTTCCTCGCGGGGCTGTTGCAAAGCCAGCCCCGCCCCAACATCGTCTTCATCCTGCTGGATGACCTCGGCTACGCCGACATCGGCTGCTACGGCCAAAAGCGGATCAAAACTCCGAACATCGATTCGCTCGCCCGCGACGGCATGCGCTTCCCCCACGCCTACGCCGGAGCCTCCGTCTGCGCCCCCTGCCGCAGTGTCCTGATGACCGGCCTGCACGGAGGCCACGCCCCCATCCGCGCCAACGCCGGCACCTCCCCGCTCCCGGCCGATACTCTCACCATCGCGAAGGTCCTTCAGCAGGCCGGGTACACCACCGGCGGCTTCGGCAAGTGGGGCCTCGGCGACGCTGGTTCTACCGGCGTCCCCTCCAAACATGGCTTCGACCACTTCTACGGCTACCTCCATCAGGTCCACGCCCATACGTACTTCCCCGAATTCCTCTGGGAGAACGACCAACGCGATGTTCTCGGCAAGAACGTCTACAGCGCCGACCGTATCGCTGACAAGTCCATCGCCTGGCTCAAACAGCAGAAGGGAAAACCTTTCTTCCTCTACGCCACTTACACCGTCCCCCACGGCCGCTACGAAACGCCCACCCTCGCGCCATACGAAG
Organism: Bryobacterales bacterium; assembly: GCA_038215275.1. GTDB lineage: Bacteria > Acidobacteriota > Terriglobia > Bryobacterales > Bryobacteraceae. The sequence goes on along the minus strand of JBBQRA010000262.1, from coordinate 2,707 downwards.
CCACCGATTGGCCCGAAAAAGAAAAGGCCTACGCCGCCATGGTCACTCAGGGCGATACCTACACCGGCCGCATCCTCGCCACGCTCAAGGAAATGGGCGTCGCACAGAATACCCTCGTTTTATTCGCCTCCGACAACGGCGGCGTCACCGCCGAGGGTCACTCCACCGGCTTCTTCGACTCCATGCGTGCCCCCTCCGGCGCCCTCCTCCGCGGCCAGAAAGGGACGCTGTACGAAGGAGGTATCCGCGTCCCTTTCCTCGCCCGCTGGCCCGGTCGCATCGCCCCCGGCAGCGAAAACAACAGCCCCATCTATTTCGCCGATCTCTTCCCCACCTTCGCCGACGTGGCCGGCGCCCGCGCCCCTAAGGTCGACGGCGCCTCGCTCCTCCCCCTCTTCGCCGGTAAGCCCGGCCCGAGTCGGACTCTCCACTGGGAGCACTACATCTACAACGCCAAGACCCAGGTCCTCACATCCCAAGGCGCCGCCGTCCGCTTCGGCAAGTGGAAGGCCTTCATGCCCAAGCCCGGCCAACCCGTCGAACTCTACGACCTCGCCAACGACGAAGCCGAAACGAACGACCTCGCCAAACGCAATCCCCGCATTGCCCGCCGCATGGCCTCGTCCATCCGCGAAGCCCATACCCCGCCCCTGCCCCATACCGGCATCATGGACTGGGTCCGTTAACACGATCATGAACCTTCCCAAACTCAGCCTGGGCGGCGCCCAACTCGGCGGCCAATACGGCAGCCTCACCGACGCCGACGCCATCCGCCTCATCCATACCGCCATCGACCGCGGCATCAATCTCATCGACACCTCGCCCTACTACGGCGTCACGCAGTCGGAAACAGTGATCGGCAAAGGCCTCGCCGGCGTCAACCGCGATCGCTTCCTCCTCGCCACCAAGTGCGGCCGCTACGACATGGCGGACTTCGATTTCTCGGCCTCCCGGCTCACGCGCAGCATCGACGAAAGCCTCTCCCGCCTCGGCCTCGAATACGTCGACATCTTCCAGATCCACGACATCGAGTTTGGCTCGCTCACCCAGATCATCGAAGAATCCCTTCCAGCCCTTGAGAAGATCAAGCAATCCGGCAAGGCCCGCGCCATCGGCGTCACCGGCCTCCCCCTTAAGATTTTCGAGACCATCATCCCCCAATACCCGCTCGACACCATCATCAGCTACGTCCACTACACCCTCTTCGATACCACCCTCACCAAGCTCTTCCCGCTCACGCAACCCCGCGGCATCAAGGTCCTCAACGCCTCCCCGGTTGCCCTCGGCATGCTCTCGGAGAAGGGGCCCCAGCCCTGGCACCCCGCCCCGGCCGCGCTCAAAGACTTCGTCGCTCAGGTCGTCGCCAAGTGGAGTGCGAAAGGCGTCAGCCTAGCCAAGCTTTCGCTCCAACAGTCGCTCGCCAACCCGGCCATCGCCAGCACCATCTCCGGCATGGCCACCGTAGCCGAACTCGAGAACTCGCTCTCAGCCCTTGAAGATCCGCTCGATCTCGAACTCCTCGCCGCCGTCCGAGCCGACTTCGCTCCCGTCCTCGATACCACCTGGCCCCAAGGCCATCCCGAAAATAACTAGCGGTAAACCACCACCAGCATCACCGTCGCCGGCATCTTGCCCACGTTCACAATCGCGTGTGGCAAGTCGGCGCGGTAGCTCGCTGAATCGCGCTTCCCCAGCGTCTCCACGTCGCCCCCGCTCTCCACCTGCACCCGACCCGCCTCCACCTGCAAAAACTCCCGTGTCCCCGCAAAGTGAGCCGCCGACCGCAGCGCGCCCCCCACTCCCAACTTCACCTCGTACAACTCCACGTCCTTCTCCATCTCCAACGGAGACAGCGTCCGGATCTGCACCTCATCATCCCGGCGGTAGTTATGCGCCCGGTCATCCGCCCGGATCACCGCAATGCTCGACGCTTGCCCCGGCGCCTCCACTAGTTCACTTAGCGACAACCCAAGCCCCTGCGCCATCCGCAACGTCACTGCCAGCGTCGGGTTCGCTTTTCCCCGCTCTATCTGGCTGATCATCGACCGGCTCACCCCGCTCGCTCGCGCCAGATCGTCGAGCGACCAGTCCCGCGCTGTCCGCAACTGACGGATGCGCTGCGCAAACTCATCGAGCATAGTACTCCAGTTTACGCAATCGGCTGGAACTCTAAGTACGAAACCTATACCATCCGGGTGGTTCAATCAATCGGCCTCGCGCAGCAGAATCGAGAAATGAAACTTCTCTCAAACTCATTTTTTCTTGGCATCATTGCGCTGATGCCGGCCACGCTCGCAGCGGGCACCATCGGCCCGGACTGCGGGACTTGCCAAGGCGGAGTCTACGACCTTTCTTATAGCGTGATCTCGTCAGCTGGTGGCGTCGACACTCTCAACCTCTTTCTCACGGTGGACACCACCGCCTACACCGGCGGCGGCCTATTCATCAACGCTGTCGCCCCGAAGATCGCCTCTTCGCTGATCTCGTTTTCTCTCCTCTCGGCCCCTGAGTCATTGAGTGCTGGCTCAACCTGGAATACGGTCTCCGGAGGTCTGAATGCCAACGGTTGCAGCGGTGCGGGCAGCGGCTTCCTTTGCACCGGATCCACCTCCCTCGGTGCGTCCACAGCAAACTCCCTTAATACCTGGAGTTGGCAAGTTCAAATTGCCACGGGCAGCCTGATGGGAGCCGAAGACGAATCGAGCAT
>JBBQRA010000261.1:0-7746 GCA_038215275.1 Bryobacterales bacterium | reverse complement strand
ACGATCCAGCGGCTGAGCTGTTTGAAGAGGTCTTCAGTGAGGGCGGCGTTGTTATAGAAGAGCGCCGGACTGTTGACCGCGTTGCACACATCGATATGGACGGCGAAGGCGGGGCGGTCGATGGCTTTAATCAGCTTGAGGTAGGAGGCGGCGGAGTCGGGGGCGGACCACCCCATGATTTCGAGGGCGAACTTGGTGCGCTTGGGTTTGACGGCGTCGAGGATCTTGCGGACGTTCTCGACGGTGGCTTCGTAGAAGCGGGGGGAGAAGTTGCCTTTGTGGGGGCCGTACCAGACTTTGGGATTGAAGGAGCCGGCGATGTCGACGCAGCAACGGGCGCCGACGGCTTCGGCGAGGGCGAGGCGCTCCTGGACGTAGGCCAAGTTGGCGGCGCGGGCGGCGGGGTCGGGGTCGAGCATGTTTTTCCAGGCGCCGACTTCAGCGATGATCACGTCTTCAGCGGCGAAGGCCGTTTCGACGCGGGCGGCTTCGGCGATGGGGACGTTGGGGCAGTAGGCGGCAGCGTAGCCGAGGCGCTTGTGCTCGCGGGCGAGTTCGACGGGGTCGGTGGACTTGAGGAAGATGGGGCCGCCGAGGCGGATGCGAGAAGGGGAGGCCGCGAGGGCGGCGGCGGGGAGGGTGGCGAGGAGGTGGCGGCGGGTCATGGAGTTCTCCATTCAAGATTTCTGGCCCTATGATACCCTCGAATCAGTGACGGCGAGCCCGACTCTCAGCACGATGGGACGACGCTGCTGCGGCAGCGTGGTGCTGGTGTTGTTTCTGGTGATGCAGGCGATGCCCTTGGCGGCGATGTGGTCCGGCCCGAGCATGCAGGGCATGGAGTGTTGCCGGCGGAAGGCAAACGGCCATAGCTGCTGCAAGCGGCAGAGCAAAGATCCGGTGATTCGCTCGGAAAATTCGTGCGGCAGCAAGTCTTGCTGCGCGGTGCCGTCGGTACAGATGTCGGTTCGATTTTCGGTGGAGCTGCCGCAGGTGCAGCCGCTGCCGGTGGCCGTTGCGGTGGAGCCGATTGAAGCTCCGGCGCCGCGGACGCGTCCGACCCCGGGCTATTCTCCAGCCCGTTTTCAACGACCTCCTCCCGTGGCGTAAGCGGGGCGGAAGTGTCTTTTTAAATCTGAAAACGTAAGGGAGAAATCCATGATGCGACTACTTGCGAGTGGTCTTGCGTGCGCTGGCTTATTAGCCGCGCAGAGCATTAGTTCGAATTTGATGGGAACGGTGGTGGATGGGCAGGGATTACCTGTGTCGAAGGCCATCGTGAGGGTGCTTTCGCGGACGACGAACGCCGAGACGCGAACGGAGTCGGGCGGGGAAGGCGGGTTTCGTGTGCGCGCGCTGCCGCCGGGCGAGTATTCGGTGGAGGTGACGGCGGCTGGGTTCGCCAAGTTCACGTTTACCAGTATGGGGCTGGTGGTGGGGCAGACGCGCGACCTGCGGGCGGTGCTGCAGCCGGAGTCGACAAGGCAGGAAGTGACCGTGTCGGCCGAAGCCGTGAGCGGGTTGACGGTGGAGAGCTCGGGGGAAGGGAAGAACTTCGGCCAGTTGCAGATGGCGGATTTGCCTATGGCGATGTCGGGCGAGGGGCGGAGTTTCCGGACGCAGGCGCGGTTGACGCCGGCGGTGACGCCTTCGACGGCGGCGCACCGGCCGTTTGCGGTGGCGGGGGCGCGGAACCGGAACAATAACTACCTGATTGATTCCAACGATTACAACGAGATTGAAGGTGGTCTGATGATGGGCCGCGGGGTGAGCGAGCAGTTGATTCCCTCGGAATCGATTGAGGGGATGCAGGTGCTGACGCACAACTTTAAGGCTGAGTACGGGCGGCAGAACGGGTCGATCATCAGTTTGGTGACGAAGAAGGGCGGGAACGATTGGCACGGGGCCTTGTACGAGTACTGGCGCAATGAGGCGCTGGCGGCGCGGAACGCATTTGACATTACGAAGCCACCGCTGAAATACAACTTCTTTGGTGGGCAGGCCGGGGGGCCAATCAAGAAGGACAAGGCGTTCATCTTTGGGAACTGGGAAGGATTCAACCGGGTGCAGTCCACGGCTACGACGATTCAAACGTTGCGGCCGGAACAGCGGGCGCAGGCGGTGGCGGCGGTACGGCCGCTGGTGGCCCGGTATCCGGCGCCGAATCTACCGGGCACGAATCTGTTTCGCGGAAACCTGCCGCAGGGCGGATTTATGCAGACGTTCCTGGTGCGGGCGGACGTTAATGTGACGGAGACGCAGAGGTTGTTTGCGCGGTCGACGTATCTGACTTCGGACAATGTGAACAAGGGCGGCGCGGCGTTGAGCGAGTCTAACGTCGGGACCGGGTCGCAGGGGCATTCGCTGCATCACCTCTGGACGCCAAAAGCGAACGTGGTGAACGAAGCGCGGTTCAACTATACGCGGTTCCGGATTCTGGACACGTTCAAGGAGGACGTGTTTCTGGGGGATCCGGCGGTGAATGGGCAACTCGGGTTTTTGACAGTAAACGGGCTGACTTCGTTGGGCTACCAGAGCTTCCTAGGCAGGAAGACGTTTCAGAATAACTTTCAGTACACGAACGATTTGACGGTGGTGAAGGGCCGGCATTCGCTCAAGATGGGTGCGGCGCTGCGGCGGCTACAGTTGAACAATGGCGTAATTAACTCGCAGTTTAACGGGTCGCTGCGATTCAACAATGTCGCTGACTTTTTGGCGGGACGGCCGGCGGCGTATACGCGCAACGTGGGGCAGCCGTACATTGGGCTGCGGGCGTCGGAGTTCAATACCTACTTCCAGGACGACTGGCAGATTCATTCGCGGCTCACTTTGAATCTCGGGGTCCGCTATGAGTACAACAGCGTGCCCCGGGAGGTGAACGGGTTGATTGGGGAACAGTATCGCTTCAACAGCGACCCGAACAACGTGGCACCGCGATTTGGCTTTGCCTGGAAGGCAGACCGGAGCGGCAAGAGCGTGGTGCGGGGCGGGTATGGGATTTACTACAACGTTCTGGAGTTGGTGTTTGTTGGGCTCACCCGATTCAATCCGCCGCTGATTCAATCGTTGGCGAATGCCGCGCCGCGGTTTCCGAATCTGCTGGACGGCGCGGTGGCGGGGATTCCGAGCGGGTTGGTGCGGCCGAATTCCAACATGCGGAATCCGTACTCGCAGCATGTGACGCTGAACTATGAGCGGGAGCTTTTTAACCCTCGGACGACGTGGAGCGTGGGTTACATTGGCACGATCGGGCTGCGGTTGCCGCAGACGCTGCGGCCCAATGGCGGCGACGGCTTGGCGCAGAACCTGCGCCCGGACCCGACGGTGGGCGTGGTGAATCTGCTCGATACGAATGCGCGGTCGAACTACCATGGGCTCCAGACCAGCTTGGGCTGGCAGCGGAATGGGATGACGGTACGGGGTAACTACACGTTCTCGAAGGCGCTGGATACGGTGAGCGATATACCCAGCGGGAATCAGAACCTGGCCCGTGACATTCTGGCGCTGGATGAGCGGAACACGCGGTTGAACTATGGACCGGGCGACTTTGACGTGCGGCATCTGGCGAACCTTTCGTTCACGTACGATCTGCCCTGGAAGCAGAAGAGCCTGCTGCTGGGTGGGTGGAGCGTGCAGGGAATTGTCACGATGAATAGTGGCCGTCCTTTTACGCTGTATTCGGGGACGGACAATCTGGTGGGCAATAACAACAACCGCCTGCTGGACCTGCCGGGGACGCTGGTGCGGAATGGGGCTGACCAGCGCCGGGCGATTGAATTCGCGCCGGGGGTGACGCGGGCGATGTTGACGCCGGCCGCGCGGACGGTGGGCACGATTGGCCGGAACACGGAGCGTGCCGATACGCTCCGGCAGGTGAACGTCTCCTTGTTCAAGACGTTTTCGTTGACGGAGCGGTGGAAGCTGCAGTTTCGGGCCGAGTCCTACAACCTAACCAACACGGTGAACTACGATCTGCCGGATGGTGTTTTGAGTTCGGCGAACTTTGGCAATGCCCTGACCGCGGGCGAAGCACGGCAGCATCAATTGGCGCTGCGGTTGTCGTTTTAAGGAGATCTTATGATGAATCGACGTTCTCTGTTGCTGGCGATGCCGGGGATGGCGCTGGGGGCGAATACGAAGCTGGATCCGGCGGGCGCGCCTGCGGCCGTGTTCGAGCCGGAGGCGCATGCGCTGGGCCTATCGAAGAGTCCGAAGTTCTATGCCAGACGGGCGCACGGATTGATGATGGTGAGCACGGCGCCGCTGACCAATGGCGGAGCGGACCTGATCTTCCAATCCTCGAACGACCTGGGCGACAGCTTTGCCGAGCAGATGAGGGTGAACGAAGTGGCGGGGGAGGTGAGCGATCACGGGGAGAATTCGCCGCAGTTGCTGACATCGCCGGACGAGTCGACGATGTACGCCGTGTGGGGGGCGAAGGATCCCGAGCATCCGGGCGGGAGCGTAATTCGCTTCTCGTCGGCCGGGACGATGCGGACGGTGTGGTCGCCGTCGAAGATCCTGAATGATGACGGACTGCCGGTGTCGCACTCGTTCCAATCGGCAGCGGTGGGACCGGATGGGACGATCTACGCGGCGTGGCTGGACGGGCGGGATGGGCGCTCGGCGACGGAGGGGGCGACGGGCGGGACGACGTCAATCTATTTGACGAAGTCGACGGATGGGGGAAAGACGTTTTCGAAAAACATCCGGGTGGCGCGGAAAGTCTGTCCTTGCTGCCGCGTCTCGTTCGGCTTCGTCGAGGGCAAGGTCCTGCTGGCCTGGCGGCAGGTGGAGGCTGGGGATATTCGGGATATCTACTTCGCTTCGTCGACGGATCAGGGGGACACCTGGGAGACTGGCAAGCCGGTGTTCCGGGATGGATGGCGGATCAAGGGCTGTCCGCACGTGGGGCCGGCGATGGCCACGCTAAACGGAAAGGTGTATGTGACGTGGTTTAGTGAAGGGGCGGCGGATCCTTCGATCTATTTGGCGGTTTCGAGTGATGGAGGGAAGACGTTCGCTCGTCGTCAGAAGATCTCGAGGGGTACGACTGACCCGACGCATCCGCAGATTGCGCTCGGGGAAGACCGGATTGGAATCACCTTTCAGGCGCGGGACGCGAAGGTGAAAGGCGGGTGGGGGAAGATGAGCGTCTGGTACCGCGAAGTACGCTCGGATGGAGCGATGTCGCCATTGACGAAGGCCGCCGAGGGGAAGGGGAACCTGACTTATCCGACAGTGGCATTGGGATTGTCCAACCGCGTGATCCTGGGTTGGACCGAGACTACCGAAGGGGTTGCGAAAGCGATGTTACTACGAGGGCGCGTCGGTAAGTAAGCGGTGGTCGGCGGGGGCAGAGCCTATGCGATTTTTCCTTGCGCTTGCCCTGGCCTGCGGGCCGCTGATGGCCCAGTTTAGATGGGAGCGGTCAGGTGCCGACGCGACCGGCAGGCACGCGCCTGCTGGTGGACGGGGTGGCGGCGCCGTTACTTCGGGCCAGTTGAGTGCTATCGTGCCATACGGTATCAGCGGGAAGAGGGCCGTGCCGGTAGCCTTGGAAGCGAATGGCCTGGAGGGCCCTTCGGTGCAGATGGCGGTGGCGGAAAGCGCGCCTGCGATCTTTATCTACGTTACAGGGGAATGTATGCTGCAACCCGTGTCCAGGGACGGATGGGCGGTCAGCGAGACCTTGCCCCGTCCGGTTTTGCCGGTGCGGGTACTGATGGCCGGGCGGGAAGCCGCTGTCCTATATGCGGGGGGCGCGCCGGGGTTGATCGCTGGCGTAATGCAGGTGAATGCTCGAGTGCCGGAAGGGGTCCCGGGAGAGGCAATCGCGGTGACGGTGCAAGTCGGCGGCGCGGAAAGTCCGGCTGGCGTAAGCCTTCGCTATTTTCCCTAGATAAATGTGGCGGGCAGCGCAAACGATGTGATACTCTGTGGAGGTGTCGCGATGCGGCCGACGGAAGTTTTCTGTCGAGTTGACAGACTGTGTCTGTCTCGCTACACTTGTAAGGTTTGCAGTTAGCGGTTCCCTGTATCTGCTTTCGACTACCACTTCACACTGAACTGGGGCGCAATGCTCTGGTGGTTCGACGGGAAACTGTTTGAACAGTTGAAGTCCGGTTGAGAGCCCGCCCCGAGGTTCCTTCAAGACTTAGAGCTTCGAAGGGGCATGGGCGAGTCCCAAGATCATCTCCGCATTATCATACGGTCTCCTACATTCCGACCGTCATCACAAAAAGAGTTCTGTGGCTGCAATTTGAAGGCTCCCCGCCGGATATTGTTTGACCGAGAGAATTCAGACGCCTAAAACCAAAGATTTTATAGTTTTACGGAGAGAGGGTATTCGTGCCTACGTTCAACCAGCTCGTGCGTAAGGGTCGTATTGCGATTCGTTACAAGACGGCTAGCCCGGCTCTGCAGGCTTGCCCGCAAAAGCGCGGAGTTTGCACCCGTGTATACACCACTACGCCGAAGAAGCCGAATTCGGCGCTACGGAAGGTCGCGCGTGTGCGCTTGACCAACGGAATCGAAGTTACCACCTATATCCCTGGCGTGGGTCACAACCTGCAGGAGCACTCGATTGTGCTGATCCGCGGCGGTCGTGTGAAGGACCTGCCGGGCGTTCGGTATCACGTGGTGCGGGGAACTCTGGACGCGGCTGGCGTTGCCAATCGGAAGCAGAGCCGTTCGAAATATGGCGCCAAGCGCCCGAAGTCGTAACTTTTGAGGATTTGAGGATTTATGCCGCGTAGAAGAAGTGCGGAAATTCGCGAAGTGCAGCCCGATCCGGTTTTCGGTTCGACGTTGGCTGAGAAATTTGTCAACTCCCTGATGTGGGACGGCAAGAAGACTGTTGCACAAAAAGTCTTTTACGCCGCGATGAATAAGGTGGCTGAGCGCTCGGGCGAAGACGCTTTGAAGATGTTCAAGAAGGCCGTGGAAAACGCCAAGCCCATGCTCGAGGTGAAAACCCGACGCGTTGGTGGTGCGAACTACCAAGTGCCGATTGAGGTACCTCAGAATCGCCGCACGTCGTTGGCAATCCGCTGGATCGTGTTGAATGCTCGGAACCGTCCTGAAAAGGGAATGCCGGAGCGCCTGGCTGGTGAACTGCTCGATGCAGCGAACCTCCGGGGCGGCGCGATCAAGAAGAAAGACGATGTCCACCGTATGGCTGAGGCCAACAAGGCCTTCGCGCACTATCGCTGGTAACTAAAGAAGACAGCCCTTAAATACCAAACCCAATTATGGCTCGGACTGTACCACTTCATAAAATGCGCAACATCGGCATCATGGCCCACATTGATGCCGGTAAGACCACGACAACTGAGCGGATTCTGTATTACACCGGTCGTACTTACAAGATCGGTGAAGTTCATGAAGGCACCGCTACCATGGACTGGATGGAGCAGGAGCAGGAGCGTGGTATTACAATCACCTCTGCCGCGACCACCTGTAGCTGGCGTGATATTCAGATCAACATCATCGACACCCCGGGCCACGTGGACTTCACGGCCGAGGTGGAGCGTTCGCTTCGCGTTCTGGACGGGGCCTGCGCCGTGTTCGACGCCGTGGCTGGTGTGCAGCCTCAGTCCGAGACTGTTTGGCGGCAGGCTGACAAGTACAGTGTTCCCCGTATCTGCTTTATCAACAAGATGGACCGGGTTGGCGCGGATTTCTATCACTCGATCGAAACCATCATTGATCGTTTGAAGTGCCGCCCGGTTGCGATCCAGCTGC
>JBBQRA010000260.1:0-7780 GCA_038215275.1 Bryobacterales bacterium | reverse complement strand
GAGGGGCCCAGTTTCCGGCTGACCGGGCACCAGATGGAGTGGCAGAAGTGGAAATTCGTCATCGGCTTCAATGCGCGCGAGGGGTTGACGCTGCACCATATCCGGTACGCGGACCGGAGCATTCTCTACCGGGCTTCTCTGACAGAGATGGTGGTGCCGTACGGCGACTCGAGTCCGCAGCAGGCGCGGAAGAACGCCTTCGACGTCGGCGAGTACGGCATGGGGATGTGCGCGAACAGCCTGGTGCTGGGGTGCGATTGCCTGGGACACATCGAGTATCTCGACGGACACCTCTGCGATAGCCGGGGACGGGCGCTGACGATTCCGAACGCGATCTGCATCCACGAGGAAGATTTTGGAATCCTGTGGAAGCATACAGACCGCCGGTTGCCGCATGCGCCGGAGGTGCGGCGGTCACGGCGTTTGGTGGTGTCGTCGGTTTCGACAGTGGAGAACTACGAGTATGGGTTCTTCTGGTATTTCTACCAGGACGGGAATATCCAGTTCGAAATTAAGCTGACGGGGATCCTTTCGCTCGGCGCGACGCGGGAGGGCGAGAAGCCTCCTTACGGGGCAATGATCGCTCCGCAACTGTACGCGCCGAACCATCAGCACTTTTTCAATGTCCGGCTTGACTTCGATCTGGATGGCGTGGAGAACACCGTGGAACGGGTGGACGTCGTGGCCGATGCGGCGGGGCCGGAGAACCCGTATTCCAATGCATTCCGGGCAAAGGCGACGCGCCTGGAGACGGAGCAGGCGGCGCTGGGCCATTTGAAGCTCGAGACAGCGCGGACCTGGCGGATTGTGAATCCGGCGGTGAAGAACGCCGTGGGCGAACCGGTGGGATACAAGTTCCTGCCGGGAGACAACTCGTTCCCGATGGCTTCGCCGGAGGCTTGGTGGCGGAAGCGGGCGGGGTTCGTCGATCACCATGTTTGGGTGACTCCACACCGGGACGAGGAGCGGTACGCGGCGGGGGACTATCCGAACCAAAGCGGTGGTGGGGATGGGCTCGTGAAGTGGACAGCGGCGGACCGTCCGGTGGCGGAGACGGACCTCGTCTTCTGGTACACGTTCGGCCACACCCATATTCCACGGCCGGAGGATTATCCCGTGATGCCGACGGCGTATATCGGATTTCTGCTGAAGCCAAGTGGGTTCTTTCCCGAGAATCCGGCGAACGATGTGCCGCCGGAGCAGAAGAAGGCGAAGGGTGGTTGCTGTGGATGACCTGGAGCGGTTCGTGGCAGCGCAGGAAGAAGCACCATGGGAGGAGCTTCTGGAGGAGCTACGGAGAGGCAGAAAGACGGGCCATTGGATCTGGTTCGTGTTTCCGCAGTTGCGCGGATTGGGGTTGAGTGGAATGTCGGAGAGATACGGAATCGCGGGCATCGACGAAGCCCGGGCGTACCTAGCGCACCCGGTATTGGGGCCTCGCCTGCGGGAGGGCGTGGAGACCGTAGCTGCACATGAGGGGCGGACGGCGGTATCGATACTTGGAGCGGTTGATGCGATGAAGTTCCGGAGCTCGCTGACGCTGTTTGGGGCATCGGCAGCGGAGCCCGGGGTGTTCGGAGAGGCCTTGGCGCAGTTCTATGGCGGCGAGGAGGATCCGCTGACGCGACGGATGCTGGAAGCTACGGCTTGACGGTTTCGCCTAACGGGTCGATGTAGCGGACCACTCTGACGGTACGGGGTGCTATGGCTTTGACGAGGCCGGCGACTTCGAAGTGCTGGAGGACGCCGGGGAGGACGTGTTCGTAGGCGCGGCGGTGCAAGGTGGAGTCGACCACGGACTGATACGACTGCAGGAGTCCGTCGAGTTCGACGGCGGCTATCCGGGCGTCGAAGGCCGTCGCGAAGAGCGTTGGCATGGCGGCGGGGCCGATGCCGATGGCGGTGACCTTGTCGACTCCGAGGCCGGTGCGGGCGTTGAGGAGGTCGATGCCAGCGGTGATGTCAAGGACCCTCATGCCGAGCATGCTACGGCCTAAGAGAAGGGCGGCGGTGGTGTTGCGATAGTCGCCGTACCAGGGATTGGGGCCGCGGGGAGTGGGGACGGCGAGTTCGCCGCAGCCGCGGATATCGATGGCAAGGACGATGGAACCAGCTTTGACGAGTTCGTCGAGGCGGGCGGCGGAGGCGGACTTGCCGGCGCAGTTGGCGAGGACGACTGCGGGGGCGCCAGCCTTGGGCGCGTCGGGGATAGCGAGGACGGCCGGAATTTGGATGCCGGGTTCGGACTCGTAAGTGAGCTTTTGGACGCGGTAGCCGGGGCGAGTCAGGACGCCATAGGCGGAGACAACCGGCGGACGATTGTTGGGTGTGTAGTGGGTGAGCTCGCGGGCTTTGGCGATGAGCTCAGCGGCGGGGAGCGTGGGACGGCGGAGGGCGAGGGAGCGGGCTTTGTTGAGATTGTGGACGCTTTCCCCTCCGAGGGAGGTGAGCACTTGGCCGGTGCGGGTACACCAGAGTTCCTCTTCGGTGAGGAGTTGAATATCGGGCTCGACGCCGTCGTCTTCCCGGTTGGCAAGCCAGCGGGAGAACCAGGCGTAGGCGGCGAGGCGGCGGGGCTTGGTATAGCCGTGGCCGTCGTCGGCGTCGACCATGCTGATCTTCTGGCCCTGCCCGAACTGGTCATAGACTCGCTTGGCTTCGGCGACGGTGGAGCGGGCTCCGCCGATGGGGAAGAAGTCACGGATGGCGGACAGGACGAGGTAGGGCTTGAGGCCAAAGGCGTAGATCAGATCGGGGAAGTCGTAGCCGGCGCTGAGCCAGGGGGGCAGGTTCTGTTCGGCATCCTGGGGGCCGAGTTGGGTCATGAGGGACTTCCAGGAGGTGATGTAGCAACTGGGGGCGGCGACCTTGAGGCGGTCGTCTACCGCGGCGAGATAGGCGGTCATCATGCCGCCGCCGGAGTTGCCGGTGACGCCGACGCGGTTGGGATCGACTTCCGGGCGGCTGACGAGGTAGTCCAGGGCTCGAATGCCGTCGTGGATCATATAGCGGGCCATGTTGTCGCCGACGAGGAGGGCCTGGATGCCGAGGACGGAATGCTCGGTGGTGGACTGGACGAGCTTGGAGGCGCGCAGGTCGGTATCCCAGAACTGGTAGCGTTCGCCTTGGCCGGCGGGGTCCCAGGCGAGGGCGACGAAGCCTTTGGAAGCGAAGGAGCCGAGGACGTATTGCCAGGCGTCGTGGGCCTTGGCGCCGTTCTCGTGGCCGAGGGGGAAGAGGATGGCGGGGAAGGGGCCGGGGGCGCCGTTGGGGATGTATAGATTGGCGGTGACGTAGAATCGGGGCTGGCTTTCGAAGATGACCTTTTCGATACGGTACTTGCCGCGGTCGAGCGTGGCAACGGTGCGGGCGTTCAGGGGCGTTTTGGCGGGGAGGCCGCCGATGTTCCGGAGGATCTGCTGGCGGACCTGGGCGGCGCGGGCTTGGACCTGGGCTTCGGAGCTGAACGAGGGCCGGTTGGCGAGGTAGCGATTGCCTTCGGCGATGAGGAGTTGTGTGGTGGCTTGAGAGATGTCGCGGAGGTCGCCGATGGCGGCAGTGAAGTCGAGCTCTGAGGCAGTTTGGGCTTGCGCGAGGGTTGCGGCGAAGACGAAGACGGCGAGGTGGCGTGACATTAAGGATTTTATGGTAACGCGCTCGGTGGCTTCTCTGGCGGTGGGGCGGGCCTCGACGGCCCGGCACGCCGCATCGGGATGTCATGGTGGCTCTATCGGCTCCAGAACGATCTCTCCACCGCTGACGGCGCTGTAGGATGCAGAGACGTTCCGACTCGGTTTGGTAGCGTTGAGGCGAAGAGGCCGAACCCCGCTTGAGCGACAGGCGCTGGACTGGGATTCGAGGCGCCCTTGCGCCGCTCAGGGAAGTTCTTGCGGCTGCGGCCCCAGAAACGATTTTGGGGTCACAACGATTCGGCGGCTGCTCCGGCGGCGTGGGCGACGAAGAGCTCCGCCTGGCTTCGCTCGTCGTTGTTTTGCGGGGTTTCGGCGGGAGCTGTTGCTTTTTTCGGCGTAATCGATGGGCGGTGTATCGCGAATCGAGGAGCCTTTGCGCGGCTCATGGTTGTTACTTGCAGCGGCAGCGACCCCAGAAACGATTTCCCGGCGCCTGGGGGCTCACAGCGATCAGGCGGCTCCTCCGGCCGTGCGCGTTTTGGGTTTGGGTTCGGCTCGCTGCGGCAGTTTGCGGGTTCGTTCGGCGATGGCGAAGCCGAAACCGGCGTGGGCGACGAGTGGCTCCGGTTGGCTTCGTTCGTCGTTGTTTTGCGGGGTTTCGGCGGGGTCTGTTGTAGTGTTATAAACGATTTGTGGGTTCGTTGCGGGTGGGTTTTCGCCGGGTTCCGGTTCCGGTTCCATGGGCTCTGGCGCGGTCGTGTAGATTCTCTGCGGGACGCTGCGATCAACCTCGAACGGCACCGGCGGCCCGGCTACGGGATCGAGGATTCGCAGCTGGCGGAGTTCGCGATAGGCCGCGGCGATGGACAGTTCGGCAGCCGCGAGGTCCTGCCGGAGGGCGGCGAGACCGGCGCCGGGTGCGGCGCAGACCTGATAGGCCCGGGCGAGATAGAGTGCGCCGCCGCATTCGGGGATGGCGCAATGCTTCATCTTGACGTCGACGGTCTGGAACTGGTCTTCGAGGAGAACGAGACGGATGCAGCGGAAGCGGCGGATCTCCCATTGGCTGGCGGCGACGCGATGGACGAGTTCGAGTTCGACCTCGTCGCGCGGGGCGAGTTTGGCTACTAAGGCTTCCATGGAGCGGAGGTACTCGCCCATGTTTTCGCCGGGGAGGAGGACGGTATTGACGCCGTTTGAATAGTCGGTGAGTTGGGAGCGGCGGCCGTGTTTGACGGAGTTGTGACGGGCGCGGGCTTTGCCTTCGGGGGTGCGCGGGCCGGTGCTTTTCTGGGCATTGGCGCGGTTGGTGGCGGCGCGTTTGGCCTTTTTCTCTTCGAGGGTGAGTGGGTTGGGCATGAGGTTCTCCTGGGCAAAAATGAGGGCGTAAAAAGGCGAACGCCCCGCCGGGAAGACGGGGCGTTCGCGAGAGCGCCAAACTCACTTTGATTTGAACGTAGCAGACGAGGGGGCGAAAACGGATCGGAAGGGTAGGGAGAAATGGCTGTAAGTGATTGGAGGAAATGGGGGTTAGGATTATTTCTTCGAGTTGTGAACGCGCCGAGCGACACGGGGCGTTTTGGGTGACGCGGCGCGCAAGTGATTGGAAGTATTTGGGTTATTCGCATAGGAGCAGGCTGGTAGTCCCAGGCAAGCCCCGTTCCTCGTTTTCCCGGTTGACATCCGTCAAACGACCCCTTGCGATTTTCGCTGTTCTAATCAAATCGGGTCGAGGATGACGAACTGGTGGATGTCGATTTCGAAGACTCGTCTTAAGGAGCGAAAACGCCGATACCCAAGCCGCCCTAGAATCTGCGCACTGCGTCGCCGCGAGGGAGGGACAACGAGGGCGCGTGGTTCGACGGGACATACCATACTCGACGGTGGCCTTAGGCGCCTGCCCGCTCGTATCTACGGTTGCGATAGCGAACGTGAGCCGGTCAGGGAATCGCTGAGATGCCTGCGCCTGACAGACCGAATGAGATTTGGAGAGGACAACAGGAATATCGAATTCCCTTGGCCTATGGGATGCCGCGTGTCCGTGGTCTTGTTGATGGGAACTAGCGGCGGGAGACGGCGGGCACGGGCGCGGACCTGGAACGACTGGCGCGACAACGGCTACATCTGTGGCTGGCGGTTTCTCCGGCGGAAGGGAAGCTGTATTTTCCGGAGGGAAGCTGGTGGTCCTTTGGCGCGATATTCGGTGCCCGGGCCTTTACAATGGCTTTCCGCGGCTGAATGAATTGCGTTTCAAGACTGGCGGCCCGATCTTGACGGGCAGTCTCGAAGTCGGCAGGGTGCCGGTGCAATCAATCTTCTGGCGATTCTTGAATGGGCTGCATAGCCATATCGCCGGGCAGCTTCTGACCAATATGCGGATCATGCGCCAACGGTCCTGGAGGAACCCAATGTGAAACTGGAGATCGTCGCCATCGACACCCGCGGCGCTGCCGCGGGGGCGTGAAGCGAATCTGCGGCCGGGCCGATTTGGGATTTACCGCCGGGAGGTGGTCGAGGCCTATGAGGAGTTCGACGCATGGTTTGTGATCTGTGCGCGAAACACGCCCAGTTTGGTCGAGTGCGTGCGCCAAGCGGAATGGAAGACAGCGCCGCAAACAGATGCCGATACCGAGTGCGAATTACTCTACCAGCCGGGCGGATGGACTACGCCTGCCGGTTCGTGCGCCTGCGCTACGAGAACGTGTTTTCTGAACTAGACCCGGAAAGTGCGAAACACACAGAGCATTCCAGCATCTACCCCATAGCGGGAATGTTGGTGCGACGGCCTACTTCCTAACCGGGTAAATGGGACCAGCCAAATCGCCGCAGCTAGAGTTAAAGTCAGCCGGACCGGGATGGACCTGTAGGGGATTCTGATCTTGGCGCTGGACTAGCATCATTTATTTCCTGATTAATGTCTTATATTGCCGTAAAAACTCACATTCAATTCAGGGGATATGTCACTAACGATATTCAACAAATACGTCTCTGGAGGACATATGAATTCAACTAGGCTAAGCGTCTGGGCAGTTGTCGCTATCAGCGGAATAGCTGCGACAAATGCTTCTGGCGCGACCATAACACAAACCTATTCAGGCGCCTTTCCGGCAACTATTATGGGTACTCTGCCGGACCAGGGGTCTGTACTTCTGCAGAATTTTACCCTATCGTCGGCCAACAATTTGACCGTCACAACCACCTCATATGCAGCGGGCGGATTTCAACCCAATCTATTGCTTTTCAATTCGATGGGAAATTTTATGACGGCCGGAATTCCCTTCGGCGCGGTGGACCCGAGCACCGGAATCGTGGGTGATATGCGCTTGATGCGCTCCAATCTGGCCGCTGGAGGATACACCATAGCGCTTGTCGATTTCCTCTTGAACCAATCGCTGACAGCGACGGGCTTATCGGACGGATTCACGGTGAACTTCGGCTCGGGAACAACATTTGTCGATTCGAATGGAAACCAACGAACCGGGAATTTTGCATTCACGATCGCGGCCGCGGCTACCGGCAGTGGCGCAGATATACCGGAACCCTCAACGATTTGGTTGTCGATAGCGCCTTTAGCGGCACTCGCGATCCTAGCCAAAAGACGTAGCGGTAACAAGAATTTCGTAGGAGAAACAAAATGAGTAAGAATCAGATTTTCGACGATGTGTTGTCTGACAAGCGCAACCGGAGGAGCCTACTGAAAAAGTTGGCCGTGGCGGGCGCCGTTTTGGGTGCGTCTCAAAACGTTTCGCAGGCGCAGACGCCCACTGCGGTGGATGTCGTTCAGTTCGCGCTCAATCTTGAGTATCTGGAAGCGGAATTCTACGCCATCGCGACGACCGGGCAAAACCTTCAGGCGCGCGGCGTCCCGATCTCGGGAACGGGTACTCCAGGACCGACCACGACCATCTATGGGCAGGTAAATCTTGGCAACAATCTTGTATTAAGCGCCGGTAGCGCCCAGGAGCTTGCCCAGGACGAAATCGCTCACGTTATGGTACTGCGGGGAGCGTTAACGGCAAATGGGGTGACGCCCATAGCGAAGCCCGCCATTAATCTGGATGCGCTCGCTGGGTTCGGCGCATCACTCGCCAACCAGATGACGTTCTTGAGGTTGGCTCGCGCCTTTGAAGATATCGGCGTTAGCGCCT
>JBBQRA010000259.1:0-7847 GCA_038215275.1 Bryobacterales bacterium | reverse complement strand
GCGGGCTTCAATGGCCGAACCGTCGCGGGCGATGTGGCCGATCAGGCGTTCGGATTGGGTAGCGCGGATTAGTGCTTCATGGGCGGCGGTGGAGAGTTGAGAGTGGCCGAACCGGCGAAGGCGCGGGAGAAGGTGGATTCGTGAGGGAGTTGGCCGGGGTGATCCCAGCCGCATAACTGGCGAAGGCTGTGGTCGGTTTTGAGGGTGTCGAGGAGTTGGCGGGTGTGGGCCAAGCCGAAGACGCTTTTGGCGAGGAAGAAGCGGGCGGTGGCGAGCCGGTCTTTGCTCGGCCGGCCGGGCCTGCGGCCGTGGGGGAGCAAGGGGGCGGATGGGGACCATGGCGCAGACGGCGATGAAGAGGGCGGAGCGGTCGCTGGTGGGGCCAAGGGTGGGGGCGAGGGTATTATGCCACCAGTAACTCATTTCTATTCAAATAGATATTAGATATCTTGGTTTTCACAGGCCGGGCAAGTTTTGCAAGTGGCTCGTGGGAGCGACGTGCAAAACTCCGTGCAAATCGTCTTGACAGCCGTGGCAAGCGGGGGCGCCAACCCGATTCTGTGGCGGTTTTGGTCCTCTCCGGGGTCAATTCCGGCGGCGGATCGGGGGATTTCCACAGGGCGCGCCGAGTTTTGCAACAGGCTCGCGTGACCGTCCGCTTACGACGTCGCCGCTTCCGAAATCGTCAGCGTTCCCAGGTCCGCATCCAGCGTCGCCAAAACGCCCATCGGCAACGTTAACTGGTCCGCCGTATGCCCAATCGTCAACCCCGCCAACACCGGGATCTTCAGCTTGCCGAGTATTTCGTCCACCACCTCGCCCAACGAAAGATTATTATCAAAACCCGGCTTATACTCCTTCGGCGTACACCGCGAACACTCGCCAAACACAATTCCAGCCGCCTGCTCCAACTTGCCCGCCAACCGCATCTGCGTCAACATGCGGTCCATCGAGTACGGCTCCTCGCCTACGTCTTCAATGAAAAAAATCTTCCCGCGCGTATCTACCTCGTACGGCGTGCCCATCGTCGTCGCCAGCAGAGTCAGGCATCCGCCCGTTAAGGCCCCGCTCGCCTTACCGCCCACCACCGTTCGCAGCGTATGGTTCGGCCGCAATGGATTCGCCTCCACCGGATTGGTCAACGCCCCGATCGGTCCCATCTCAAACAACGCCTTCCGGTAGTGCTTCTGCGTATAGTCCGTAAACGCCGACAGCGGAACCGGCCCATGAAACGTCACCAGGCCCGTCTTCTGGTGAATTGCCAGATGCATCGCCGTAATGTCGCTGTACCCGATGAAAATCTTCGGATTCTTCGCAATCAGGTCATAGTCCAGAGCCGGTAGAATCTGCGCGCTCCCGTACCCGCCCCGAATGGCGAACACCGCATCCACGCCCTTGTCGGCGAACATCGCATTCACATCCGCCGCACGCTGCTCAATCGTCCCGCCCAGATAGCCCAGCTTTTTCTTGACGAACTGGCCCATCTTCACCTTGCATCCAAAATGCTCCATCGTCCGCACCGCCGTCCGCAATTCGTCCGGATCCGACACGTACGTCGATGGCGTCACTAACCCCACGGTCATCCCCGGTTGCAGCCGCTTGGGCTTAATCAACTTCGGCGTGGCGGCTTGCGCGGCGCTCGCCGCGGCTACGGTTCCAAGGAAGGATCGGCGCTTCATTAAAGTTGAGTCTAAAGCAACGGCCGTACGCGCCGCTGATAATCCCGATACGCCGGGCCCAACTCCCGCACCAATTTCCGTTCTTCGAAATACATTCCCACCACCACATACACGGTCAGCGTCGCCGACAGCAGCAATCCGCCCTCCGTCATCACAGGCCGCAGCCACAAGATTCCCAGTACCGCCACATAGATCGGGTGCCGAGAGTACCGGTATAGAAACGGCTCCCGAAACTCCGGCGCCCCCGGCTCCCGCCATCCCAATAGCTCCCCAGCCCCCAACGATGCCCCGGCCCAGACCAACAGAACGAAACTAAAGCCCCACAGCGGCCACAGCCAACCCGGCGCCCGCCAAAGCACGTCCGGCATAGGTCGCCACAGCGCCCAGCCCAATCCCACCACTGCGTAGGAAGCCAGCGCATAGGTCCGCCGCCGCACCCGCAGACGCGCCATGCCACTATGCTGCGCCGCAAACAACAACAACAGCAGCAGGTTCCAGCCGGGCGGCGTCACGTCCGCTTAAACACCAGCACTCCCAACGGAGGCAGCGTCAGCGACACACTACAGGGCCGCTCATGCTGCGGAACCTCCTCGGCCAGTACCCAACCATGGTTGCCCACATTCGATCCACCAAACAGATGCGAATCCGAATTCAAGACCTCAATGTAGGTCCCCAACTCATGCACCCCGATCCGGTACCCACGCCGCACCATCGGCGTAAAGTTACAAACCACCAACAACCAGTCCCGCGGATCCTTCGCCTTCCGGTTGAACGAAATCACCGACGATTCCACATCGCGGAAGTCCACCCAGTCAAAGCCGTCGACGTCGTTGTCCCGCTCGTAAAGCGCCGGCTGCCGCCGATATAGCGCGTTCAATTCCGCCACGAAATGCTGCAACTGCCGGTGTAACGGATAGTCTAACATCGCCCAGTTACAGCTCGTCTTCTCGTCCCACTCCTCGTACTGCCCAATCTCCTGGCCCATGAACAACAACTTCTTGCCCGGATGCGTATACATGTAACCCAGAAATACGCGCACATTGGCGAATCGTTGCCACTCATCGCCCGGCATCTTTCCGATCAGCGTGCTCTTGCCGTGCACCACCTCGTCATGGGAAATCGGAAGCAGAAAGTTCTCGGTAAACGCATACAACAGCGAGAAGGTGATGTGATTCTGATTAAACTTGCGGAACACCGGATCATGCTTGAAGAACGCAAACATGTCGTGCATCCAGCCCATGTTCCACTTCATCGTGAAGCCTAGGCCTCCGGTATAAACCGGTCGCGACACCCCCACAAACGAAGTCGACTCCTCCGCAATCGTCACCGCGCCTGGAATCTTGTGAACTTCGCTATTGCACTGCCGTAGAAACGAAATCGCTTCCAGGTTCTCGCGACCGCCAAACTTGTTCGCAATCCAGTCGCCCGGCTCCCGGCAGTAGTCCAGATATAGCATCGACGCCACGGCATCCACCCGCAACCCATCGATGTGATACTGCTCGAGCCAAAACAACGCATTCGATATCAGGAAGCTCACCACCTCGCTACGCCCGTAATTGAAAACGAGCGTCCCCCAACCCTTATGCTCGCCCTTCCGCGCATCGGCATGCTCATACAGCGCCGTACCGTCAAAGAACGCCAGACCATGCGCATCTCGCGGATAGTGTCCCGGCACCCAGTCCACAATCACCCCGATCCCCGCCTCGTGGCAGCGATCGACAAAGTACTTGAAATCGTCCGGCGAGCCGAAGCGCGCCGTCGGCGCATAAAACCCCGTCACCTGATAGCCCCACGACCCGGAGAATGGATACTCCATAATCGGCAGCAATTCGATGTGGGTGTAGTTCAACCGCTTCACGTACTCAACCAGCGTCACCGCCAACTCGCGATAGGAAAGGGAACTCCCATCCGGGTGCCGCATCCAGCTTTCGAGGTGGACCTCGTAGACCGCCATCGGTTCATCTAGCGCGTTCCGCTTCGCCCGTTCTTCGAGCCACGCCTGATCGGTCCAGCTATACGTACTCAGATCCGCTACCACGGAAGCCGTCTTCGGCGGTATCTCCGTCTGGAAGCCATACGGATCGCACTTCAATTGCTCGTACCCGTTGTACTTACTCTTCACGAAGTACTTATAGTGCATCCCATAAGTAACGCCCGGTATAAACAACTCCCAAACCCCGCCGTCTCGCATCCGCATCGGATGCCGCCGCGTATCCCACTCGTTGCAGTCGCCCGTCACGCTCACCGATTGCGCATTCGGGGCCCACACCGCGAACAGAACTCCCTCCACCCCGTCCACCTCCATCCGGTGCGCTCCCAGCGTCTCCCACGCCCGGTATAGCGTACCCTCTCCGTGCAGGTGCAGGTCGAACTCGCTCAGCACCGGCCAGAAGCGGTACGGATCTTCCGCCTCCACCGTCTGCCCCCCGGCCAGCGTCAGTTCGAACCGGTAGCTCCCGGCCCACTCGCCAATCCAAAATCCGCCCTCGCGCTCCTTCACCATCGGCACGCGCAAGTCACCGCGCACCAGCGTCACCGCCTCGGCTTGAGGCAGGTAGGCGCGGACTTCTCCGCTGTGTGGACCCAGAATCCTGAACGGGTCGCCGTGGTAACCGCCAAGTATGGCGTCAATCTCTTCGCGGAGCATGCGTCTATTATGGCAACAGTGCTTGATTTCCTGAAGACGATTCCGAAAGCCGAACTCCATGTCCATCTGGAGGGCTCTTTTACCCCTGACGTTCCCGACGCCGAATTGGCGGCCAAATGGGACTGCTGCGACTTTGCCAGCTTCCTCGAGTCCTTTAAGTGGACCCTCAGTTTTCTCAAAAAACCTGAGGATTATGGCCGCGCGGCTAAACAATTGATCTCTTCGCTCCGCCGCCAAGGCGTCACCTACGCTGAGATCACCCTCTCGGCCGGCGTGGTCCGCTGGAAGAAACTCGACCTCGAAGCGGTATACGCCGCCGTCAATCATGAATCCAGACGCGCCCCCTTCCCGGTCTACTGGATTGTCGATTGCGTTCGCCAACACGGAGGAGGCGGCGCCATGCCCGTCGCAAAATTCGCGGCCAGCCACGCGGCCAACGGTATCGTCGGCTTCGGCATCGGAGGCGATGAAACCAGCGTGCCGGCCGAAGAGTTCCGCGGCGCCATTGCCGCAGCCGGCGTCCCCTTCGTCCCTCACGCCGGGGAAGTATCGAACGCCGAAAACATCTGGGAGATGGTTCGCCTCGGAGCCCGCCGCATCGGTCATGGCATCCGAGCCGTCAACGATCCGGCCCTCTGCGCCTATCTCAAGGAGCACGACATCCCCCTCGAAATCTCGCTCACCAGCAACGTACGTACCGGCGCCGTCCCGTCCCTCCAGGTCCACCCTCTCCGCCAACTCTTCGAAGCCGGCGTCCCCATCGTCCTCGGCACCGACGATCCCGCCATCTTCGGCACCACCCTGCTCGAAGAGTATCAACTCGCCGCCGAGCTCGGCTTCTCCCGCGCCGAGCTCGAACAGTTAGCCGAAAACAGCCTCCGCTACGGTTTCCAGCGCGCTAAGTAAATCGCCGACTTGCCTTCGTGCGAGCTGTAGTAACTAATCCACAGCTCGCCTTTCTCCCAAACGAGTCCGGCATAACTCGAATCGCCGCTCGAAGGCAGCTTCTCTAACTCCGTCAACTTTCCTGTCGCCGGATTGATCTCCACAATCGACGTCCGCTGCTGCCCGTCATAGAGCCGCACTACGCCGATCACGCGTCCCCCGGGAATCTGCAGCATGTGCGGCCCGCCAATCCGCACTTCCATATCCTGCCACGTCCACTCTTTGTAAGGCGGCCGGCTCGTGCCCCACTGCCCCGACATCGTCCCCCGATCCCGCCGCAGCAGCAATCGCGCCGTGCCGTCTTTTTCAAAGATCATCGACGACTCGTTTGGATACCCCTCCGTGAAAAGCTTGGGCACCCAGGTCTCAAACTCCCGCCCGTCCGCGCTCCGGTAAAGCCGGGTAAAGTCGGTATCCCGATTCGTGGATCCATAGCCCACGCTGTAGGCCAATCCCTTGTGCCACTGCACCCGCCAAAGCCAGAAGTTCAAGTCACCGACCTTAACGGCCTCGCTCCACTTCCGGCCGTCTTTCGAGAACCACACCATCGACTGATGCGACACCGGCTCCTTCGGCCGGTCCGCCGCCGCGGTGGTCAACATCATCTCCCCCCGCGGCGTCACCGTCAGCTTCGGGTCCCGCAGGTCCAACTCAGGCAGGCTGATCCGAGCCGCGGAACTCCACGTCTTGCCGTCCCGGCTCGAAATCACCCGGATCGCCCCGTCCGGTGAGACATGCTTGGCGCCCTCTCGGAACGCACAAAACCACTGTCCGTCAAACCGGATCAGATCCGTAAACGCATTATGCGGCGCCGCATCCCAAATTCGCGTCACCATCAACAGGCTAGCCAGTATCATAAGCAAGTGTCCTGGAAACTCCTCAACAGCCGCACCGTAATTCACGACAAGTGGATCACCGTCCGCAGCAACGACTATCTTACCCGTGATGGCCGCCAAATCGACGGCTATTATCTGATCGAACGCAGCAATTTCGTCATCATCGTCGCCGAGAGCCGGGGCAAGCTCGTCATGATCCAGGAGTACCGCCCCGGCACCGGTCGCCAATACCTCAGCCTACCCTCCGGCCACATTGACCCGGGCGAAGATCCCGTCGCCGCCGCCCTCCGCGAATTCCGCGAAGAAACGGGCTTCCACGGAACCAACGGCCGCCTCCTCGCCGTCCTCGACCCCCAACCTGCATTTATCCGCAGCTATGGGCACCTCGTCCACGTTGAAGCCAGCAACAGCCCTGTCGACCGTACTACCGATGGCGAAGTCGACGCCGTGCTCCTTCTCGATTGGGAATCCGCCATGGAGAAGGCCCGGCAAGGAGAAATCAACGACATGCAAACCGTCGCCGCGCTCTACCTCGTCCGCGATTTATTGAGTCAGGCTTGAGGACTGCGTCAATTCCTTGACGAGTTGTTCCAATTTCTCCACTCGGTCCCGCAATTCGACAATCGCCTGACCCTCAGGATCCGGCAGCTTTCCATGTTCCAGGTCGTCGCCCGTCTCTGCCCGGCGCCGCACCACCTTGCCCGGAATCCCCACCACTGTTGAACCCGGAGGCACCGGCCGCACAACAACGCTGCCCGCCCCAATCCGCGACCCGTCCCCGACCACTATGTTCCCCAACACTTTCGCGCCGGTCCCCACTACCACGTGGTTGCCAATTGTTGGGTGGCGCTTGCCGCACTCTTTCCCAGTCCCCCCCAACGTCACGCCCTGATAGAGCAACACATCGTCGCCAATCTCGGCCGTCTCGCCAATCACTACGCCCATGCCGTGGTCGATAAAAAACCGCCGTCCAATCGTCGCCCCCGGATGAATCTCAATTCCGGTGATCCACCGGCCGAATTGCGAAAGAACCCTCGGAAACAGCGGCACTCCTGCCCGGTGGAGCCGATGCGAAAAACGATGCAGCAGAATCGCATGCAGTCCCGGATAGCACAGTAGGATCTCCAGCGTGCTCTTGGCCGCCGGGTCCTCCCGGAAAACGGTATCGATCTGTTCACGGATCGTTCGAAACATCGGTAGCACCATTATGATGCCAAGCCAAGGCCTCGCGGTGCTCCCATCTCTCACTTCTCTCCCCGCAACGACCACCCAACGGCGCCAAAAGCTACTGCGAACACCAAGACCATCCCGGCCGGGAGGAAAAACTGTCCATCCCAACGCGCATGTTCAGGGCACGGCCCGTCCAGATCCCAATCCCCAGCGCGAACGTCATCAGCAGTCCGACCGCCGAGAATCGTCCACGGGCCCAGCAGCCTCTGCACACCCCAGTGCCGCAACCAGAACACTTCCTCCACCATCGCCGCTGCCATCATCAGCAGCAGGAACCTCGGGAAAAAGCTCGACCCAAATGCCATCAGCGCTGCATTCAGCTCCGGCGATTGTCCCGCTCCGGGCAAACGGATCTCCCTCGGGTTCCCTCTAGCCGCCATTTCTCAGAGCGCCCCAACGGCGCAGATCACCAGTGGAGGAGGGATCCACCCATGTAGTAATCGGTAGGACATGGTAGCTGACGAGCACTCGATGCCGGTAACGGAATTGAGTGAAGCCTCGTGACTAAGC
>JBBQRA010000258.1:0-7857 GCA_038215275.1 Bryobacterales bacterium | reverse complement strand
GGCCGTCTCCGTCAAGCGAAGCCGGGAAAGCTCTTCGGCGCAGGCGGAACAGGCGCGACCGTGGGCTTCGACGGCCCGGGTTTGGGCGGCATCGAGTTCCCCGAAAACATAATCACGTAGATCAAAAGGCGAACAACTCATAAGGCACTCCGATGCGAGATAGGCGCCAGCATCTCTTTCAGCAGGTCCAGCGCCGTGTACAGGCGGGACTTCACTGTCGAAACCGGACACTCCAGGATTTCGGCCATCTCTTCGAACTTGAATCCCTGATATACCTTCAGGACAACCGCTTCCCGCTGATCGGGCGTCAGGCGCCGTAGCGCCGCGTCGACAGCGATGGCGGTCTCCATGGGCAACATGTTGGGACCCGGGGGTAGGGCCGCCGCGATCTCCGAGGCAGCCGGGTCGATATCGTCGTTCTCTGGCCGTTTCCGGCGCAAGAGAGAATAGGCTTCGTTGTGCGCAATCCGAAAGAGCCAGGAAGGAAATCGTTCTATATCGTCGAGTTTCCGCAGGTTCTGATACGCCTTCAGCAGGACATCTTGAGAAAGATCGAGCGCATCCTCCCGGTTGCGGACCAGCCGGAGAAGGTAGTTATAGACACGCTTCTCCCACCGCGAGACCAGCAGGTTGTAGGCATCTATGCTGCCCTGCTGCGCCTTGCGGATCAGGTCGCGGTCTTCAGCCTCTCGGAAGATCAATCGGAACGATGCTCCTCAGCACTTCTGATTGTAGAGACGCCGGGATGTGGAAAAAAGACGGAAGGGGATTTACGCGCCGAGCAGCCGGTTTGCAGCGGCAACCAGTTCGTCCGGATCAAACAGGCTTCGCGAAAACGGCGGATGGTCACAGGGTCTGCGACTTCTGCACAATGTAACCGTCGCCAGCCTACTGATATCCTTAGGGTATAAAGCGATGCAAAACTTTGCGGGAATTTCCATCATCGCGCTTGCACTGTTGTCCGGTTGTGCTGATGCGCCCAAAAAGACCGTTACCCAAGAGCCGCCGAAAGCCCCGGAAGCCGTGAGCGGGCAGTGGGCGTTCCATCGCATGTATGTTTCGGCTCGCGCATGGGCTCCAGACGCACTGGGAGTGAAGATGAACAGCATTCCCTTAGCTGAGGTAAAAGCCGAACCCGGCAAAAGCGGCGCCTGGCAGGTTACTTTTGCCTCTCCTTCAAAGCAGCGGACGAAGACGTTTACCTACTCCGCCGTTGACGCGCCGGGGAACCTGCGGGAAGGGACTTTCAGCACTCAGGAAGAGGGGCTGAACCCCCGCATGCGGCTGTTTCCCATGGCCGCAGTGAAAATCGACACGCCCGCCGCCTACGAGACCGCAGCCGCGAAGAGCGCCGAATATCTAAAGAAAAACCCCGACAGTCCGGTGTTTTTCCTGCTCGAAATGAAGCAAGGCTCAAATTCGCTGGCGTGGCGGGTGGTCTTCGGCGATTCGGTGGGCACCAGTTCCCACAGCGTTTTTGTGGAAGCGACTTCCGGACAATACCTGGAAACGCGACACTAGTAAGCGATGCTTGCTATTAATTTCGCGGATGTAGAGAGGGCAGCGGAGCGGATTGGCCCTTGGGCCCACCGCACGCCGGTATTGACGTCGAGAACGCTGGACCGGGAGACCGGGAAGCGCATCTATCTAAAGGCCGAGAACTTTCAGGTCGGTGGCGCCTTTAAGTTCCGCGGCGCCTGCAATTTCGTCTTTTCGTTGAGCCCGGAGGAGTTGCAGCGCGGCGTGCTGGCGTACTCCTCCGGAAACCACGCCCAAGCTGTGGCGCTGGCGGCGAAACGTGCCGGGACTGCGGCAACGGTGGTGATGCCCTCCGACGCGCCGAAGGCAAAGGTAGCCGCGACGGCGGGGGCCGGGGCGGCCATCGTTCACTACGACCGCATGACCGAAGACCGGGAGGCAATCTGCCGGAAGCTGGCCGACGAGTCCGGCGCCGCCGTGATTCCCCCGTTCGACCACCCGCTAACGATTGCGGGCCAGGGCACGGCGGCGATCGAACTGCTCGAAGAGGTGCCGGAACTGGACGCCATGGTGGCCTGCGTTGGCGGCGGCGGACTCCTCGGCGGCTGCAGCGTGGCGGCGAAGGCCATCCGGCCGGGTATTCGCATGTTCGGCGTGGAGCCGGAGTTGGCGAACGACTTTTGGCTCTCCATGCAGAAGGGCGAACGGGTGACCATCCCGCCGCCACCGACTATCGCCGATGGACTGCGGACGCCGTGCCCAGGAAAGCTGACGTTCCCGCTTTTCGAGGAGCACGTCGAAGCGATCGCGCTGGTCTCCGAGGACGAAATCAAAGCGACAGTACGGTTCCTGCTCGAAAGGCTGAAAATCGTCGTCGAGCCGAGCGGAGCGGTGGGCGTGGCTGCCGCGCTTTTCGGCAAACTACCGGCGGACGTCGCCTCCGTGGGAATTGTGATCTCCGGAGGCAACGTCGATCTCGACCAGTTGGCCGAGATCTGCCGTTAAATTAGCGCTGGTTCGCTTTCAGAACTTTCTTGCGAAGACGAATGGACTTGGGGGTAACCTCAACATATTCGTCTTCCTTGACGAATTCGATGGCTTGTTCGAGGTTGAGGATCTTCGGCGGCACCAGGCGGATGGCATCGTCGGCGGAGGAGGCGCGCATGTTGGTGAGCTTCTTCTCTTTGACGATGTTGACGTCGAGGTCGTGATTTCGCGAGTTCTCGCCGATAATCATGCCCTCGTAGACTTCCGTGGCGGGTTCGATGAAGATGACGCCACGTTCCTGGATGTTATTGATGGAGTAGCCGGTCGCCTTGCCGTTACGGTCCGAGATGAGGGAGCCGGTGGGGCGCATTTCGATCTCACCCTGCCACTCGATGTAGCCATGGAAGAGCGAGTTCATGATGGCAGTACCGCGGGTTTCCGTCAGCATTTCGCTGCGGATGCCGATGAGGCCGCGCGATGGCACCTCGAACTCCAGGCGCACGCGCCCCGAGCCGTGATTGATCATCTTCGTCATCTTGCCCTTGCGCATGCCCATCTTTTCCATCACAACGCCGACAAACTGCTCCGGCGCGTCGATGACAAGGAGTTCGAGCGGTTCGTGCAACACTCCGTCGATCTTCTTCGTGATGATTTCGGGCTTCCCCACCATCAACTCGAAGCCTTCACGGCGCATCATTTCGATGAGGATGGCCAACTGGAGTTCGCCCCGGCCCATCACCTTGAAGGCATCGGGACCGCCCGCTTCTTCAATGCGAATGGAGACGTTGGTGAGCAGCTCTTTGTCGAACCGGTCGCGCAGGTTGCGCGAGGTGACGTACTGACCTTCCTTGCCGACGAAGGGCGAGGTGTTGATCATGAACATCATCGCGATAGTCGGTTCGTCGATCTGGATCTGCGGCAGCGGCTGCGGATCGTCGGGACTCGAAACGGTCTCACCGATCGTGATGCCTTCGACGCCGGAGATGGCCAGAATCGTGCCCGGCGTGGCGACGGTTTCGTCGACCCGCTTCAACCCTTCAAAGGTGTACATCCTCGTGATGCGGGTCTTCTGAATGGAGCCGTCGAGCTTACAGATAGAGACTTCGTCGTTCGTGCGCAAAGTGCCGTTGAATACACGGCCAATGGCGAGTCGGCCGAGGTAGTCGCTATAGTCGAGGTTGGCGACCATCAGCTGCAACGTGCCTTCGGGATCGCCCTTCGGCGCCGGGATGCGGCTCAGAATCGTCTCAAACAACGGCTGCAGGTCCACGGGCGGGACGTCGAGGTCGAGCGTGGCGACGCCAAGCTTGCCATTCGTATAGACGATGGGGAAATCCAACTGGTCTTCGGAGGCGTCAAGGTCGATGAACAAGTCATAGACTTCGTTCAGCACTTCCTGAATGCGTGCGTCCGGCCGGTCAATCTTGTTGATGACGACGATGGGCTGCAAGCCGGACTCGAACGCCTTCATCAGGACGTAGCGGGTCTGGGGCAGCGGGCCTTCCGAGGCATCGACGAGCAGGACAACGCCGTCGACGATCTTCAGCGCGCGCTCCACCTCGCCACCGAAGTCGCTGTGACCCGGTGTGTCGCAGATGTTGATCTTGTACTCTTTGTAACGAACACCCGTCGTTTTGGCGAGAATGGTGATCCCGCGTTCGCGCTCCAGTTCGTTCGAGTCCATCGCGCGATCTTCGGTCGCTTCGTTGGCGCGATAAATGCCGCTCTGGCGGAACATGGCGTCCACGAGCGTCGTCTTGCCATGATCAACGTGCGCGATGATGGCGATATTTCGAGTAAGTTCTTGAGACAACCTTACTATTCTCGCACGTTACGCGCGATTTCTCATCTTCTCCGGTTGTAACTCCTTTGAAAACAAAGCAGTTCCGTTGATGTCGCGCAGCGTGACGGTCAAAACCCTTGTCTTTGCAGAGACTTCGACGTCTCCGAAGAACTGCATGCCGGCGCTGGGAGGCAGGTTCGACTCGCCCTTGGGCGGGGCTTTAGCATACACGACTTCGATGCCAAAGGTGTCGTCCGGCTGTCCCGGGCCGAAAGTTCCGGCGTTGAGCGGCCCGGCGATGAACTCCCAGAACGGCAGGAAGTTCTTGTAGTTGGCACGGTCCGGGTGATAGTGATGAGCGGCCGTGTAGTGGACATCGGCGGTGAGCCACACGGTGTTCTTGATGCCAGCTTGCTTAATGCCGGTGAGCAGCCGGGCCATCTCGATCTCGCGGCCCAGGGCAGGGCCGTTACCGTTCGACGTGGCTTCAAAGCGGGGCCGTTCCTGTTGATCCATGCCGTCGCCGACCAGCAGGCCAATCGGCATATCCGCCGCAATGATCTTCCATACCGCGCGGGAGGACTTGAGTCCCGCCAGCAGCCAGTCCACCTGCGGGCGCCCGAGGAACGGAGTTTCCGCCTCCTCCCGATTGTGGGTATTCGGGCCGCGGTAGCTGCGCATATCGAGCACGAAGACGTCGACCAGCGGACCGTAGGGAATGTGCCGGTAGATCTTGGAGCCAGCGCCAATGGGCGCGTACTCGCGGAAGGCGCGCTCCCCGCGGGCGACGAGCAGAGAAACGCTTTTTTCTTTGTAGAGCGGGTTGTCGCGGATGTCCTTCGAGGCCGACCAGTTGTTCATCACCTCGTGATCGTCCCACTGCCAGATCTGCGGGACCTCGCTGTGGAACCGGCGGACATTGGCGTCGAGCAGGTTATAGAGGTACGCGCCGCGGAACTCGTCCAGCGTTTCGGCCACCTTGCTTTTGGCTTCGGTCGTCTGGTTATACCACACGGTGCCGTCCTTCAGCTTCACTTCAGCGGGAACGGGGCCGTCGGCATAGATCGTGTCGCCGGAGTGAATGAAGAAGTTCGGCTGCGTCTTGCGCATGGTCTCGTAAATCTTCATGCCGCCAAACTCGGGGTTGATGCCCCACCCTTGGCCGACGGTGTCGCCGCCCCAGCAGAAACGGACGTCCGAACGGCCGGGCGTCGAAAACGAACCCGTCACCGGTTCGCTCAGCGCACCGGTACTAAGGTCCTCAAAGGCGACCTCATAGACGATCTTCTGGCCGGGCGGCAAACCTTCCAGCGGCAACCGGCCGGTGAAGTCGCTGACGTCGAGGCAATAGGGGCCAGGGACGATGGTTCGTTCACCGCGATCAGAAGTTGACCAAGTGACGCGCATCTTCGACGGGCGGTCGGCACGGCTCCAAATGAGCGCGTCGGTGGCCCGGACATCGCCTGCCATCGCCCCCTGCTCCACCAATGGACGGGCTTGGAGGATCGCCGGAAAGCCCAGCGCCAAAGGGAACAAATCGCGTCGTCTCATCATTTGCAGCATCTCACAGCCCGGCGGCTGCGATAATAAACATATGGTGAAATCCGCAGGTCTTCCGACCGTAGTCATCGTCGGCCGGCCGAACGTCGGCAAATCGACGTTTTTTAACGCAGTTACGGGCACGCGCCGCTCCATCGTTCACGATGAGCCCGGCATCACTCGCGACCGCATCAGCGGCATCACGACGCACCGGGGCCGCAAGTTCGAGATTATCGACACCGGCGGCATCATTCCCGATGACCACGATCTGATTCCGTCCGAAATCCTGAAACAGGCCAAGTTCGCCCTGGACTCCGCTTCCTGGATCGTCTTCCTGATCGACGGCCGCACCGAGATCACCTCAGCCGACCGCGACCTGGCGAAGATGTTGAAGAAGCTGGGCAAGCCGGTGGTACTGGCCGTCAACAAGATCGATACCGAGAAGAGCCACAAGCTGACGATGGGCTTTTACGAACTCGGCATTGAGCCTCTATTCCCCGTTTCGTCCGAACACAAGATTGGCATCCACGAACTGCTCGACTTCGTCACCGAAGATTTCCCGATTGAGCAGAAGCTGGAGCCGGGCGAAGAGGCTCCTGCCGAGACCAAGAAGATCAAGGTGGCCATCATCGGCCGGCCGAACGTGGGCAAGTCGACGTTAATCAATTCGCTGGTGGGCTCCGAGCGCAGCATCGTCAGCCCCATTGCCGGCACCACCCGGGATTCCGTTGATGAGACGGTGCATCACGAAGGAACGGACTTCGTGTTCGTCGACACGGCCGGCATCCGGCGTAAGGGCAAGACCACCGCGGACGCCGAGAAGCTCAGCGTGGTGATGGCGCAGCGGAACATCCGCATGGCCAATGTCGTGCTCATCATCATCGACGCAAGCGAAGGCATCGTCAACCTCGACGCCCACATTGCCGGCTACGCACACGATTCCGGCCGCGCCATCATCATCGTCGTCAACAAGTGGGACATCGCGCCGAACAAGAAGAAGGTGGTGTTCGAACAGGAGTTGCGCGACGAGCTGAAGTTCCTGGAATTCGCGCAGATCGCTTTCATCTCGGCCAAGACGAAGAACGGCATCGATCGCCTCTACGGCATGATCGAAGAGGCCTACAAGTGGTCGAACCACCGCGTTACCACCGGCGAATTGAACCGCTTCTGCGCCATGGTGGAGTTGAAGCCGGATACGAAGATCAAGTACGTCACGCAGGCCTCGCTGCGGCCGCCCACGTTCGTTGTCTTCACCGACCGCCGGGAGTTGCACTTCTCGGCCGAACGGCAGCTTGTCAACCTCTTCCGCAAGCACTTTGGCTATGTCGGGACGCCGATCGTGATTAAGCATCGACCGGCGCCCAAACGGAAGCCCAAGAAATAACGGTTTAGCTGTGGCCCGCCGCGATCGCGACGGGCTCGCTGACCACCTTCGGCTGCAGGCCGGCCTTGGCCAGCGCGGCATAGACCACGAAGCCGACGACAAAGCTCGCCAGCGCCAGCGGCTCCACGCCCAGGCTCAAGCCCAAGGCCGGGGAGATGCCGACGACAAAACCCAGCGCCCACGCGCCGTAACCCGCCCAGTTGATGCCCTCGCGGGGACCCGCCCACTTGCCGCCGCTCAGCAGATAGTCTGCCGCCATCGCGCCGCAGATGGGGCCGAAAGAGGCCCCCACCAGGCCGAAGACGCCCGGCAGGTCAGCCGCGACGCCCGTGCCCGCCAGAAGCAGCGCAATCGTCACGCCGACCAGGGTCGACAGCGACCGCGAAACGCCCGGCAGCATCGTCGCAAAACTGTTGCCTGCGATGAAGGCGCAGAAGCAGGCCGGCACGATGGAGGCCAGCGCAAACAGGAAGAACATGGAGGTGGCCATCGTGCCACCCATCGAGCCGATGACCGCGTCGTAGCTGTAGCTGTTGATCTCAGGGTTCAACACCCGCGCCCCGGCCACGGAGAGCAGCGGCAGACCACCCGCGATGAGGATCGCTCCAGCGATGCCAACCAGGCCTCCCATGCGGACGTCCTTCTCGTTGCGCGAGTTCATGCCGAAGTCGACTCCCGCGGCTCC
>JBBQRA010000257.1:0-7904 GCA_038215275.1 Bryobacterales bacterium | reverse complement strand
TTCTCAGATGCCAAACGTGTCGAACTCACTGCATAGAGTATGCATGATTCTGAAACATTTTCAACTGCTTTTGTCGATCACACTTGCGTTCCCACCAAGGTTCGCAGTCATTGACCCGCCCGCACCCGCTAACCAAGTACTGTTCACCACTCTCGTTGCAGAGTCGGCTCTTTGTCCGTAGATTCTATCCACGCGGCCCTTCAGGATCGCGCCTGCATTTGAGCATCCTATGTCTCCCTTTGTCCTGACAGTTAGTGGTCTGCTGCTTTTTTCTGCGTCTCTTTTGGCGCAGAAAGCCCCCCGCGCCTGAGTCGTTAGACCCTGGGCAACTCTATGAGCGCGTTCTCGTCGTCTGCCCCTTAGTCGGGAAAGGGACTTACGCGGATCCCAAGCGCCCCGCGCTCGTGCCGGCGCAAGTCAAGGCCAACGGCGCCCGCGGCCTCGATGTCGTCCTCGGGTTCGCCTGGGTGCCCTCCGACGACGGAAAACGAGCCGTCGTTGAGATCATCGTGCGCGATGAAACTGCTCTCGGCGAGTTCCGCCGGGCATCCGTCGCCGTCGCCGAAGCCGTCCTCTACGAGCGCGGCAAGCAGCCTCCTGCCGTGGTCGACGAAGCCTTGCGACGAGTCAAGAAAGACTTCGACCGCAATTCCCTCCGCGCCGTCGCCCCGTAACTCGCCCAGGAGAACATACCCATGAGACTCTACGCCTGCCTGCTCACCCTCTTCCTGGCGCCCGCTCCTCTCTCGGCAGCCTACTCTTACTGGTTGACGGACTATTTCGGGTCTTTAAACTCGACCAACTGGTGGTTCAATGGACCCAGTTCCGGCGGTTCCAACGGGTTCTACTCTAACGGTTCGCCGGATGCTACGGCGATCCTCAAAAGTGCCGTACCCGACGGGACAGGCGAATATGAGGTGCGCGCAAAGTTGAAACTGCCGAGCAGCGGCGGATCCTACGTTATGTATCTGCGCGCCAGCGACAATGCGCAGATCATTCCGAACGGTACGACGATCGGCCAGTTCATCGCCTTGGAAGTGAAGGATCCCACGTTTACGAATGGCGTCTGCACCGCCACGCTCAACGCTTGGCGAGGAGTGGGGGGCGGACTCTCCTGGCTGGGCGGGACGTCGATTCCCTGTTACGACGGCATGGAGATTCGCGGCGTCTCGACACCGCAACGGATTCGGTTCTATCTGGACGAGGTTTTCTATTTTTCGCATCTGGAGACTGTCCTCTACGGCGGCAAACCGGGTATTGGCGGATTCGGGATGCCCGCAGGCAATGGGATCAGCCGGGTCGACCTGGGGTCGCTTGACCGCACCGCTCCCACGCTCACTTCGACTGCTGTGGGGACAGCGGTGTTTGATACCCGCGTGGAGTTGCAATGGTCCCCGGCGGACGATGGTCCCAACGGCATCGGTATTTTCGGATTCCACTACTTCCGGAACGGAACTTACATGGGAATTCGCCGCAATGCGGAGATTGTAGATCTGACGGCGATGCCAGGAACGACCTACACCTACGAGTTACAGCCGGAGGACTTCCACCAGAACATGGGGGCGAAGACAGCGATCTCGGTGACGACACCAGCGGCGGGGAACATTGACCCGCGGCGCACCGGGGTGCGTCCGCTGGGGACTTACTGGGGCGGCTTGGGCGAGCAGATCGATCTGCAGAGTGGCAATGTGAACTTCTCGATGCCGCTTTTCAAGGCGCAGGCGCGCGGCGGGTGGGGCGTGACGTTCGCGCTGAACTATAACTCCCAGAACTGGCGGCGGGATACGGCTGGCACGGCGCGGACCTGGAACCACGGGCGCGACATCGGCTACGGCTATGGCTGGCGGTTTCTGGCTGGGGCGATGACGCCGCTGTTTACAACTTACTGGGACATCGGGATGTACCGGTTTATGGATTCGACCGGGGCGGAATACCGGCTGACCGAGACCTCCCTTGGCTCGGGCGAGTGGGTTTCAAAAGAGGGGCTGTTTGTTACCTATAAACCGGCGGAAGGGAGGCTATATTTTCCGGATGGAAGCTGGTGGTACTTCGGCGCAATATCCGGTTCGGCGGAGATGGACTTAGGCACGAGATACCCGACGCTGTTTCAGGACCGGAACGGCAATCAGATAAAGGTGCGCTACAAGCCGGCACGTGGCGGAACGCAGATCAATGGCAGCGGGCGGATTTGGGAGGTGGAGGATGTCCGGCAGCAGGCGGCAGGAGGAGCCACGTTCTTTTGCACGTATGTCAATGACGCACTGCAACATCTGAATACATGCGTTACAGCGGGCAACCTGAAGACGGGGGAGAACTATCAGGTTGGCATTGGCGCTGCGGGCCCTTTGACCGATCCGTTTCTGGGGCAGTCGTTTGGCGATAAGCAGGCGCTGGGCGGGATTACGAACATCAGCGATGGGATCAACACGCCGTTCTACTTTGGCTACGACAACGGCGCTTCGAGCGGGCCGGGGGAGTTGACGGCGGCGGTGTTTCCGTATGGCGGATCGTTGCACTGGGGATATGGCACCGGAACTTTGGCGGGCGGCAGGCAGTTCCGAACCGCTACAACGCGGGCTTACAATGCGAACGACGGGCAGGGGGGCAAGACCGCATACTTACACTACTACCCCGGTTCCAATGCGCAACTGCCCGTTCATGATTGGACGGTGCTGCAGGATCCGACCCTGACGGCGGATGAGGCTTGGTGGTGGGATGCGAACATCGGTTACCTAACGATGGGCCTCAATCGCAATCAGTCGGACCGGAAGATGCCTGTGTCGGTGGATGTCGCCCATCGAGAGATTGTGTGGAGCCTCACCCCTAACGGGAATCCGTTTATCTTCCGGGTTACAGAGACGATGGATCCGGGACACGCAGATGCCAGGATCCGGCGGACGGAGCAGTCAATCAATGACTTCGGGAATCTCACGTCGCGGAAAGAGTATGCCTATGGGTCAACGAGCGTGGTGGTTACACAAGCAAGTTCATCCGGAACTTAGTCAAGACTGTGAAGCTAAGCCGGTCCGGGGAGCCCGAAGTCGTGGTTGTGTCGAACGGATATGACCAGTATGGCCAGGTTCCTTGCGGAGCGTTCCCAACGATTGGGCTGGGGGACATGACAGGCGCGACTCTTCACGACTCAGCGAACTACGGAACCAGCCAGTGGATACGAGGGAACCTGAGGTGGGCGGTTACGCCGGCCTCGCGGCGCTGTTCACGACAGGAGCCTTTGGAATTGTCTATCTTGTCCACGATCGGTACTGTTTCTATAGGGGACCCGGCATGAGATCAACGAGTCGGGCAAACGGCTCCGGTTGTGGGTTCGCCGGAAGCGGAGGAACCGGAAGCTGGCATGCTCCGGCTGCGGCCGGCGGCGGATGGCGTCTTCGAGCGTGATGACTTTGCGTAGCTGCCGGGGGATAATACGGTCTGGCTCGTGGCTGTCAAACGAAGGCGACGATCTCGCCGTCCTGTTGTCGCTCTGCGATCGCGGGGGTGAAAATCCGAGAGCCATTCGTGGACCTATGGCAGGCAAGCGCACTATTGCAGGATAACCTTGATTGCATCGAGCGGATGTTATCCGTAGAGAATAACAGCTGCGTTCGACGAGTACTCGATGATACAGTTGTCATGCTCGATCGAAATAGCTTACGAGATGCCCAGATCGAACTGAACCATAGACTGTATGGACGATAAAATTGTATGGTCTCCGCCACTGTTTTCCTGATGGTTCGAATCACTCGTGTCCAAAGTACCTTGAGGCCTCGATACGGCAGGGAGACGTTCCTGCAAGAATCGATTTCCCCCACTGGGAGATGCGTTAGCGACCCCGCAGAGCCGCTTTGAATTGCCCACAATAAGACCCCAGCCCTTGCCGCGAGAGACTTTCTAAAATGTAGCACGAGGCATTGTCCTAGTGGGCAGCGGCGAGGACGGCTTTATTCGGGACGGGCTCCAATTGCGCCTGCCCCTGCTCCGGTGGGGAAACTTCGACTGAGGCAGGACGTACTTCGCCAAGCTCCGGGCAGCACCTGCTTATGGACTCCATGAAAGGTAAAACCCGCACGCCCCGCGGAACGGAATCGGTCCGGTGACGGTATGATGGAAGTTCTTTTGCCCGAATCGCTGATCGGCGGCCGGGCACAAGCAGTGGGCTTCCCTGACAGCGGGAGCCGCCGGCGAGCGAAATTCGCCGCGGAAGAGCACTGGATCCGTTTTCCCGCTAGGTGCCCCTGCGCCTCGGCGCCGGATCGAAGCTCTTAATCAAAAACGCAGGAGTGAACAATGTTTGGACGTGGTAATTGGGCGATCTTCGGTCTCGTGAAAGAGTCGCTGGAAGCCTTCTCGGTGAGTCTCGCGGATCCCTCGCGCATGGCGGGCGCCTCCCAACTCGCCGCCGCCGCCGTCGCACGCCTCTACGGCGGCGACGCCATCGGCATCAACCCCTATAGCGCCCCCCGCCTGGATGAGGAGCAGGAACTCAGCCCCGAACAGCAAACCGAACTGGCCAGCCACGCCGTCGCCGCACAGGAGGACGGCGTGGCCACTGCCCTTGCCGCGGAAATTCTCGAAGGCCCCGGCTACGGCCGCACTGTCGAATCCTTCCAGATCTCCCCCCAACTCCCGTGGTTCGGCCTCTGGGCCGTCGCCAACGAGTGGAAAAACGCCAGTGACCTGCCTTCCATGAAGGAGCAGAGCTCCTACGTCGTGCTCGAACGTCCCTACAAGTTTCTCCAGTCCACCGACAAACGCACCGTCGACGATAGGACCCTCGACGCCACCGCCGTCGCCCGAACCCAGGTGCCCGTCCTGCTCGACTTCAACCTGGGCCGCGTCTATATCGAAAGCACCAACAAAAAACAGATCCAAGCCCTCATCGCGAGCCTCAGCCGCCTAGGCGCGGAGATCCTGCCCGTCGCCTGGAATTATCCGGTCTCGAACTGGACCCAGGTCGTGCTCAACCGGTTGTACGAAAATACGCAGTTCCGGGACGAGTTCGCTAAACGTGCCGAAGAGGCTAAGCGCTTCAAGGAGAGCGAGATCGAAAAGCTGGAAGACCGGGAGATGGAGACCATCGTCTCCAAGTTCTTTTCCATGACTGAACTGCCCAGTGGCATCTGGGCCGGCATCTCCGGGCCTGCGCGCATCCGCCTGCACGACGCGGCCCCGCCCGTCGCCGTCCGCAACCCCGCCATGACGACCACGCTGCTGGCCATGACGCCGGACGCCGGCATCGTCACCGGCGCCATCACCATGCAGGACTGCATCACTGTGACGACAAAAAGCGGAGCGGAGCGGAACATCCGCCGCGACATCGCCCGGTTCGATCTGAACGACCGCATCAACCTGAGCGAGATCGGCGCGGCTATGTTGCGCGGCTTCGATATGGCGTCGCACAAGAAGGATGTGCTCCGCGAGATCCGCGAAACGCGGCAGGTGCCCTCGATCCCCCAATTTTGGGGCGGCTGGCTCCACCAGTTGAGCAACGCTGTCCGGACGATTGAGGACTCCTTTCGCGAAGTGCTGGAGCTCGATGGCGACCAGCCGGCCGGCATCATCCCGATGCAGATCTCCAGCGGTGCGGAAGAAGCTCCTATGCCTTAGAGATTCAGAAGATTCGCTGCCCTCGCCTCCTGAGTTCGTTGGGGGCGAAAGGGCTTCGGAGAAATGCAACCGCTCCTCTGCACGGGTCACCGGGGTGATCACGCTGCGGGCTACTCGGAGCGCCGGATTGCCGCGGGGCCAAGCCGGGCATTCCGCGCCGATTCCGATAGCGCCGCAGGGACACGGATGAGGAGATGCTGCGCGAGCAGGGAATGAACAACTCTTGGCAAGTTGTCAGAAATGGCTGAGGCGGTGAGCTTGTTTCGCTCTCGATGGCTAGCCCGAATCCGAGCGTGTGAAGGTCTTCTGAAGGACGCTTGTCGCGGCGATCGCCCTGGCGAGGGCTTGGCTTCAGGCGAAGCCGAGGGAACGCATGAGGGCATCGGAATTGGGCTCGCGGCCGCGGAAGGCTTGGTAGAGTTCCATAGGGTCGGCGGTTCCACCGGCGGCGTAGATGTGACGAAGCAGGGCGGCGGCGACTTCCGGATGGAAGGCGTCTCCCTTTTCCTCGAAGGCGGCGAAGGCGTCGGCGTCGAGGACGGCAGACCAGCGGTAGCTGTAGTAGCCGGCGGCGTAACCGGTGGGGCTGCCGAAGATGTGAGCGAAATGGGATGAGCGGTGCCGCATGATGATCTCGCGGGGCAGGCCGATCTGGGCGAGCCAGGCGGTTTCAGAGGAGCGGACGTCGCGGGGCGTCGCGTCTTCGAGGAGATGCCATTCGAGGTCGACGTAGGAGGAGGCGAGATACTCGATCATGGCGAAGCCCTGATTGAAGTTCTGGGCTGCTTTGCGTTTGGCGATGAGTTCGGCGGGGAGCGGCTGGTTGGTTTCGTAGTGGCGGGCGAAGCGTTCGAGGACGGCGGGTTCCGAGAGCCAGTGCTCGTAGATCTGGGACGGCATTTCGACCCAGTCGCGGACGACGTTGGTGCCGGAGAGAGAGGGGTAAGTGACGTTCGAGAGCAGGCCGTGGAGGGCGTGGCCGAATTCGTGAAAGAGCGTCGTGGCGTCGTCGTAGGAGAGGAGGGTGGGCAGGCCGGTGGGAGGCTTATTGAAGTTCAGGTTGTTGGTGACGATGGGGGTGACTTCGGCAGTGAGGCGCTGCTGGTCGCGGAAGGAGTTCATCCAGGCGCCGCTGCGTTTGGAGGGG
This sequence comes from Bryobacterales bacterium, assembly GCA_038215275.1. Lineage (GTDB taxonomy): Bacteria > Acidobacteriota > Terriglobia > Bryobacterales > Bryobacteraceae. The sequence continues at coordinate 1,150 of JBBQRA010000257.1, read as the reverse complement.
CGGGCGTAGTAGTCGCCGTAGAAGATGCCGACGGGTGCGCCTGCGAGGTTGGAGACTTGCCAGGCGCGGACGTCGGGGTGGTAGACAGGGAGGCCGGGGCGCTCAGTGAACGAGATGCCGAATAGTTGGCCGGCGACCCAGAAGGCTGCTTCGATCATCTGGTCGAGCGGGAAGTAGGGTTTGAGCTGTTCTTCGTCGAGGTCGTACTTAGCGAGACGGACCTTTTCGGCGTAGTAGCGCCAGTCCCAGGCTTCAAGGGGCGGGGTGTCGATGCCTTCGGCGGCGAGGGCGGCGGTGAGTTCGGCGGTTTCACGCTGTGCGGCGGCGAGGGCGGGTTGCCAGAGTTGGTCGAGGAGGGCGCGGGCGGCGGCGGGGGTTTTCGCCATGGTGTCGGCGAGGGAGTAGGCGGCGTAGTGGGGATAGCCGAGGAGTTGGGCGCGTTCGCGGCGGAGTTGGACGATTTGGGCGATTAGGGCCTTGTTGTCGTACTGGTTGTTGTTGTCGCCTCGGGCGGCCCAGGCGCGGAAGGCGATTTCGCGGAGGTCGCGGCGGGCGCTGAGTTGGAGGAAGGGTTCGATGCTGCTGCGCTGGAGGGTGATGACCCAGTGGCCGTCGCGTAGGGCGGTGGCGCGGAGGGAATCCGGGAGGCCGGCGAGGTCGGATTCGTCGGTGAGGACGAGTTCGTAGGCGGCGGTGTCGGCGAGGAGGTTTTGTTCAAAGTGGTTGGTGAGGGAGGCGAGGGATTGGTCGATGGCGGCGAGGCGGGACTTGGCTTCGGGGGCGAGGCGGGCGCCGGCGCGGACGAAGTGTTTGTGGGTTTGTTCGAGGAGGCGGAGGGGTTGAGGGAGGAGCTGGGAGTGTTGGGAGTGGACGGCGTCGACGCGGGCGAAGAGGGCGGCGTTGAGCATGATTTCGCTGCGATGGTTGGCCATGAGGGGTGCGACTTCGCGGGCGATGGCTTGGAGTTCGGGGTTGGTGTGGGAGGAGTTGAGATTGTTGAAGACGTCCGCAACGCGGGTGAGGAAGGCGCCGGCGCGTTCGAGGGCTTCGATGGTGTTCGAGAAGGTGGGTGGGTCGGGGTTGGCGGCGAGGGCGGCGATTTCGGACTGGTGGAGGCGGATGCCTTCGTGATAGGAGGGGAGGAAGTGGG
>JBBQRA010000256.1:0-8070 GCA_038215275.1 Bryobacterales bacterium | reverse complement strand
GAGCCTCGTGGCAACTCCCGCAGCCCTCAAGGCGCATCGGCGCATGTTCAAACGCAAACGGCCCTCGCTTGTCCGCATGGCAGTTCAAGCAACCGGGCTCGTTGTTCCGCGTGCGCGCCGTCCCTCGCAGGCCCGCCTGCTGCAACGACCCATGCGGATTGTGGCAATCGACGCAAGCAACCGTTCCCTGTATGATCCGATGCGCATGCGGCCGCAGAAACTGCGCGACCACATCCGAGTGGCACGAAGAGCACGTCGAGGCCGGCTTCGGCTTGGCGTGATGCACCGAATGGCAATTGACGCACGACACCTGCCCCGCGCTATGCGATCCGTGTACCCGCCCCGCGTGCGTCGCCTGGTTCTTGTGGCACGTCAAACACGAAGCGTCCACCTCCTTCGGCGGCGCCTTGGCATGGTTCAGAATGAACTTCGCTTCCGCCGCCTCCCCGTGCTTCAACCCAGGGCCATGGCACGACTCGCACGAATAGTCCTTCCAGCCCCGGCCCGTGTCTTTCTCGATTCCCCCGTGCCGGGTCTTCAGGAACGCCTTGCCCAAATCTTCATGACAAGCCAGACACGCCTCCGTGCCCACGTAGCCCGCGGCCTCCCGATCCTTCTTGCCGGGAGCCGCGGCGGTCAGCGAAGCGAACAGCGTGAACGCAACCAGAAAGCGCATCAGCATCAACCCTTACTGCGCATGCGCTTTAGCGACCGAGAACGCCGCGTTGGGTCCGTGACAGACATTGCAGCTTTCGCCCAGCGGAGCCGTCGTCAATTGCACGTGGGCCGCAGCGTCTTTCGACGTATGGCACGACAAGCAAGCCGCCCCGGCCGGACCCGGATTCGTCAGCCAGCCCCGCGGATCCACCACGTTCTGCAAGTTCTCTGCAATCGGCAAGCGCTCCGTATTGTTGATATGGCACGCCGAACAGTTCCGTGCATCCGTCGGCAGAGCCGCTTTGCTGAAGTCGTTAGCCGAACCGCCGAACCCATAGAGCACATACGGCCGGCCCTGCGTCGTGCCCGTATGAATCCGGTGGATCATCGTCGAGAAGTTCACGCTCTCCGCCGGCATCTGAGCCGGAGTCCGCCGCGCCGCATCGGTCAAGGTGGGGTTGTGACAGTCCACGCAATGCTCAATCTGATTGCGATTGCGCCCGTGCGCTTCGAGGTCGCTATGGCACGCGTTGCACTTGTTCAAACTCACAATCGCCCGCCGCGGCTCCACCGCTTTCCCCTCCACGCTGAAGTACGTTGTGACATTCTTCAAGGTGTCCCGCACTGTCACCGGCTGCCGGCCCGGTCCCTCAAAGGTCACGTTCCGATAGCCCTCCGCCGAAATCGAATATGAACCTGTCGCCCCAGCCGGGATCGCCCTGGCGAAACGGTGGGTGGCCGTTCCGCCAGGGTTGGGAGGATCCGTACGGCCAGTTTCCGACCAGTAAGCGGTATAGTCCGATGTCGGACCCGCCAGGACGAAAGATAGGGAAGTCATCTCCAGCGGTGTCAGCGCATTGCCGTCGCTATCCTGCAGCCGGTAGCTGATCGATGGCTGCTGCCCCGCATTCGTATCCCGCACTTCGAGAATCTCAATCGAAATGCCCTTCAAATTACGCGATTTCTCCGGCCGCGTATGCGCGCCGTCAATCGAAAGATCCCATTCCCGCTGCCCCGAAGGCCGATGGCACTGCGTGCACCGCGAATCGTCAAGCTGCACCGGATGCTCCGTCCCGGCCGCGAAATCAATATCGTCATGGCACGCTCCACATGCCGCCCGCGTCGGCTGATACATCGCCAACGCCTGCGTCGCCGCGTTCGGCCCCTCCTGCACATGGCAGGCCGCGCAGTTGCGATTGTTCGCCGGAAAGCCAACATGCGAGTAGTCCGTCTCCCGCTGGCCATTCCCAATAATCGAGTACTTCCCGCCCGCTAGAACGCTCGGCAACTCCTTGCCCATATGGATCTTATGCGTCATCACAGTCATGTCCACCGTGTTGCCCGTATCCGGATCCACCGTCTGCGGCGAATGGCACAGCACGCACATCTCAAGACCCCGCCGCGATCCGCCATGCGCGCTGATCTGCGTATGGCACGCGTTGCAGCTCGCGGTCTTGATCACATCCCGCACCTTCGTCACTTCTCCCCCCGCCGGCACGAAGTTGAAGGTCGCGCTCGCATAACTCACGCCCAGTTCAAACTCATTCAGGTTCCGGCTGGAATAGACGCCAATCGTATGCGTAGCCGTCCGGTCGAACCCGGCCGGCGCCTTCGTCCGGAACGTGTACTTGTACTCCCCATCGGCCAGCTTCGTGAACGTCCCGCCCGTATCCGCCGCCGCCTGCGTCGCCGAAACGCCTGTAATCGGACTCCTCTGCACCCGCGTCGTGTAAGAGGTGTAATGCTCCGCGTCTTGCGGAATCGTCGCCGCCACGAAACTGAGACCCACCACGCCCGGCGTCTCCCGCCCTTCCCGGTCCAGTGGCACGTTCATCGGGTCTGCAATCCGCACCGTTGCCGAAATCGTCCCGTCCGCCGCCACCTCCGCCCCCAGCACCCGCAGCGCCAGCCCCGGTCGCACGAAGTTTAGCGTCCGCTCATTGGCATAGAACGCCTTCTCACCCGGCGTAAATCCAAAACGCCGAATGCCGCCGGCTAAGCCAGCGGCAGCAACCAACGTTCCCAGTATCCAAATTGCTGATCTGCGGTTCATCCTCAACCTCCCAACTCTTTCAATGCGGCGAGATTCTTCTCTTCAACGCCCAGCACCTTGTGACAGCTCTCGCAATCCTGCGTCATCGTCTTCCCGGACTTGGTCTTCAACTGTTCACCGTGGCACCGGAAGCAGCCCGGTGAATCCGTGTGCCCCAAATGCAGTGGGTAGTTGCCCCAGGTCAATTTCATCTCGGGATAAACGTTTTGCTGATACACCGCCAGCAATTGTGCCCCAGCCCGTTCGAGTTGCGTCCTATGCAGCACCAGCGTGTCCGGCGCCTTCTGTTTGTAGTAGGCCAACAACTCCGTCGGAATCTGCTGCGCCGCTGCCTCCCGGCTCGAATAAGCCTTGCCCAACGTCGCCAACGCCGCCTTTCGAAACTGCGGTATCTTCTGCGGCAACGCCCCGGCCGTCATCTGCCGGTCCACCGCCCGCTCCGCTGTCTCAAACGCATGAGCAGGCCGGTTGTGGCAATCCAGGCAATCCATCTCCCGCTCGAAAGCAGCCGTCCCCCCGTTCGTATATTGCTCCGTCTGGCCACCCTTCTCGACGCGCACCCCAACCATCGTCTTCCGCTGAGCATCCGCCGCTTGATAAACAATCCGCGTGCCCCCACCCATATGCGCCCCGTGAATCCGGCCTACCTTCATCATCAGTGCCGTATCCAGCCTCTCCCCGGCGTCGTCAAACTTGCTCTGCCGCCACAGCTTTTCGCCAAAATCATGCCGCCGGTTATGGCAGTTCTCACACGTCTCGGCCGACGTCTTCAACGCGTGCGGCGGAGACGGAATCGGCCGGCTGTACTGATTCGTCAGCAGCAGGTACAACTGCCGCGTCCCGTTCAACTTCGCCTGAATCACCGCCCCGGCGCCCTCGCCCACATGGCAATCCACACAACGCACCTGAGCATGCGCGCCGCTGATATGCGCCGCGTACTCCGGACCCATCACCTGATGACACGCCGTCCCGCAGAAATTGGTCGTCTCCATGTACTTCACCGTGCGATAGGTCAGCGCCCCGCCCACCACCAGGTTGAAGCCGGTCGCAATCGCGAGAAAAATCAACAACCGCTGAATCTTTGGATTCGAAAGCTCAACCTTCTCGGGTAGATGCAGTTGATGGTCCGGCGCTTCCCGTTTCCGCTGCAAGCTGATGCCAATCGGCACCAGAATCAACCCCGCAAAGAACAGGATCGGCAGCGCCACAAACTGCAGAATGCCCAAATACCCCGACGCCTCGCTCGCTCCCGTTAGGAAGATCCACAAGACAATCGACGACATCACCAGCCACAGCCCCACCCGGCTGATCCAATGATCGCTCAAAAACAAGACCGGAAGGATCCAACGACGCCTAAACTCAGCCATCCGTCGGGCCTACGGTTTAAAGGTCCGCAGGAACGCCACTAAGTTGGTAGCATCCCCATCGGCGATCGAGACCCCTTTCATTTTGCCCACGCCTTCAACCGACTCTTTCTTGAGTTCGGCGTCTGACTTCGCCTGCACTTCCTTCGAGCCCAAGTGGCGCATCTCCACTTTGAACATCTTGGCGATAGCGGCATTCGCCGCCCCATCCCCGCCGTGACAGCGCTTGCAGGACTTGTCATAAGTGGCTTTTCCGGCCGCAACATCCGCGGCAAACGCGCCGCAGACGAAGAAAAATAAAGTTAGATAGGTCGGGATCATTCTCATGGCTACCTACGCCACAGCAATTAGATGCCCATCGCCAAGCCTTTCCTTGTCCAGGTAGCCGATGTCCGATTTGCGCCAAATAACCCGTTTCAACTGCGCCAGATCACCCTACAGCCCCGGCTTTATACTACGGTCCAATGACACTCCTCCACGGCGGCACCCTCATCGACGGCTCCGGCTCCCCCGCCTCCCCCGGTAACCTCCTCTTCGACGGCGACACCATTCTCGAACTCGGCACCTTCGACGCCCCCGCCGACGCCCTCCGCCTCGACTGCACCGGCCTCCTCATCGCCCCCGGCTTCATCGACCTCCACAGCCACTCCGATCTCCAGGTCCTCGAACGCCACCGCGCCAAAACCGACCAGGGCGTCACCACCGAAGTCGTCGGCAACTGCGGCTTTTCCGCCTATCCCTGCGGAACCCACCGCCACGAAGTTCAGGAGTTCGCCAACGGCATCCTCTTCGGCTACGGCCGCGACTGGGCTTGGCCGAGCGCCCAGCAGTACCTCGCCGACGTCACCGCCCAGGCCCACCTCGTCAACGTCCACTCCCTCGTCGGCCACGGCACCCTCCGTGTTGCCACCATAGGCCCCCGCCAAGGCCCCGCCACCCCCGCCGGACTCGACCGCATGGAGCAGAGCCTCGCCGAATGCCTCGCCGGAGGCGCCGCCGGCTTCTCCACCGGTCTCATGTACGCCCCCGGCTCCACCGCGCCCACCGAAGAGCTCGAAGCCCTCTGCCGCGTCACCGCCCGCGCCAACAAGGTTTACGCCACACACATGCGCAGCTACGGAGATGACCTTCTGACGTCACTTGACGAACAGTTGGCGCTCGCCCGTTCCACCGGTTGCCGCCTCCAGATCTCCCACCTCCAAGCCGTCGGCCGACGCAATTGGACCAAGCAATCCCAAGCCCTCGAAAAGCTCGAAGCCGCCCGCCACGAAGGCCTCGACGTCGCCTTCGATAGCTATCCCTACCTCGCCGGCAGCACCGTCCTCACCCAACTCCTCCCCCATTGGGCCCTCGACGGTGGCACCCCGGCCCTCCTCGAACGCCTCGCCGACCCCGCCCTCTGCCGCCAGATGAAAGCGACCATGATCGAACAAACGCCCCAGCAGTGGAGCGACATCTTCATCACCGCCGTCGGCTCACTCGTAAGCGAACGCTTCGTCGGCCAGGACCTCGCTGCCATCGGCGAAACCCTCGGCGAACACCCCGTCGACGCCGCTCTCTTCCTCCTCCGCACCGAATCCGCCAACGTCAACATCCTCGCCTTCAACCAGTCCGACGACAATCTACGCCACCTCCTCACCCACCCCCTCTGCACCGTCATCAGCGACGGTTTCTACGTCAAGGGCCGCCCCCACCCCCGCCTCTACGGCACCTTCCCCTTCCTCCTCGGCGAAATCGTCCGCGAACGCCGCTGGATGCCCCTCGAACAAGCCATCCACAAGATCACCGCCCAACCCGCCGCCCGCTTCGCCATGCCTCGCCAAGGCCTCCTCGCCCCCGGCAACTTCGCCGATATCACCGTCTTCGATCCCGCCGCAATTGCCGGCCGCGCCACCTACGAAGCACCCGAAACGGCCCCCGCCGGAATCATCCACTGCTTCCGGCGGGGACGCCGCACCGTCTAGCTACTTCTCTCGGCCCAACCGGCTGGCAATGTCGCCCGACGAAAGCGGATCACCCTCCAGCGTCGAAACAATCCCAATCCCATCCGAATCTGAGTTCGAATTCTTCGCAATCCGCACCACCTCCAGGTCAGCCGGGCTCAGTCCAAGGCTCATCGGCGTCAACTGCTGCCGCTGCAACTCCTCCGATACCGGCCGTCCGAATACCCGGTCCCGCGAAATCACGAAGAACGCAATCAGATGCAACGGCAGCGTCGTGCCCGGCGCCAGCACTGGCCGCTGCACGCCCTTCTGTCCGCCCTCTTGAAGGAACGTCTCCAGTCCCGTGAACTGCCCAAAGCTAGGCTTATAGACGCCGCTCTTCGCGCCCGTCGGCAATGGCTGACCCACTTGCGCGATTACCACGCCAATCTGCCCCGCCGGTATTCGCACCCACGGATACTTCTCCACGCCATACAGCGGCCACAATCTAAACCGCAGCCCAGGCATCAACAGTTCCGATGGATATCCCGCCTCGCCCTTGAAGGCGATCGGGTTATCGTCGTCCAACTTCTGCGCCGAAAACCGGCGCGTCACCAGACCCACCTCCGTGGGTCCAATCCGATGCAGCGAGAGCAGCGACACGAGTGCCGCCGCGCCCGCCGCTGCAAAAAGCAAAAGCAAAAACGCAATGAACATGGGGGGCTAGTAGAGCGCTTCGCCGATCTTATACCCGAATCTGAGAGACTCGAATAAGCTTATGGCACTCCTTCCCCGCACCCCGGTTCATCCACTCCGCACCGCCGGCAAGGTGATGTCGTTCACCGGCGTCTTCTTCGTCGGCGTCGCCACGATCGGGGCCTGGAAGCCCTACTACCAACTCCAGCAGTCACCCCGCGCCCGCGTCAAAGTCCTCAAGAACGACATCGGCTACAAAACCGCCAACGGCTACGCCTTCCAACTGCAAATGAGCTGGTCCACCGACCTCGGCGAACAGCGCACCCAGCTCACCACCCCCGTTGTGGCCGCCTCCGAAGAAGAAGCCCGCCGCAAGTACCGCGGCTCGGAGATCGTCGCCGGCCAGGACTACGACTTCCCCGTCGACCCCGACGATCCCTCCCATATCCTTCCCTTCAACGGCTACAACTGGAGAACCTTCGGCCAATTCCTCGTCACCGCCATCCTCGGCTTCCTCAGCTTCGGCGTCGGCATGTACCTATTGAAGCAAGGCCAGAAACTCGAAAGGAAGCCGCAGATCTAACGGCCGGAACTGCCGAACCCGCCTTCGCCCCGCGCCGTCTCGCTCAGTTCACTCTCCACTAGCTCCACGGCCTCGTACCGCGCAATCACCATCTGCGCAATCCGGTCGCCCTTCGCAATCGCGTACGGAGCCTTGCCCAGATTCAGCAGAATCACGCGCAATTCCCCCCGGTATCCCGGATCCACCGTCCCCGGACTATTCGGCACCGTGATGGCATGTTTCAGCGCCATCCCGCTCCGCGGCCGCACCTGCGCCTCGAAGCCCGGCGGCAGTTCAATCGAAAGCCCCGTCGCCACCGCCTGCGGCACACCCGGCTCCAGCACCGTCTCCACCACCGAACACAGGTCCATCCCCGCGTCCTCCAACGGACCATGCGCGTAAGCGGGCAAAATTGCCTCGGGATCTAATCTTCTTACTTTCAATTGCATAATGAAGTATTCAGTATGCCAGCCCCTCCGCCCGAACGGCGCATTCTTTCCGTGGCCCCCCTCGCTCCCGAGAAGAGCGCCTACGCCCTCGCCCGCTATAGCCGCTCGGCCGACTCCATCACCCAGTCGCTCGATTGGGTCCGCTCCCACGACTCCTCCAAGTTCCTCGAAAGCTTCTATTTCCAATACGGCCACGCCTCCATCGCCGACCTCGGCCATCTCACGTTCTGTCTCGAAGGCATCTCTGAACTCGCCGCCGCCGAAGCCGAAGACGAGCAACTCTGGGACGGCCAAGCCAAGTCCTCCCGCTACCAGGACTTCGGCAAAACCGGCTTCGGCATCCGCCCCCAATTCAACGACCTCGCAA
>JBBQRA010000255.1:0-8123 GCA_038215275.1 Bryobacterales bacterium | reverse complement strand
CTGGTGCGACGCAGTTGGACGGGAGGGAGCGCTGGACCACCCTCCTGCGGAAAATCTTTTGGTATTTTTACCAGGGATCGCCCCAGCCAGGGGGGCCGATTACCCCTCTGGCAGTGGGCTAACCGCCGAATCTAGGTTCATGGTCCGAACGGTCTCGGAAAGTCTTCGTTCTTCGACGGGATCGAATGGGCGCTCACGAGTACGATTGATCATTTCCGAACGGCAAGGAAGGCGCCGGTCGAGCACTATTTGAGGCGCTGGGATGCTCTTGCCAGCCAGCAGACCCACATACGACTCGACTTTGAAAACCATTGGCTACGCCGAACATTGGATGGTGAACTCGACTCAAATGGCGTCACGGAAGTGACCGCGTTTCTTCAACGATCCGATTGGGCGAAGCCGATCAGCCATCTTGGTCGTTATCTTCTACTGACGCATTTCCTTGGCCAGTCTACCGTGTCTCGAATGACCCACCGCGACGCAAAGGAGCGATGGGAGTTCCTCCAGGAGCCAGCGCAGAGTGATCGCGCGAAGCAAATTGTTCGTGCGCTGCACGGGCATGGTTCAAGTAGAATGGCGCGTGCGTTTGAGCGCCGAAAGGATGATCTGGTCGGGGAAGCCAAGCAGTTGGAGCGTCTCCTCAGCGAGGAGGAGCAGCATTGGAGCGAAGCCCAGCTCGCTGGCGCGATCGATGATCAAACGGTTCAGCGAGAGGCTCGGCGAATTCACGAGGGCTTGAGCGAACTGTTGAGCCGACTTCAGCGTTCAACTGAGGTCGGGCCTGATGACACGGCCGATCTACTCGAATCTGCAAATATTCTCCATGCTGCAGTGTGCGACGCCCTGCTTACGTTTGAGGAAAAGCTTAATCGCGGAAGGACTCATCTGCGTGAGCGCCAGCAAGCTGAAACCGATCTCATGGGTATTCACGCCGCATCGAAATCGCTACAAGAGAGAAACGACGCACTTGGCACGAAGCTCATCCAGATCCAGTACCGCCTGCTACGAACGAATAGTTTGCTGGCTCAATCTCTTGTGTCGCATCGGAAGTCTCAGGACGACGTGAGGGCGCTCGCAGAGTACGAACGAGTTCGCGAGGCCAAGTCACGAGCGCACCTTGAACTATCGGGCGCGCGTGCTCTAATGGCCGGATTGGTCCGGAAGGTCGAGGAAGCAGATGCTGAGGTACGGAAATCCGAGCGACTGCGAGCGATCGTCAACAAACTGCTCCGACAACAGGCAGAGGCAGAAGAAGAATTTGAACGTGTGAGAGCTAAGCTAGACCAACTGTCGAACGTCGAGGAGGCTGCGGGTAACCTTCTAGAGGCAACCGTGAGCCTCGGATCGCTCACTGACGGTCACGACGATCTTGGCGAGAGGGTAGCGGCCGCGCTGCAAGAATGCCAGGCCGCTGACCGACGTACGCGCGTCAGTGGCGGCATGGTTGCGGAAACTCGGCGTTCGGTCGATGCGATCTCGGCAGCAGTGGCAACCATCTCCGCCCAGCTGCCTGCCGAGATTTGTGACTGCCCGGTCTGCTCCACTTCATTTTCATCGGGAGAAGAGCTCCGAGATCGTATTAGGGCCGCGGCGGAGCGGCTCGCGCCTTCCGTTGCCGCAATCGAGGAGGTCTTTAAGGAAGCTGTTTACCATCGCGATCAGGCGGAAGCGCATTATGCCGTGTTGACGGCTCGTGCGAACGCAATAAAGGAAGCTCGGTCGAAAGTAAATGAGATCACGTCGAGACTGGATAAACTGCTTGAGGGGATGACTACGGATCGCGAAGCAAGAGCGGATCAATTGCCGTCACTGCGGGCAACATGGGAGGCTGCGGCGGACCGGCTGACGGTTCAAATGCGCCGAACCGACCGCTGGCTGAATCACAGGGTTGTAGGTGGCGCATCTGCTGTGAGCGGGCGTTGGGGGCGCTCAATTGAGGCGCGGAATGAATTAGCCGCTTCGCTCGCTAACCAGCGACAGGCAGTGGGCCGGCTCGACATCAGGCTCCAAGACATGACTGTGGAGATCGATGGGATTGCTGGGAACTTGGGTATCAAGCCTGACGTCGGGAGCGAGGTGGTCACCGTTATGCGCCGCGAGCGCTCTGAGCGGCAGCGCGAGGCAGAGGTCGCACTCGCCTCCGCACGGGCAAATGTTCAGGTAGCCCAGTCTGACGAGTCATCAACAAGCGCATCAATCGCACAGGTAGCTGCCCAGTTAGCCGAACTCGATTCGCAGGCGGAAGGCATCCGAGTCCGGATGAATCGGATCGAGCACGATTGGAATAGCTTGAATCTCGGCGTTCCGCAAATGAGTGCCGATGCGCTTGATGTGCCTTCCCGCCAGATAACCAGGCTCCAGAAAGAGATTCAATCTGCGAGTCAGCAGCTAAAGATGTTGCGGGCGGGCCGATTGGCTTGGTCCCGACAAGAACGCCACCGGGCGACACTCGACTATATGCGGTCCTTGGGGGGAGCACTCCAATCTTCGGATCGCGATAGCCTGCGACGGGCCTTGTTGGAGAGACAGTCCACCCTTGTCAATCGTTCTGAGACCGTAGTGCGCGCCAAGGGGATTGCGCAGCGGGCTGATGCCGAGGTCAGCAAACGTGTTGAAGCCTTCAATGAGGAGTTTCTGGCGCCATTGAGTTCGCTCATGATCCGGATCAATCGAGCGATTCTAAGTGATCCGGAGATCGGCGTGGAACTCAAAATTAAATCGAACAAGATCGAGCAGCGGGCGATGGTTGGATCAGGTGTTCCGGCTTTCGTTTCAACGCTCGACCCGCAGCTTGTTCACAGTGAGGGCCAGATGGCTGCATTAGCTGTTAGTATGCTCACCGCTGCTAGCCTCACGTTCCCGTGGTCGCGTTGGCCAGCGCTGATTATGGATGACCCATTGCAATACAACGACATCGTCCATGCTGCTGGCTTCGCTGACATGCTAAGCAACCTTGTATTGGCGCATCGTTATCAGATCCTTCTTTCTACACACGATCCCGGTCAGGCCGAGTTTCTGCGCCGTAAGTTCCAAGCGGCTGGGATCCCTTGCACTGCGGTTCATCTTCTCGGGCGCGGTGCTCGGGGAGTTGAAGCGCGATTCATTTCCAGCGGGTTTACGCCCTCTTCGTAACCGGCGGTGCCCACGCATGTTCAATATCTCAAGTTCAGTTTCGCGCCCCGGATCCAAGAACTGCGACTCACCGGCCAGATGGATATAATACGATCGTTTGCAGTCACTATCGCTGATGGTTCCAGCGGCCATGCCACATCATAGGATGATGCGCCCATTCCACTAATCCTTTAGATCCGACGACTATTCCAAATCGGCAATGAGATCCCTCTTTGTCTAGATGGTCGGCCAACCTGAAGTCGACCGTAAACGGCGATTGGAACCTTCGTAGTAAAGACTCGTTAGAACAGTACCGTTCAAGTTGACCGATAATGCCCCATTCGAGCGGAGATGTTCCCTATTCATGCCATGGACTTAACCTACTCTAGCTCTAAAATCTCTCCGTCCGGACAGATCTCGACAGCGGGCACGGTTCGCGAAGGAATCGTCAGAAAGTACCGTGTGTACCGGCGCTCTCCCGTTCGTTCCAGAGCGCCCTTGGTAACCAACTCCGCTAAATCACGCGTCACGGTCGCCGGCGGCGTCCCCGTAATCGTCGCATAGTTCGCCGCGCTCAACCCTCCCCGAAACCCCTCCGGACCTTCACGGAGCATCCGCAGCAACGCTCGCTCCTGTCGCTCAGGCAACTGGCCCCGCATTCGGTCCAACAAACGCGCCTTATCGAGCAGGAACCCAACGCCCGCCGCCGTCCGCAGTTGCGCCTCAATCGCCACCCCGGCAAACCACCGCAGCCAAGCCGTAATCTCCATCTCACGGTTCGCTGCCTCCAACGCCGCGTAGTACTCCTTTCGGCGAACCAAAATGGTCGCCGCCAAAGCCGTCAATGTTGGACGGCCCAGCGTTTGAGCCAAGGCCTTCTCCGCAATCGCGCGTCCTATCCGCCCATTGCCGTCCTCGAATGGATGGATGGATTCAAAATACAAGTGCGCGATGCCGGCTCTCGTCAGGGCGGGGAGCGGTTCACTTCCCGTCGGTCCTGTCGCCGCAAACCACTTCAGAAATTGCTCCATCTCCTCCGGCACCCTCGACGACGGCGGTGCCTCGAAATTAAGCCGCGGAGCCGTCAGGGCGCCGGAGACCACCTGCATCGGCTCCGGATCCGTGCGATAGTGGCCCACGTGCCGCAGATCGCGCCGGCCGGGCAGCAGCATCCGATGCCAACCGGACAAGGTCTCATCGGAGAGAGGCTCCCCGAAAGTACGGAACAAATTCACCATCATTTCCGCCACGCCCTGCTCCGCAGGTTTCACGCGGCGGCGATCTGTTGCCATCCCGAACTGCCGGCGGATTGACGACTGCACACTCGCCCCGTCAAGGGTCTCCCCCTCAATCGTGGAAGTGGTCAGCGCCTCCGTACTGATGGCGTCCACTGTCATGTGCTCCCGGTCCGTCGCGCTAAGATGCTGGACAATTCCGGCAAATTCGCCACTCTGCAGCAGGAAACGCTCCTCCGCCCTCCGCAGCGGCGCGTTCTCCCAACGAAACTTCGGCCAAGCGGTCCTCTGCCAGTTCCAAGTCATGATCGATGGATACAATTCCTATCGATCACCGTAGCGCAAAAAGTGATCGATAGAAAGTCGTCCTATCGCTCAGTCTTGCGGGCGGCTATCGACACGCGGCTCTACCGTGGCGGAATCAGGAATCAGCAAACCGCTAACAGTATCGCCCACAAAAGCCAGTTCGTTGACCAAGGGCCCCAGCAGCTTCGCTGTCTGTATCGATACTGCCTGTTGCGATCATTCAGGAAGTGGCCTGCCGACGCTTGAGGAGCGCCTGTTCGGCGAGTTTTCGCTCGCGGGCGCACCCACCCCGCAACGCATCCGCCAACGCCAAAAGTTCGTAGAAGCGGGCGTCCTTCGGCGCGGCACTCGGAGCGGACTTGTACAACGGAGCAAAGGCCATTCCACACTCGGCGCCATCCGCACTCCTCTTGCTCGCCGCACTGAGAGTCTTTGGTGGCGTGAGCTACAGCGCCGCGCGGAAGGTGAAAGAATTTGGGGTTCCAATGGCCCTTGGAACTCGTCCGGCCGATGGGCGCCGCCGGCTCGTCTTGGCGGAGACTGCGCGCACGGCATTCGTCGGCATCGGCGCTGGTGTCCTGATCAGTCTGTTGCTCGCTCCTCTTACGCGCTCGTTGCTCTCCGGCGTTCAAGCTTGGGATGCCATCTCGCTCACTGCGAGTGCCCTCACGAGACAAGGCGCAAGCCTTCTCGCCTGCGGGATCCCCGCCTTTAGGCGTCGCAGTCCAACCCCGCAGGGCGAGGAGAAGCGATACCTGAGTGATAGGGAATGGGCAACGGCATGCGCGGCAGACGGCTAGACCGGCCCTCCATACGAAAAACTCACTCGAACGGAATGTCCACCTCACTAAAGCTGCCGGTGCTTGCGGCGTCGACTGCAGCCGCGATTGCAGGGATCTTCCTGCGGACGAGCCTCCACCGCAGTTGGCTCAAGACAACGATCGCGATCTTGCGGCCAGCCAAGGACTGCTGGTAGCGGATGTTCCTATCAGCCGTCAGAAATAGTTCAAATCCCGAGCGCTCGGCTACTAGGAGCAGGTCGCCATTTTGAAGAGTGGCCCAACCGCGATCCCTAGCTTCAACTACCTGGTGGCCAACCAAGACGCTGACCAGCCCACGCGGGGCATTGTTGTCCAGTAAAATCAGCACGGCTAGTAGCTGGGTTCTTTGTCCAAGCTCTGAGCGGCGAAATCGAGCACTGCCTGGATTTCCTCACGGGAAACCGGGTATTGCTCAATGATTTCTTCGATTGTCATCCCATCCTCAAGGTTCTCGAAGACCACCTTCACTGGGGTACGCGAGTTTCGGAATGTCCATGCGCCGCTGACTCTGCCAGGGACACTCTCTACTGCGGAACAATTCGACCAATCTAGGCTTGCCATATGTTGCCTCCTTTCTTGATGGTACACGCAGCATTCCCGGTTAGCACCCGATCAACGGCATAGCGTTTACCGATCGCTTCCGCATGGTCCGGCATTTCGGAAGTCGGCACGGAGGGTTGGCCCGCGACGGCCGTCTGTTCTCTGGCAGGCACAGCCAATCCGAAAGTACTGGCACGGGCTTACGAGAATTGGAGGCGTCCGGCGTCCAGAGAATTTAACGAATCATCGCGGGGTCGCCTCTCCTCGGCTTTCGTCCAGTCGACGGCTGAGGCAGGCTGGGCACGCACAGGCATGGCGTTCAGAGTGCTGGCATACCCTCTTCTAATGTGAGGACCACTTCGGTCGAAAGCCCCCGAACCGTCCGCGTGACCGGGACCACAATGATCTCATTCAGGCGGTCGATCACCTCATCTCGCGTGAGGATCAGAACGGGGCTGCGCTTATCGGGATGCCGGAACGTGTACCAAGCGGATTTCGCCGCGGTTCAAGGAATGTTGTCCCAACCCTCGCTGTCCCACGAGAGAGGATCCTCTTTCACGGTGAACTCCTCGTGCGCCGGGGGTATCAGGCCGTAGATCGCCGAATCGTCAGACGGCAGTTTGGTGATCAGGCGCAACAAGCGAGTACGCTCTCATGGTGCTAACGCCTCCACGAGGGGCACGATCTCCTCAACCGTCAAACAGTTGGCCATCAACCGGATTGTATCACCGGGGAGCTATTGGACTGCGTCGAGCCCCGCCGCACCTTAGAGGCACTTAACTGCAGTTCGCTGGCCCATCGGGCAGAAGGGCGGCCGTCGTGATCCAGCGGCCAACATCTTGAGCACGAAGAAGACCTCTTCAGGTTTCGGGGCCACGTCTCTATTCGCGATTCGCGAATGCTGGGAAGCCGCGACTCTCGTGCCCCGCAAACTGAGATCGACTACTAGGCGAACAAGAGTCGGCCTTTCGGCTCAGGAATCTCTCGGCCAAGCTCTCTCGCCGTGTCTATCCATTCGCCAATCACCGCTTCCACGTTAGCGAGGGCCTCCTGCCGCGTCGCGCCGTCGGCGGAACAACCCGGTAACTCCGGCACCTCCGCAACAAAGGCATCATCTTCCCGGCTCCAATAAAGAATCACTTCGTACTTCATCAGCCCTCCCGATCCGCTAATTGATACTCGACCAACACCCTTTCGAACCGGCTTAACTTGATATGGCTTTGCCATCGATCCTCTCGGCTGCAAATTCAGGATTTCCGCCACCCGGTCATGAATGAAGATATGGTGACCTCCCCGAATTCGCTCCGCAAAGCCCAGCCGCACCAGCAAAGATCGCAAGTCGTTGAAGCGAATGTTTGAGTCCGATGCCCCTCGCAAGATTTGGATGAGGAAGGAATCGGCCACTCCCAATTATCGACTTTTCAAACGCAAGGGCGAGTGTCCCTTCGTACCCTTGTACCTCCATTTCCGCCCGCTAGCTTAAGGCATCGAGTCCCTCGTCGGAGCGTAACCCGTTTGCTTCCAGTTTCTTACCGTCGTCGATTGCCAAATCTGCTCTCTGCCCGGCGGGCGTTCACGACCCAAAGGAATATTTTTAAGTCTCTTTCTTTTCAATAGGCTGCAACCAGTTCTCCTCCCCCCTCCGATCCGTTTTCGCCTCCTCATCTGCTACGGTCAAATCAAAGTGAGTTTGGCGCTCTTTCGAACGCCCCGTCTTCCCGGCGGGGCGTTCGCCGTTTCACGCCCTCATTTTTGCCCAGGAGAACTATGCCCAACCAACTCACCCCCGAAGAGAAAAAGGCCAAACGAGCCGCCACCAACCGCGCCAACGCTCAAAAAAGCACCGGCCCGCGCACCCTCGAAGGCAAAGCCCGCGCCCGTCATAACTCCGTCAAGCACGGTCGCCGCTCCCAACTCACCGACTATTCCGCCGCCGTCAATACCGTTCTCCTCCCCGGCGAAAACATGGCCGAGTACCTCCGCTCCATGGAAGCCTTAGTCGCCAAACTCGCCCCGCGAGACGAAGTCGAACTCGAACTCGTCCATCGCGTCGCCGCCAGCCAATGGGAGATCCGCCGCTTCCGCTGCATCCGTCTCGTTCTCCTCGAAG
>JBBQRA010000254.1:0-8177 GCA_038215275.1 Bryobacterales bacterium | reverse complement strand
TCTGAATGGAAACTGTAGAAGAGCAAATTCACCCTGATGGTTACCCTGTGCGCCATCGGCGCCGGGATCGAGCTCCTATCCACTCGATGGCAACCTCTCCGCTGGGCTGCTCCAGCTGCCTTGTTGGCGCTGTCCTTCGTCGTCCCCATAAATCAGCTGTAGAGAATTGGAGCAAACACCGGCGAGACCGCGCCGTCTCTGAACTGTTCAGGATCGTCCCCCCAGAATCCACGATCCTGGCCGAAGAAGAATCGGCCCAAATGTTCCAGGCGGGCCTCGCCCCCCGGAGCGATCGCTTCCGGCTGGACGGTCGGCCCAATACCCTGACCGTGAAGAACATCACCTTGCGATCCAGCCGATGGGACTGGCGGACAGTCCCCGCCCAGTGGGTCACGGAGCAATCGTCCCACCTCCCCGGAACCATATGGCTCCTCGACACGGGCTTCACAGTGGAATGGGCTCGGGTGCGATCGAGGGAACTGAGTGCCGAAACCATCATTGACGAACCAGGCGTCCTGTATCTCTTATCTCTCCCGCTGTATTTCTCCCGCTTGCCGCCGTAGCCGAAGTCTAGTAAGCTCTGGCGATAAGTGAGGGGCGAAAAATGAGAAATAGCACGCCGACCCGGCGCCAGATCATGGAACGATGCATTACCGGAGGCCTCCTCACCGGCTCCGGAGCGCTCTCGCAAATTCAATTGCTCTCCTACTGGGAAGATGCCGAAAAGCACGCAATAAAGCCGACCGCGGCCGACGTCCTCGGACCTTTCTTCCGCAAAGGCGCCCCCAACCTCCGCTCCCTGCGCGGACCCCAGGATCCCGGCTTTCCGCTCCTCGTCTCCGGCCGCGTCGTGAACGTAAAAGGGCAACTCGTCGAGGCCGCCACCGTCGATTTTTGGCACGCCGACCATGCCGGCCGCTACGACACCCGCGGCTACAAGTTCCGGACGAAAGTAACGCCCGACTCAAAAGGCAACTACGCAGTCGAAACCATTCTGCCTGGCCACTACGGCGACCGCCCGGCGCAGCACATTCACTATCTCATCGCCGCTCCCGGTCACAAGTCCCTCATCACGCAAGCCTATTTCGCGACCGATCCCTTCTTCGAAGGCAACCCCGTCAAGAACTGGAACAAGCGCGGCATCGCCGCCCATCGCGATCTGATTTTGCCTGTGAAGCTGTTTGAAGGACCCGCCGCACCGCGCGCCGAGATTCGCTTCGACATCGTTTTGGAGAAAGCGTAAGTGGCCGACCGCACATTGACGGCAGCCGCCGTCCCCGGCACGCTGGTGTTCGCCGAGGATGGCCTGACCCTTTCGGCTCTCTGCCGGGACAACACCATCCGAACTTGGACCGTCGAGACCGGCAAACTCGCCTCAGAGAAGAAAGTTCCGCCTCGGAGCGCCCTGCTCTCCGCCGACCGTTGGGCCGAACGGGTAGACGCAAAACATGTGCGGGTATGGGACCTCACAGCGGATCGCCAACTCCAGATTATGAATAGCGTCGCGATGAACCGGGCCGCCATATCGAGTAACGGTCGCTGGCTGGCCTCGGCAAGCATCGCCGACCGACGCGTCGAAATCAGAGAAGTCTCGACCGGCAAGCAACTCCACGTTTTCGCCGATGGCATCGGCGGCACGGCGGCCCTGCGGTTCTCCCCCGACGGCAGCCTCCTCGTCAGCACCAACTATGACAACGACGTGCGCATTTGGCGGACCGCGAGCGGAGAACTCGTTAAAAAGATGGAGGACCTCACGGGCGCCATGTTCGCGGCCGAGTTCACCCCGGACGGCCAGCGGCTAGTCATGGCCGGGTTGGACGAAACCGTTTACATATGGGACACGAAGTCCTTTGGACTGGTCAAGAAACTCGAAGGGCATGGCGAAACCATCTCGGCCTTAGCCATCTCACCCGACAGTAAGACCATCGTTACTGGCGGCTTCGACGTGCTAACGGAAAAGAATCCCGTGAAGGTCGTGTTCTGGGATCTTGCTACCGGGGAAATCTTGCGGACGGTGCGGGCTCCTCACCGAGTGGCTTCGCTCGCATTCTCTCCAAGCGGGAAGTGGGTCGCGATGGCGGCTGGCAAGAATGAAATCAGTCTGTGGGCGCGGTAGCGGGCGCCACACTTAAAAAAAAGATCCCCTCGACTCGCGGGAATATCTGCTTTGTTAGGTCGAACTTCCGATCGTGATTCCAGGTGCCGCCCGTGTTGCTTGAAGAACTCAGCACGATACATCACTTGGCTGCCCGAACGCTCCAGACCTAACTCACTCCAAGGAGAATTTTAGATGAAATTGCTATTCCCGTCCGCAGCCGCCGCTTTGTTGTGCGCTAGTTTTGCCTCAGCTCAGGTGCCTTCAACGGTGGCTTGGGTACGCGTCGTCCATGCCGCCTCCGACGCGCCGGCTGTTGATGTCCTGGCCAACGGCAACCTGGTCTTCCAAGGAATCAAGTATAAGGGCTTCACCGAGTATGTCCCGGTTCCTCCTTCTACTTACGATTTCAGCGTCAACGTGAGTGGAACGACGACCACCGTGCTGTCGAGCGGGCCCATCATGTTACGCGGTGGATCGGCCTACACCTTTTTTGCATTCGGCAAGGTCGGCGGCGGAACATTGCGGTTGATGGGCGCGGGCGACGACGTCGATGCTCCCGGGATGGGGATGTCCAAACTTCGGGTGGTCCACGGAGCTTCCACTGCACCCAATGTCGATGTCTACGCGTCGACGCCGTATGCTCCTCTGATGGGTGCCCCTGCTCTGGCTAATGTGCCATTCCCTCTCGCCAGCGGTTACCTGACCGTTCCTGCTGGTGTGTACCAGGCTCGCGTCACAGTGGCGGGAACGCGTACCGTGGCTATCGATTCGGGTCGCTTCCCCTTGATCGGCAACACGACTCGCACGGTCGTCGCGCTCGACCCGGCTACGACCGGCGGTGAGTTTGAACTTTTGGTCCTGCCCGACGTCAATTAGTTCCTCTTCGCCCCGGTATTTATCTATGAAAGGGCCCTGTCATGGGGCCTTACTTTTTAGAAGCCACAAGGTGCCTTACTTTGCGATTGGGCGGGCACAATTTCGGCCAGCTCCGTCGTCCCCTGCGGCGGAGGCATTGCTGAATCGCACCCCCTCTCTTAGTAGTCGCTGCTAGCTAAAGACAGACGCAGCACCTCGCGGTCATTTCGCACCACAATGTGGCGGTTGGCAAACGCCGGATGCGACCACGCCACGGCGCCCAGTTCCCGCCGCCCCCCGGACATCGAAGTGGGTTCGCTCACCTTCGTCCGCCCCAACTCCTCATACCCCGCCGGCGACAAACGCGCCAACACCAACTCGCCTCGGTCATTCACGATAAATACCCTGTCTTTATGCCGCACCAGCCATGCGGTCACGTTACGGCTCTTTTCTACGGTCGCCGCCTGAGACTCCCACACCCGCTCCCCCGTATCCCGCCGCAAACAGCGCAATTGCCCATAACTGCAAATCCCGTACACATACTCCCCGTCCATCACCGGCTGACTCATCAAGGAATGTAACTTGTCGGTTCGGATCTCGTTCCCATTCGCGCTGCTCCACTGTAGCTTCGGCGCGCCGCTCAGATCCATCATCCTGGCACCATCGAAGAAACCAGAAACCAGCAAGCTGTTCCCACTCCACGCCGGAGTCGCAATCGGCGTGTTCATCGTCACGCGGAACGGCTCTGACCATCGGATCGCCCCCGTCTCCGGATCCAGTGCTTCCAGTGCCCCCGCATGCCAGATGACCACCTCCGGCCCGCCCCGTTGAATCAGGATGGGCTGCGAATACCCCGGCTCCGACTCCTCGCCCGACAGCGCCCGCCAGATCTCTTTCCCCGTCCGCTTGTCGAACGCCACGACCTTCGCGTTCCCCTTGCCGCCCACCACCGAAATCAGCTTCGAGCCCACCACCAGAGGAGCACTCGACATCCCCCATCCCGGCACGACCGTACCGAAGTCGCGGACGAAATCAACGCCCCAGACCTCCTGCCCGTCCTTCACCCGCAGGCACCGCAAGACGCCCTTAGCCCCCAGCACGTAGACCCGGTTCCCATCCACCGTTGGCGTCGCGCGCGGACCGTTATTATAGTCGAGCCCGCGGTAATCGGCCTGCCACTGGCGACTCCACAGCAGCTTGCCGGTCTTCTCGTCCAAGGACACCACGCGTTCCGTCACGCGACTGCCCGATGCTGGGGTATGATCCAGCAAAAACACCCGTCCGCCGGCCACCGCCGGACCCGAGTAGCCGGCCCCCACTGGAGCCCGCCACTTCACTTTCAGCCTGCCGGGCGGAAGCCGCTCCACTACGCCAGTTTCCGCCCAGACACCCTGCCTGCCCGCGCCCCGCCATTCCGGCCAGTCGGCCGCCCCCGCCAATGTCATCCATCCGAGGAGTCCGATCCCGAGAATCTGCATAGGTCTGTTGCGATTATCCCTTGGCCCACAAGACAGCGGAACAATCACCCGTGCTTGCGGCGTATGCTTCGCCCCAAAGGCTGATCGAGCAATCGACCAACCGGCACCCAATAAACCCTACCGACATAACCCCCCTAACGCCCCACCCGTTCCACATCCACAAAGTAAGCCCCCCGCTCCGTCCCATCCGCCGATACCAGCCAAGTCTGAAACTCCACCGGCCCCGCTTCCAGCCGCAGTTCGAACACCGCCGCGGCCTTTCCCGGATCGACCTTCATCTCGCGCTCCAGGGCCCCCAGCTTGATGCGCGCCCTCTCGATCCCAGAAATTGCCCTCCCCTCCGTTCGCTCCCGGTTTCCCGGCTCCGGCGTATAAGGGGCACCCAAGGGCAACCCCAACTCGGCCGGCCACCGCCGCAGCGCCAGCCGGTATCGCCCCGGCCTCGCTTCCAACGCCCAGAACCCGTTCGCCGCCGGACCCGTCAGAATCGCCTTCTGATTCCACGTCGCCAGCGCCCCCGCCCCGTGCCAATCGTGCGCCGTCAGCCGGACAGGATTTTCTTTGGGATCGCCGATGATAATCCGCGCGTACTCCCCAGCCCGCGATCCCACCAGCCGCCACCATTGATCGTAGTCGGCCTTCAACCGCGCCACCACTGCCGGCTCCCGCTCCCCCAAATCCGTCTTCTGCCCCGGGTCCGCCAGGACATCGTAGAGTTCCAAGTTCCGCGGTTCCCCGGCGCCGCCTGGGCCCGGACTCACGAGTCGCCACCGCTCCGTCATCACTGCCGCCTGCCGCCACGGCAGCAACTCCTCCTCCCGCTGGGAATCCACCACCACCGTCCGCTCCGCCCATTCCTGACCGCGCAGGAGCGGCGCCAACGAGCGTCCGTGCAGTGGCAACCCGGACGCGTCGCGCGCCACGCCCGTCAATTCCATCAGCGTCGGCAGCACGTCGATGTGCGCCGTCAATTGCGCGACGTCCCGGCCCTTCGCGTACCCGCCGGCGGGCCAGTGCAGAAAGAACGGCACCCGATGGCCGCCTTCATACGCCGACCCCTTGGCGCCCCGCATTCCAGCGTTGAATACCTGCGCACCGGCCGCCGTGCCGTTGTCGGTGGTGAAGACGAAGATCGTGTTGCCCGCCAGCCCCGCTGTGTCCAAGTACCGCCGGAGCCGCCCCACGTTTTCGTCGATGTTCTCGATCATCCCGTAGAACCCTGGCTCCTTGAGGCCCTTCACGTCCCGGTACCGCGCCTCGTTCTCCGCCGGAGCCCACATCGGCCCGTGCGGCGCGTTGGTCGGCAGATAGCAGAAGAAGGGCTGTTTCGCCCGCGTCGACTGCGCGATAAACCGCTGGGCTTCCCTGAAGAACACGTCCGTGCAGAAGCCAGCGAACTTCTTCAGCCTGCCATTGTGCCGGTAGGTATCGTCAAAGTAATCGTTTCCGAAGTGATCCGGAGTCTGCCAGATACCCCCGCCGCCGTGGATCAGAACTTCGTCGAATCCCTTGTCCTGCGGCCGGCTCGGGTAGTTATCCCCCAGGTGCCATTTCCCAAAAATCCCCGTCCGGTACCCCGCCGTCCGAAAGCTCTCCGCTACAGTCTTCTCGTTGTGGTGAAGAATGCTTCGCCCCTGAATCGTGTGCCAAGGCCCCGCCAGATTCGAATACCGACCCGTCAGCAAGGCCGCCCGCGTCGGTGCGCAAGTCGGGCTCACATGGTAATTCGTTAACCGCACGGACTGCGCATGCAGCGCGTCGAGGTTCGGCGTTTTCAACACCGGATTCCCATGGCACGCCAAGTCGCCATACCCCTGGTCATCGGTCATCAGAAACACCACGTTCGGCCGTTCCGCCGGCTGAGCCAGCAATGCGGACGAGGCGGCGCCCAAAAACTGCCGGCGTGAAAAGGTCATGGCTTACATCTTACTTGCCAGGGGAAACCTCATTTGCGTAGGCCTGCAGGCGACCGGCGAGGCGGGTGGTGATTTCGGGTTCGGCGGCGGCGACGTTGTACTGCTCGGCTGGGTCTCGATCGAGGTGGTAGAGCTCGGGGGCTCCGCCTGTCGCTTGGCGGAACTTCCAGGGGCCTTGACGGACACCTTCGAGCACCTTGCCGATGGCGTAGAAGAACTCCTGCCGGGGAGATGGTTTGCCGTCGCGAAGGAGCGGCAGAAGACTCTGCCCGTCGTACGGGCGGTCGTTGGGAAGGTCCAGACCCGCAGCGGCGAGGAGGGTGGGGAGAATGTCGAGAGTGGAGGCCATGTCCATCGAGACTTGGCCGGGACGAATGACGCCGGGCCAGCGGAAGATGCCGGGGACACGGAAGCCGCCTTCGTACGTTGTCCCTTTCGCTCCGCGGAGCAGACCCTTCGAGCCGGTGTGCCAAGGCTCGACGCTGCCGGCCAACATGCGGGGCGGGAGGTCGTGCCACGGGCCGTTGTCGCTCGTGAAAATGACGAGGGTTTTGCGGTCAAGGCTAAGTTCCTTCAGGGTGCGGGTGATTTCGCCGACGGACCAGTCAAGAGTTTCGATCACATCGCCATAGTGACCGGCACGGGAGCGGCCGCGCATCTTAGGCGGGGCGGTGACCGGGAGGTGGGGCATGGCGTAGGGGAGGTAGAGAAAGAATGGGTTCGTTTTGTTGGCTTTTATAAATTTGACGGCTTCGTCCGTGTAGCGGGGCGTAAGGTTGGACTGGTCGGTGACCTGTTCTATGGCGTCCTCGTTCTTGAAAAGGTGAAGGGGACGGTCGGTCTTGACCCACGGGGGGATCATATCGTTTGAGTAAGGAAGGCCCAGCCAACCGTCAAAGCCGCGCTTGGTGGGGAGTTGGGCGGCGGGTTGAAAGCCGAGGTGCCATTTGCCGATGGCCATCGTTTTGTAATCGCGGGCCTTGAGGAGTTGGGGGAGCAGAAGTTCCGAGAGGGGGAGGCCGCCGACGGTGTCGGGTCCGGTGTTACCGGGTTGGCCGGCGCGGATGGGGTGACGTCCCGTGAGTAGGCCGACGCGGGAGGGGGTGCAGACGGAGGCGGCCGCATAGAAGGAGGTGAAGCGCATGCCTTCGGCGGCGAGGCGGTCAATATTGGGGGTGCGGAGGGTGGGATGGCCGTAGCAGGCGAGGTCGCCATAGCCCATGTCGTCGGCAAAGAGGACGATGAAATTGGGAGGCCGGGAGGCGGACTGGGCGGAGGAGAGGACGGAGGAGGCGGAGACGGCCAGGAATTGCCGGCGTGAGAGGGATCCCATGCTGGCAATTATAGTGAACGGAACTAGCGGGCGGAAGATCATTCTTCGGTGGCGGGATCGAAAGCGAGGCTTACCGGGGCTTGGAGGTCGCTTGCTGCAAGGACGGAGGAGTTGGAATCATAGCGCCAGAGACGGCCGGGGTTGGCGAGTTGATTGCGGCTGAATTCGAGGGTCTAGAACTGCGGGCGGCTGGCACCCGCGCGTTCGCGGTGGAGGATGTCGCAGCTGAAGAGCAGTTGGTCGCCTTTGACGCTGGCGTTGGTGGGAACCTATTTCACCTTGGGTGGGCCGTTGGGGGCGGGGTTGGGCAATGCGGGGAAGCGGAGGATGCGCGGCCAACGGCCCGATGCGGTGGCGTCATGAGCAGGGCGGTGCGGAGTAAATTTTTTCCTTACAATACTTTAGCTGCGAGGACGATACGATCAAAATGATGAAGCTTGCATTGTTGGGAATGGTGGCGGCCGGATTAGCAGCGGCGCAGGTGGACCGGAACGCCC
>JBBQRA010000253.1:0-8380 GCA_038215275.1 Bryobacterales bacterium | reverse complement strand
GAACCATTGGTCTGAGTACGAACGAACAACGAGGCGCTCCTGTGTCACCATCATAAGCACGGAATACATCAATATGCAATGTAAAGAGCGCGATCGAGTGAACCATCCGTGTCACTACATTCTCGCGATCGAGACGAGCCCCGCGTGAAGAATCAACGAGTTACGCCCACTTCGCGCCGCAAAGTGTTGAAGACGAGTTTGATGGAATGGCCGTGGCCCGGCAATATTCGGGAGCTCGAGAATTTCATCGAGCGATCCGTCATCCTTACCCAAGGACACACGCTCAATGCTCCTATCGAGGAACTCCGTGATTCCGACAGCGACTTCTCCGGCAGTTCGGCGATGGAAGATGTTGAGCGTGAACATATCCTGCGGATCCTTCGCGAGACCGGTGGCGTTGTCAGCCAGACCGCGAAGCGCCTTCGCGTGCCTCGCACGACACTGAACTACATGATGAAAAAACATGGCATCTCTCGCACCGATGTTTTCAGGACAGGAGCCTCAGCCAGTCTCTGAAGGCGCTGCTACCCGAGCAGGGTCTCGCTGACACCCGCCCGGAGCCCCGTCACGACATCGCCGTCGGTCTCAAATGCCAGCGCGTGCATCTTCCCGCGCACCAGTAAGACATGGCCCCGCGGATCATAGGTGTGCGACTTCACCTCCACCCGAGT
This sequence comes from Bryobacterales bacterium, assembly GCA_038215275.1. Lineage (GTDB taxonomy): Bacteria > Acidobacteriota > Terriglobia > Bryobacterales > Bryobacteraceae. The sequence continues at coordinate 7,709 of JBBQRA010000253.1, read as the reverse complement.
CTTGAAGATCGCCTGGATCTCCGTTTCGAGGCTGCCCACGCGCGCCCCGCCTACGGTTCGCCAAGAGCCCCCGGTCACGTCGATCCGCGCCAGCGCCCCTTCCACCAGCAGCAACCCCAGAAAAGGGTCTCCCCATCCGGCATACACTCCCGAGTCCCGCGCCTCGATGCGCCACGCGGCCCCCAACTCCTTCCGCAGTTCCGCTTCCAACATCCCAATTCGCAACCGTCCCACGCCGTCAAAACGAACTCGGTGCCGAGGCGTCGGCGCCGCCCCGAATAGACTCTCCGCCAGAGGAAGTGTGCTGATCAGCCACCGGCGAGTCATAGCTCCAGTTACGCCTTCACCGCAACCCACATCCCGGGCTTCTCAAGACTGATGGCCACGCCCTTTCCCTTCCAGGCGTTCATCTCCGCCGGCACCCGGATCGCGCCATCTTTGTCCACTGCCACCCGTCGCGAAATCACCCGGATCGGCAGCGGTAGCTCCCGCTCGCCCTCCTTCGTCACCAGCCACACGCCGCCTCCGCTTCGCGGCGCAACAATTACGCTATACAGACCACTCGCCCCCATAGTCGCCGGCAGTGGCATCCGCCCCTGGGGGTCAATAGCGGTTTTCAACTGCGTTGACATATCTTTAAATTATGGCAACTTCCCTAATTGATTGGAGCTATCACCGCGCTGGTTGAACAAGCTGCGGCAAAACGCAAGAGTTTCTTGCGCAGGCCGGCCTATCCACGGCCGTACAAGTGGACGCTAAGAAGCAGGCGATTGACCGGGCCGGGGCGATTGTGCTGGCGCGCGAGGCGGCCACCGTCTATGCCACCAAAGGCAAAAAGGTTTTGCGCCTCGATATGAAAACCAACCCTTCCGATGACGAAATCGCCGGCCTCGTGGTCGGCCCCAGCGGAAACCTCCGCGCGCCGGCACTACTCCTCGGCAAGACCCTGCTGGTCGGGTTTGATGAGGCGACTTACGCTAAGCTCCTAACTCGAGAATAGACCCCTCCGAACGGCAGGCGTATTACTTCGGAGGAGCCACTTCGCCCTTCCGCTTCAAAGTCGGCGGCTTGCGCTTCGCCTCCGCAGCAGCCTCCTTCTTCTCCGCTACCTTTTTCTCCCCCAACTCTTTCTCGCCCATCAATGCCTCGCGCTCCTTCCGCTCATTCTGCTCCCGCGTCGCGAGTTGGCCGCTTCGGTCCTTCACATCAGACTGCGCAATCTCAAGCGAATCGGTCGTCGTCTCAATGGCCGTCTCCAGCACCAGCTCATAGCGAGCCATATCTTTGGGCGGAGCCTCTTTGATCTTCGTCAGCCGCTCGGCAAAAACCCGCTCGGCTTTGATGACCGCCATCAAGCCTTCATCGAGCGCCACCTTCCGCTTGATCGAATCATCGGCCACCGTATCCGCCGCCTCAATGATCTTGGTGAACTCGTCGAGCAGGTCGTGGAGCATCGCGCTCCGACCCGGTTTTTCTCGCTTGAGCAGACTATCCACCTGGTCAATCCGCTGCTTGGCAAACAGCATGTATAGCTGCAGCCGGGCATTCGGTTCCTGCACCAGACGGACCTGGTCCACCTCATCGCCCGTTAGAAAGTCCTTCTGCGCCATCAATGGCAGCAGACCGCAAAGTAACAAAACCAGCAGTTTCATTTGCGAACCCCCATCGTCATCTCCACCAGTTCATCCTGGAGTTTGCCCACGTACGCAATAACCTCGTCCATCTTCGGCCGGTCATCCACGGCTAGAAACACCTGCAATCCTCTCAAGCGCCGGCCCAGTTCCCGCAGTTTCAACTCCGCTCGCTTGAAGTATTTGGGGCTCCGGCGGGCATTCTTTCCCGTCGCTTTTAGCGCCCCAAACGAAAGATCCACGGCCGCCCGAAACTCCTCGACCTCCGGCGCCACCGCAGCCCAATCCTTCGTCTCCAAGTCCGGCCGCAGCTTAGTCAATACTTCCCCGGCATAGGTCAATGCGAGATCGCTCCGCCGTTCCAGGTTCGGTTCGGCTTTCACCGTTTCCAGCCCCGATTCGGCGGCCCTGGCCCACGTCAATGTGAGTGCGATCAGTAACAGCTTCATCGTCTTTCCGCCATCCGCTTTACGATCCGCAGCCGTTGCCGGCCCTTGAACTCTTCTTCGGGCATCTTGCCCCCCGCCGCCGCCAGAAACTTCTCATAAGCTGGCAGAGCTTCTTTATACAACTGTTGCCGGTCGTAGCAAAGGGCCTCCAGGTACAGCACCGAAGCGTTCTGATCCTCGCCCAACGCCTTCAGCCGTGAGAACGCCTTTAGCGTTTGCGGATAGTCGCCCAGCAGGAACAGAGTCGCCCCCAACTCACTCCACGCGGGCTTCAGTTTCGCGTCGATCTGCGCCGCTGCCAGAAACTCGCGAGCTGCGTCCGGTAGCCGTTTGTCCTCGCGATAGATCCGCCCTAATGTCAGCCGCAACTCTGGGTTCCCCGGCTCCGCCGCCGCAGCTTGCGACAGCAATGGCGCGGCCTTCGCATTCTGTTTCACCTTCAAATACGCCGTGGCCAAAGCCAACCGGTTCGCCGTCGTCGGCGATTCCGCCACTGCCTTTTCAAGCTGCGCAATCGCGTCGGCCGCCTCACCCTGCTCGAGCAACAGCACGCCTAAGCGCTCGCGCGCCGCCCCGTTGTCCGGGAACAGCCGGTATAGCGCCGCCGCCTCTGCTTTCTGCCCCGCGGCTTCGTGGAATCCCGCCAGTTCGAGTAAGGCCTCCCTGTACGAAGGATCGGCCCTCACGGCACTTTGATACCAGTTCGCCGATTCTTTCACGCGGCCCTGCTTGGCCAGCGCCTTCGCGAGCGACGCCATCGCGGGAGCGCTCGCGCTCTCAATCGCCAGCGCCGCTTGCAGCGCGGTCTCGGCGGCCTCCCAATGCTGTAAATCCCCGTGGGCCTCGCCGACGTAATAGTTGGGCCGGAACTGCTTTGGCTGCTGCGCCTGCGCCTTCTCGAGCAGCGGCAGCGCCTCTTCCGCCCGCTTAGTCCGCAGCAGCAGCACGCCCAAATTCAACTGCGCCTCGAACAAGTCGGGCTGCTTGGCCAACACTTTCTGATACGCCGGAATCGCCTCGGCGTCACGGTTCACCATGCTTAGGGCCAGTCCATAGTGGAAGTTCGCCGAAAGGTCTTCCGGCTCCGCCTTCACCGCCGCCGCGAAGTGGGTGACGGCCTGTTCGTACTTCTGGTCTTCGAGGGACTTCATGCCAAGGGCCGCCGGGTCCGATTGCAGTAACAGAAGCAACGCCAATAGGGGCATAGCTTCAGTGTAGCGGCTGCGCAGGTTAACAAATCTATCGTTTACTGGCGCTATGGATTTCGTACAATACCGCCTATGAAACTCCAAAAGACTTTGCTACTATTTCTCGTCGCGCTCTGCCTCTGCGTGGCGCCTAGCTTCGCTCAAGGTGTCGTCGGCGCCGCCAAGAAAGCCGCCGCTGCGAAAGCCGATGCCGCCACCGGCCTCGTCGATATCAACTCCGCTGACGCCGCCACGCTCAAGTCCATCCCCGGCATCGGCGATGCCTACTCGTCCAAAATCATCGCCAACCGTCCCTATAAAGGTAAAGACGAGATCGTCAAGAAAGCAGGGGTCCCTCAGGGCGTCTACGACAAGATCAAAGACAAAATCATCGCCAAGCAGAAGTAGCCCGCCGGCGCGGCTATGGTTCGGATATGTCAAAATAAGGGAGAACCTCCATGGCAGACAAGAGCGTAGCCGCCGCACTCAATCCTAAGAAAAGCGTACCGATCATGAAATGGGTCACCCCAGTTCTGGTCGGCTGGCTCGTGCCCGGAGCGGGCCACATTTACCAGGGCCGCATGCAGCGCGGCCTCCTGCTCGGTAGCGCGACGCTCATTTGCTTCCTGTTTGGCCTCATGATGCGCGGAGCGTTCTTTGAACCTCAAAGCGGCGACCTGCTGACCACCCTTATCTACACCGGTGGCAATATCGCCAACAAGATGGTGGGACTGCCCTATTTCCTCGCCACTTGGCTTGGTTATGACCAGCCTGACATCGCCGGCCACGTTCACGACTACGGCACGAAGTTCCTGGCCGGTGCCGGTCTACTGAACGTGCTCTCCCTCGTCGACGCCTACGAAATCGCCAAGGGGAAAAAGGACTGAACCTAATGCCGAAGATTAGCCTGTCGCACCTCGAAACGGCCATCCTGCTCGCGCTTCTGATCTCCGTCGTGCTCGGCGTCGTGACGAAGAAGACGGATAAAGATCGCCTTCATTACGGCATCTATTGCTTCGCCTGCTTTATCGGGACCATATTTGGTCTCGGCTGGCTCATGAAGCTCGGCCACGGTTAGTCCTCAGACTTTTCTATGCCCACAGCAACGCGAACCTCCACGGATTGGGAGACGGGCGAAGAGAAGAAGGAAGAGCACGCCAAGCTCTACAACGTCGTGCTCCTTGATGATGACGAACACACCTACGACTACGTCATTGAGATGCTGATGCGCCTCTTCTCCTTAAGCGAAGCCCGCGCCCTCCGTCACACCGTCGAAGTCGATACTCTCGGCCGAACGATCGTCCTCACCGGAGAAATCGAAGAAGCCACCGTCGGACGCGAGATGATCCACGGCTACGGCGCCGACCCTCGCATGGCTGTCTCGAAGGGCTCGATGACCGCCGTCGTCGAGCCAGCTACCCAAGGAGCTGAATAGCCATGGCGGCAGCCCTCATCACCGGCGCTTCCCGCGGAATCGGCCGGGCGACCGCAATGCGCTTGGCCCTCGATGGCATTCCCGTCGCGCTCAACTATCGCGAGAACGGCGAGGCTGCGGCCGAAGCCGTCGAACTCATTCTCCGCTGCGGCGGCCGGGCCATCGCCGTTCAAGGCGACATCGGCGACCCTGCCTGCGGACCTCGTCTCGCCGCGGAGGTCACTGATCGGCTCGGGCCCGTCACGATCCTCGTCAACAACGCCGGCATCCTTAACCGTGGCGACTTGGCCGATTTCGACTTTGCGGAAATGGAACCGATGCGCCGCGTGAACGTCGACGGACTGGTCCATGTCACGCGAGCCATTGTCCCCGGTATGCAGGCCGCGGGCTACGGCCGCATCATCAACCTGACTTCCATCGCGGCGTTCGGCACCTCGATGCCTGGCACCACCTTCTACGCGGCTACCAAGGCGGCCGTCATCGCCCTCACCAAGCGCTTCGCCCTCGATCTAGGCCCCCACGGCATCACCGTCAATGCTATAGCCCCCGGCTTCATTGGCACGGACATGGTCTACAGCGGACGGACAAAAGAAGAAGGCGAAAAGCTACTTGCTCACATGGCCGGCAAAGCCATGGTGCGCCGCTGCGGTACCCCGGACGATATCGCCGACGCCATTGCGTTCCTGTCGAGCGAACGCTCCAGCTTCATTACCGGACAGGTGTTGGCGGTCGATGGGGGGCGGACTGACTATCTGGCGCCTTAGACCGGTTCTGCCGTCGCTGCCGTCGGCGCTCGGACTTCTCGTGACGCTCGAGCGTAATTAGCTCCCGCCGCCGGCGCTGCTTGGTCTGCCCATCAATATGCTGCCAGAACTTCGAGAAGTACTGGATGGCGCTCACCAGGGCAAAGAATACGACGCCGTACATCCACAGCATCGCAAAGCTGTACCACTCTTTGTACCGGATCGAAACTAGCATCAACGAGATCGCAATCACCTGCGTTGCCATCTTCGTCTTCCCCAGGTCTGAAGCCTGAATCGTGTACCCTTCCGCGGAAGCAATTGATCGCAATCCGGAAACCGCGAACTCCCGAGCAATGATCAAGATCGCCAGCCATCCAGGGATCATTCGGATTTGCACCAGCGAAATCAGCGCGGCCGAAATCAGCAGTTTATCCGCCACAGGATCCAGCAGTGTCCCCACCGTGGTCACCTGCTTCCACCGGCGCGCCAAATAGCCGTCCAGCAGATCCGTCAACGCCGCCGCCAGAAACGTTGCCAACGCCAAGTACTCCTGCGCAATCGGCATCCCGAAAAACTCGATGCGCAGATCTTCCTGTACCAACGCCGCAACCAGCAGCGGCACGAAAAAGATGCGAAGGATCGTGAGCAGGTTTGGGAGGTTCATCCCGGTCTATCCACTATAGCCCGAGCCTACCCTACTAGATATTCAGCCAGACGGCGGCGGGCCGATTCCGGCGCCACCGCCTCAATCACCAGCATTTCATCTTCGTAGGTCTTCGAAAGCACTCGGCTCGTCTCGTGCAGCAAATTCAACGCTCCGCCATCCGATGCTGGAATTCGCAGCACGCATGGCGCAACCGGGTCCAACGTCAGGGCGTCGTCTATCCGCGCCAGCAACTGCTCGATCCCGGCGCCGGTCACGGCCGAAACTCCCACGGCGCCTTCGGGCAACTGCGCGGAGCCTTCCCGGTCCTGCTTATTCCAGACTAGAATCTGGGGGGTCTCGTGCGCCTTGATCTCTTCGAGCACGGCCTGCACATGCGCCATCTGCTGCTGCGCCGCCTCGGCCGTCGAGTCCACTACATGCACCAGCAAGGCGGCCTCCACTACCTCTTCAAGAGTGGCCCGAAACGCTCGCACGAGTGTGGTGGGTAGATTCCGGATGAACCCGACCGTGTCGCTGAGCAATACCTTCCGGCGGGACGGCAACTGCACGGCGCGCACCGTGGGATCGAGCGTTGCGAACATCCGCGCGTCCGCAATCACGCCAGCCTGCGTCAGCCGGTTGAACAACGTCGACTTCCCGGCGTTGGTGTAGCCGACCAAGGCGACAGTTGCCAAAGGCACGCTCTGCCGTTGGCTCCGCTGAATCAGCCGGGTTCCCCGCACATTCTCGAGGCTCTTCTCAATTTTCGAAATTCGCAGGCCGATCTTCCGGCGGTCCACTTCCAGTTTTGTTTCGCCCGGACCACGAGTGCCGATGCCGCCGCCCAGGCGCGACATCGCCACCCCTTTGCCTGTCAGCCGCGGCAGAAGGTATTTCAACTGCGCCAACTCGACTTGCAACTGGCCCTCGCGCGTCCGCGCCCGCTTGGCGAAGATGTCCAGAATTAACTGCGTCCGGTCCACCACGCGAGTGTCCAGCCGCTTCTCAATGTTCCGCAGTTGGGTCGGCGTTAGTTCGTTGTCGAACACCACCAAATCGGCCTGCGTCGCCTCGACGGCGGCGGCCAACTCATCCAGCTTCCCTTCGCCGATCATGTGCGCCGAGTCGGCGACATCGCGGATCTGCGTGTAGACGTCAACGATCTCCGCACCGGCGCTGCCCGCCAGAGCGCGCAGTTCATCGAGGGATTCTTCCGCCGTAAAGCTCTGTTTGGCACGGCGGCGTAACTCGACCCCCACGAGAATGGTCTTCTCCGGGCCGGACTGCGTCGTTTCAAGGTTACGGCTCAAGCTTCGCTGGGCTCTCCAGGCATTCCGGGGAGGCCGCCGGTTGAGGGCGCGGCCGTCGCCAACGCCGCGCTCTGGGAGTGCACGGGCCGGGAGACCACTACCGTTGAGATTGCGTGCTTGAAAATCAGTTGTTCCTGATTGTTCGATTCGAGCACGACCGAGTACTTGTCAAAACTCTTGATTCGACCGGAAAGCTTAACGCCGCTCATCAGATAAATGGTGAGAAAAGTTTTGTCTTTGCGCGCGTTATTTAGAAATGCTTCTTGTATGTTTTGCGCCAGTTTATCCATAAAAAGTCCTAGCGCCCG
>JBBQRA010000252.1:0-8397 GCA_038215275.1 Bryobacterales bacterium | reverse complement strand
TGGCTGGTGCGACGCAGTTGGACGGGAGGGAGCGCTGGACCACCCTCCTGCGGAAAATCTTTTGGTATTTTTACCAGGGATCGCCCCAGCCAGGGGGGCCGATTACCCCTCTGGCAGTGGGCTAACCGCCGAATCTAGGTTGATTCTTCCTCGCCGCCACTCCTGAATTCGTGCAAAATCAGGCTCGACTCACCGTCTCCGACCTACGTTACGAAATCGCTGGCAGCGGATGAGGGTTCGGTTGCGTTGAGCGTGGCGAGGCCTTATACTGAAAGATCGGGTATGGTGTGCCTTCGCGCGCCTGTGCTCATAGGAAATTAAAGACAATGCCGAAGCGTACATTTCAGCCCAATAATCGCAAGCGTGCCAAGGTGCACGGCTTTCGCGAGCGCATGAAAACCAAGAATGGCCGTGCCGTGTTGGCCCGCCGCCGCGCGCGGGGCCGTTGGAAGCTCACCGTCAGTGACGAGCCAGCCGTCCGCGCCGCCAAGTAACCGTTCGTTGACCGCCCACCGCTTGCGGAAGCCCGGGGAGTTTCGCCTGGTTTACGATCAAGGGGTGAGGTATCCGAGTACCTATTTCGTGGCTTTTTGCTTGCGGCATAGTCCCGTTGCACCAGATGCGGTTCACCGTGAAGGCGGACCGCGTTTCGGGATTACCATTCCCCGCGCAGTAGGCAAGGCAGTGATTCGGAATAAGATCCGCCGGCGGTTGCGAGAGCTCTTGCGGGCGCGCTTGGATCTCGTCAACGCGAATTGCGACATTGTGTTCAATCCCCGCCGCTCCGCTCTGCTGGCGGATTTTGAAGTTCTGGAGCGCGAGATGGATAAGGTGCTGGCCCGATGCAGCGCGTAGCGGACCGGCTGACGCCGGCCGAACTTTGTCTCGTTGTGCTGCGTATCTACAAGCAAGGCATCTCGCCTTGGCTTCCTTCGGCTTGCCGATTTCATCCTACCTGTTCCGTCTACATGATGGAGGCAATCACCCGGTTTGGCGCTGCTCGCGGCGTCTGGCTGGGCTTGCGGCGTTTGGGCCGTTGCCATCCGTTTTGCGAAGGCGGAGTTGATCTCATTCCGAAACAATAACCTTATATGGCTGATCCGAAACCGAAGAAAGACCTTTCGATGGAGCAACGGCTGCTGCTGGCCTTCGTGCTGATGGGCGTCGTAATATTCGCCTCGCAGTACTTGCTCCCGAAGCCACCGGAGCCGCCGCCCACCGCAAAGAAAGAGGCCCCGGCAGCGGCCAAGCCCGAAGCGAAGCAGGGTGCGGCGGCACCACAGGCGCCAGCGGCCTCGGCAGCGGCGGCGGCCGAAGCACCCGCGGTGCCCACTGAAGCGACTTTAGCGTCGAACGCGGAGTTCCCTTTCCTCGATACCGAACTCTACCGGATCCAGTTCGCCAACCGCGGGGCAGTGGTCCTTAGTTGGGTACTGAAGAATTTCAAGGACAACACGGGCAAGCCTCTCGACCTGATTTCGCCGGAAAACACGACGCTGATCGGAGTACGTCCATTCGCCTACGACTTTAAAGAGCAAGCGGTACCGGTGGATCTGAACAAGGCCCTCTTCTCCGTTGAGAAAGGCGCCGACGGCAAGTCGATCACCTTCACGTACTCCGATGGCAAGGTGGTGGCGCGGAAGCAGTTCAGCTTCAAGGACAAGAGCTATCTCGGCGAGATCAAGAGCGATGTGACAGTCAACGGTGCGCCGCTTTCCCACCTCCTTGTGTGGCGTGGCGGTTTCGGAGACCAGAGCGTGGACAAGGCCTATGCCGCTCAGTTCTCGCTGCGCCAGGAGCCGAACGAAAACTATCCGACCACTCTCGAAAGCGCGGCCGGAGAGAGCGGACCGGTCTCCAACGCCGGGAATTATACGTTTGTCGGCCTGCAAGATGCATACTTTGGTGCACTGTTCCTGCCCAAAGCCGGACAGACGGTCGAGATCAAGACGTTTACGGATAAGTTGCCCTACCCGGCCGGATCGAAGGACTTTTTGCCATTCGTTGGCGCTGCCGTGGGTGCGGCCGGACGGAATGAATTCGGATTGTATGTTGGGCCGAAGGACCTGGAACTGCTGAAGGCCACGGATCCGCGTCTCGAATCGGTGGTGGATTGGGGCTGGTTCGGCTGGATTGCGCGACCGCTCTTTGCGATGTTGCGTTGGGTGCAGACATACACGGGGGGCAACTGGGGCTGGGCCATCGTGGCCGTAACGGTGTTGATTAACTTGGCGCTGGTGCCGCTGAAGCTCACCAGCATGAAGAGCATGAAGAAGATGGCTCTACTGCAGCCGCAGATTCAGGCGATCAACGACAAGTACAAGGGCGTCGGCCTCAAGGATCCTCGGGCGAACGACAAGAACACCGAGGTTATGGATCTTTACAAGAAGAACGGTGTGAACCCGGCCGGCGGATGCGTTCCCTTGCTGCTGCAGTTTCCCTTCTTCATCGGTTTCTATAAGGTTCTCTCCGTGGCGACGGAACTGCGCGGCGCGGACTGGCTATGGGTGACGGACCTGTCCCGGCCCGAGACCATACCTCTGCGAATGCTGCCGATCCTGATGTTGGGCTCACAGATCTACCTGCAAAAGATGACGCCGTCGACCGGCGGCGACCCGGCGCAGCAGCGGATGATGATGTTTATGATGCCGGTGATGATGGCGTTCCTTTTCTGGAATGCCTCCAGTGGCCTGGTGCTATACTGGCTTACCGGAAACGTGGTTGGTATCGTGCAGCAGTTGTTCTTCAACCGGCTGACCCCGTCAACCGGAGTAACCGCGGCCCCAGCCGCTGCAAAGAAAAAGGGTAAGTAGCGAACGCTGATGAGTGACGCAAAGAAATACACGGTAGAGGCCTACGGGCCGCGCATCGAGCAGTTCTTGGGCGATCTCGTCGCAAAGGCTGGCTTGGAGCTCGGCTTCACGGTAACCCCTGGAATCAGCCTCCACCCGGAGATTGAGAATCCGGAGTTGATGGTGAAGTTCACCGGAAAAGATATCGACATGCTGCTCGAGAACCGGGCGGAGTTGATGCTGGCTCTGGAGCACCTTACGCTGGAACTGCTGCGGGTGCCTTCCGAAGAGCACTCGCTCGTGTGTTTTGACGCCAACGACTACCGGCTGCTGCGGATGGAAGAGCTGCGGTTGAGTGCCTTGGCTGCGGCTGAACGGGTGAAAAAGACCGGTGAACCATTCCGTTTTTCGCCGATGACCTCGCGCGAACGGCGGATCGTCCACATGGCGCTGCGCGGCGAGACCGAATTGACCAGCGAGAGTTTCGGTACCGGCCCAAGCCGGCAAGTGGTCATCTACGTTGCCGGTCAGCCGAAGCCGAATATTCCGCTGCTGCCCGCGCCGGCGCCGCGGCGGCCGTTTGGTGCGCCTCCCACGGAGCGGAGCCGGGACGAACGGGGCGACCGCCGGGACCGGGACCGAGGTCCGCGCCGGGGCCCACGGCCGCGTCGCGAAGACTAACCGGCCTGCTGTGGAGACAATTGTCGCCATTGCGACTCCTCCGGGGCGGGGCGGAATTGGCGTAGTCCGGGTCTCGGGGAGCGACGCCAAGGCGATCGTCGAGCGCGCGCTGGGGGCAGCGCTGGGGGCGCCGCGGATGGCTACGCTACGGAAACTGCTTGACCCGGTGCTGGTGACTTACTTTGCCGCGCCGCATTCGTATACCGGCGAGGACGTGGTCGAGATCTCCTGCCACGGTGCGCCGGTGATCTTACGGCATGCGGTGGAACAATGCATCGGCGCCGGGGCGCGCTTGGCGAACCCGGGCGAGTTCACGCTGCGGGCGATGGTGCATGGGCGCCTGGACCTGCCGCAGGCCGAAGCCGTCCGCGACCTGATCAACGCGACCACGCTCTACCAGGCGCGGGTGGCGGCCCGGCAGGTAGAAGGGTCGGTGGCGCAGATTGTCCGGCCGGTAAAGGAGCAATTGCTGGAGCTGGTCGCGCTGCTCGAAGCCGGTATTGACTTCGCGGAAGATGACATCAGCATAGCGCCAGATACCGAGATTTTGCGGCGTCTCGAACCGATCGCCCGGGAGACCGACCGCTTAGCGCGGAGCTTCGATTATGGCCGCCTGGTCCACACCGGCGTCACCCTGGCAATCGTCGGCAGACCGAACGTTGGCAAGAGTTCGCTGTTTAACCGGCTGCTCGACCAGGATCGCGCGATCGTGACGGCGATTCCGGGGACCACGCGAGACCTGGTGGCGGAGACGGCCAGCCTGGGCGGCGTGCCGGTGCGGTTCGTCGATACGGCCGGCATCCGCGAGGGCCAAGATCAGGTGGAGGTGCTAGGAATCGAACGCACCCTGCAGGCAATGGCCGACGCGGATCTGACGATGGTCGTCATCGACGGTAGCGTCGGAGTCCTGGCGGAAGACGAAGAGATAATTGCGCGGGCAGAGACGCAGGGGCGCTACCTGACGGTGATCAACAAGTCGGATCTTCCGGGTGGTGCAGTGGAACTTCCGGGCATCCTCGCTTCCGCCAGGACGGGCGAAGGGATAGAGGCGCTGCGAGAAGCGGTGCTGACAGCCATCGGTCACGCGGCAGCCAGTGAGCATGAATTTGCATTCATCACATCGCTACGGCAGGCGGAATTATTCCGCTCGAGTGCCGAGGCGCTGGGCCGGGCCCGGGAGGCAGTCGCCAGAAGAATTCCGCACGAAATGATTCTGCTGGATCTTTACGAAGCTCTCTGGTCCCTGGACGCCATCACCGGTGCGACCACGGCGGATGATATCCTGAACCGGATTTTCTCTACGTTTTGTATCGGAAAGTAGGCTATTCCGCCGCGACGGCGGCGGCAGGGACAGCTTTTTTGCGCGCGGCGCGCTTCTTTTCCGGAGGAGGGGTCCGATTCGATTTGGTCAGGTTCGGCAGGACGATGGAGAGGACGAACTTCTTCTCACCGCTGTCGTCGAATTTGATGGTGATGTGCTCTTCCGTGCAGAGGACCACACTGCCGAGGCCGAATTTTGGATGTTCTACTTGTGCGCCAGTGGCGAATGCGGGTTTAGCGGCCATATCGATGGACTCCTAAACGCTATGATAACACAGGGCTTCGAAACGAACCGAAGCCGCATCGCGTCGAGGAGATTATGAAATTCCTGATTCTGTTGGCTTTGGGTACCGCCGTTCTCGCCCAGGAACGCTATGCCGTAGTGCTGGAGGAGGCCCCCGTCGCGGTGGCCCGTACTGGGCGCGCTAGAGTACTAGAGTCGCAGAACGGAATGCGCCGGAACTTCAGCCGGATGAAGGTCCGCGAGATGGGTACTACGCAAACACTGGTGAACGCCGTCTTTATTGAGGCGAGCGAGGAGCAGGCGCAAGCGATGCGCAGCATGCCCGGCGTGAAGTATGTGCAGCGTTTGCGCAAATACAAGAGGCTGGATCAGCCGGCGGCCGATCTAGTCAGGGCCCAGGCTGCCTGGAATGTGGTAGGCGGCGCGGACAACGCGGGCGCGGGAGTGAAGATCGGCATCCTCGATTCAGGTATTGACCACACCCATCCCGCACTGCAGGATCCGAGTTTGGCGATGCCGAGCGGCTATCCCCGGTGCACCGGATCAGCGTGTGCCTACACGAGTACCAAAGTGATTGCGGCGCGGAGCTTCGTCGACCTTCTGGTCTACAGCTTCCCGGAGGATACACGTCCCGATGATCTGAGTCCACGGGACCGCGTCGGCCACGGCACCGCGGCGGCGATGCTGGCGGCGGGGCGGCCGATGCAGGGACCGGGCGGCAGGGTGACCGGCATTGCGCCGAAGGCGTACCTGGGCAACTACAAAGTCTTCGGCTCTCCCGGCATTAACGACTTTTCAGACGACTTCGCGGTTATTCGGGCGCTGGAGGCGGCGCTGGCGGATGGGATGGACGTCGTTTCGCTTTCCGTGGGTCAGTCCGCGGTATGGAGTCCGAACGACCGGGGAACGATCTGCGGCAAGCAGGGGCAGCTCGCCTGCGATTTGCAGGTGGAGGCGGTGGAGAACGCCACGCGCGCCGGCATGGTGGTGGTCGTGAGTGCTGGGAACGATGGGGACTTGGGTTCAAAGATCCCGACCCTGAACTCGATCTCGTCGCCCGGCAGCGCTCCGTCTGCCATTACGGTGGGAGCGACGACGAACAGCCGGATTCTGCTGCAGACGGTGCGCGTCGAGAACGGTCCGGCGAACCTGCGGCAGATCGACGCCCGGCTGGGCAACGGCGCCCAGACGCTATCGCCGAACCCGGCGCCGGTGACGGACGTCGCCACTATCGACACCACCGGCTTTGGCTGCGATGCCCTGGGCGCCGGCGCGTTAACGAATACGGTAGCGTTGATGGTCCGCGGCGAATGTTCGTTCTTGCAGAAGTTGACAAACGCGCGGAGCGCAGGCGCCGTGGGCTTGATTGTATATCAGCAAAGCAGCAACGCGGTGTTTGTGGCGACGGGCCTCGAAGGCACTTCGATCCCTCTGGCGATGATTGGAAACCGGGACGGGTTGCTGCTGAAGGAGTATGTGGCCGCAAACCGTGGGGCGCGCGTGAGTTTCGACGCCTCGTTGCGGGCCGTAGACGGGACCGCGGATGACACGGCCATCTTCAGTGCACAGGGCCCTTCCATTGGCGACTCGCTGGTGAAGCCGGAGATTACGGCGGTGGGCCAGGACGTCTACGTCGCCACGCAGAACTATGACCCGAACGGCGATATGTTCGACGTATCGCGCTATCGCAGCGTGGAGGGGACGAGCTTTTCGGCCCCGATAGTAGCCGGCGCCGTAGCGCTGGTGAAGCAGAGGAACCCGACGGCAGCACCGGCGTGGTTGAAATCTGCAGTGGTGAACACGGCGGATCCGCGGGTGATCGATTTCGACTATCAGGGCCGGCAGGTGGAAGCGCGGGCGATTGCAATGGGTGCAGGCAGATTGGACGCCTCGAGCGCGGTGCGAGCCACCGTACTGGCGTCCCCGGCGACACTCTCGTTTGGCCAGGTGATTCCGACATCGGCTTTTCCAGTGACGCGAACCCTACGGCTGCGGAATCAGGGCTCGGCATCGGCAAATGTCCGGCTGACCGTTGTGCCGCGTGATACGGATGCCGGCGCGCGTGTAACTCTTAGCGCTTCGTCCGCTACGCTGGGGGCCGGCCAGGAGGCGGTCTTTACCGTTCGCTTAGAAGGCACTCGTCCGCGTGCGGGGATGTACGAAGGAGTCATCCGGGTGGAGGGCGGCGAGGTGCCGCTGCGGATCCCGTACATCTACTTAGTGGGTGACAACGTTGCGTTTAACGCCTTTCCGTTAGTGGGAGATGGGTTCACGCGCGCTGCGGGGCGGCAACTTCGGCTGATCGCGAAGTTCGTAGACCAGTTCGGCGCTCCGGTGGCAAATCTGCGAATTCGTTTCCGCGCCGAAACCGGCGGCACGATCGAGCAGGCGACCGAGTCCACAGATGAGCTCGGCATTGCGGAGGCGCGCGTTGTGATTGGTTCGGCACTTGGCCAGAATGTGTTCTCTGTGGAACCAGTCAACGGCGGCGACCCACGCGTAGAGTTCGCCGGCCAAGTCATCCAGGAGCCCGCGCTGCGTAGCGACGGCATTGTAAACGCTGCCAGCGGGCAAGCGGGACAGGGCTTGGCGCCAGGTTCGTACGTCTCCCTTTTCGGCGCGTCCTTTACAGATCAGACCCGCGTCTTCAGGACGAACTACCTGCCGCTTTCGCTGGCCGGGGTGAGCGTCGGCTTTGACGTACCGGGACAGGGAAACCGGAGCTTCCCGGGGGCCATTTCCTTCGTCAGCCCCGGACAGATCAACGTACAGGTGCCATGGGAGTTGGCTGGGCAATCGCAGGTGCAATTGAAGGTAAGCAATGACCTCTATTCAAGCACCCGGTTGACAGTGGCCTTGAACGAAGTTTCGCCGGCGTTCTTTGAGTACTCCGACGCCGGCAGCGGCCGGCAGCTCATCGCCGCGCTCGACCAGAACTTCCAGTTGGTGACCGGCGCGGCGCCAGTGGCCCGGGGCAGCGTGGTTCAACTTTACGCGAATGGGCTTGGGCCGGTGGACAATCAGCCCGCGACCGGCGAGGCGGCGCCGTCGTCGCCCTTGGCGACCTGCCGCATCTCCCCGCAGGTAACGATAGGCGGGCAGAATGCCACCGTGCTGTATGCGGGCCTAGCTCCCGGGTTTGTTGGCTTGTATCAATTAAATGCCACGGTGCCAGCCAATGCTCCCACTGGGATTCAGCCCGTTGTGATTACTATGAATGGAGTAGCTTCGAAAACCGCCTCGTTGCCGGTTCGTTAGAGGAATAAGGATGCTTCGTTTCCTATTGGCCTGGCTGGTTCCGGCATTATTGTGCGCACAGATTGTCCCGAACCTCTACATCGTAGAGTTGGCCGAAGAGCC
>JBBQRA010000251.1:0-8482 GCA_038215275.1 Bryobacterales bacterium | reverse complement strand
GGGCAGGGGACTCGTTGCGCCAGAGTCTTGGCTCTTCTCCTAAACGGGTGACTACGGCATCGAGGCGGCCGTCGTTATCGAAATCCGCTACGACTAGGCCTCGGTGCGCGGCGGGGCCGGGGAAGAGGTTGGGGACCTCGGCGAACGTCGCGTCGCCTTGGTTGCGGAAGAGGCTCAAGGGGAGGCGGTACTTGTCGCCGGAGTGCTGGTCGATGTTGTCCATCACGTGCGAGTTGGCGGAGAGGATGTCCTTGTGGCCGTCGTTATCGAAGTCCGCGATGGCGATGCCCCATCCGCTCTTGCGGCCGACGGCGGCGGCGAGGCGGGAGCGGGCGGTGCGGTCCTCAAAGCCCTGTCCGGTGTTCTGGAAGTAGGGGAAACTTTCTCCGGCTAGGGCCGTGAAAATGAGATCGGGGCGGCCGTCGTTGTTGAGGTCGCGGAAGTCGGCGCCCATGCCGGAGACGGCGCGGCCGCTGTCCGGGAGAGAGACGCCGGCGGTGAGGGCGACCTCTTCGAACTTGTTGTTTCCTAAGTTGCGGAAGAAGAAATTGGGGAGGGCGTCGTTGGGGACGAAGATGTCGAGGCGACCGTTGTTATCGAAGTCGGCGAAGGTGACGGACATGCCCTTGCCGCGGGAGGCGGCGATGCCGGAGGACTTGGTGATGTCCTCAAAGGTTCCGTCGCCTTTGTTGCGGAAGAGACGGTTTGCAGTCGGTGCGAAGTACTTGGGATGGCAGTAGACGCGGCGGGCGGCGCCGGGGTCGAGGCAGACGCGGTCGGTGGCGGGGGGCCAGACGACGTAGTGGACGAGGAAGAGATCGAGGTGGCCGTCGTTGTCGGCGTCGAACCAGCCGGCGGCGACGGACCAACCGGTGTCCGTGAGGCCGGCGGCGGCGGTGACGTCGGTGAAACGCTTGCCGTTATTGCTATAGAGCACCAGGCCGTTGACGCCGGCGATGAGGAGGTCGGGGTGGCCGTCGTTATTGTAGTCGGCGACGGCGGCGGCGATGGAATGAATTTTTGTGATGAGGCCGGCGGCTTGGGTGACTTCGGTGAACTGGAAGTTGCCTTTATTTTGAAAGAGGCGGTCCTGCTTGTCTGCGGCTCCGGTGAGGAGGAGGTCGAGGAGGCCGTCGCCGTTGTAGTCGAACGCGGCGAGGCCTCCGGCCATCGTTTCGGGGAGGAGTTTTTGGGGGGCCGGGGCGTGGTTGAGACGCACGGGCAGGATTCCCGCGTCGCGGAAGGTGATAGCCGCGAGCAGGAACAGCGCCGGGATCATGTGCGATAGCTGCCGTTGATCTTGATGTAGCCTTCGGTGAAATCGCAGGTGAAGAAGCGGGCTTGGCCCTTGCCGGGGCCGCGGAGTTGGAACTGGACGAGGACGTCGGGTTCGTCGAGGAGTTTAATGAGTTCAGCTTCTGAGAAGTCGACGGCGAGGCCTTTGCGGCATACGGCCATGCCCTGGAAATTGATGTCAACTTGGGGGACGTCGAATTTGATGCCCGCGTTGCCGGCAGCCATGAGGATGCGGCCCCAGTTGGGATCGGACCCGGCGATGGCGGTTTTGACGAGGGGGGAGTTGGCGATCTGACGAGCGATTTTGAGGGCTTCCTTGTCGTTCTTGGCGCCTCCGACTTCGATGGTGACGAGTTTCTTGGCGCCTTCGCCGTCGCGGGCGATCTGGCGGGCGAGGTCTTCCATGAGAAGGGTCAGGGCTTGTTCGAAGAGGGCTTTATCGGCGCCGGCGAGTTTGATGCCGGAGGCGCCGTTGGCGAGCAGGTAAACGGTGTCGTTGGTGGAGGTGTCGCCGTCGACGGACATGCAGTTGTAGCTTCGGTTGGTCGCTTTGACGAGCATCTTTTTGAGGTCGGCAGGGGCGACGACGGCGTCGGTGACGATGTAGGCGAGGGTGGTCGCCATGAGGGGCTGGATCATGCCAGAGCCCTTGGTCATGCCGGCGATGTGGACGGCGCCGCCTTTGACGGAGAGGGAGGCGGTGGCGGTTTTGCGGACTAAGTCCGTCGTGAGAATGGCGTCGGCGGCTTCGTCAAATTTATCGGGGGACAGGGCTTCGACGAGGGCGGGGAGGTGGCTGGTGATTTTGGTGGGATCGAGTTCAACGCCAATGACGCCGGTGGAGGCGGGGAGGATCTGATTGGCGGGGATTTTGAGGGCTTTGGCGAGAGCGCGGACGGTTTCGTTGGCGACCTTGTCGCCGGTGCGGGTGGCGCAGTTGGCGTTGCCGGCGTTGGTGAGAATGGCGCGGGCGATGCCTTTGGAGGCGGCGAGATTCTTCTGCCCGAGTTTGACGGGGGCGGCGGCGGCCTGGTTTTGCGTGAAGACGGCGGCGGCGGAGGCGGGCGTGTCCGAGACGATCAGCGAGAGATCGGGCTTGGCGACTTTGCGGATGCCCGCGTACAGGGCGGCGTAACGATAACCTTGGGGAAGTGTCATGTCAGAGTTTCATTGTCAGCTAAATGCTGGCCGTTGCGAAAGTTTTCCGCACTTACTTTTTTGCGGCCTTCCTGTTGGACTTCGAGGAGGGCGAGGACGGTGCCATGGCCGCAGGCGACGCGGACGGGCTTGCCGGGGAGAATGGCGCCGGGGGGGAGTTTGGTTAGCTCGGGGAGGGGCTCGACTGAGTGGAGCTTGAGGGGAGCGTTACGGAAGAGGCAGACGGCGCCGGGCCAGGGGGTGAAGCCGCGGAGGCGGTTCTGGATTTCGGCGGCGGGGCGGGACCAATCGACGCGGGCATCTTCTTTAGTAAGGATGCGGGCGAGGGTGGCTTCAGTGTTGTTCTGGGGGATCGGGGTGATGGCACCGGAGGCGAGGCCGGCAAGGGTTTTGACGCAGAGTTCGGCGCCGAGGGGGGCGAGTCGGGCGGAGAGTTCGGGGGCGGTTTCGTTCGGCAGAATGGGTAGTTCGGCCTTGAGGAGCATGTCGCCGGTGTCGAGGCCGGCGTTGATCTTCATCGTGGTGACTCCGGTGATGGGGGCACCATTGGCGATGGCCCATTGGATGGGGGCGGCGCCACGGTAGTGGGGAAGTAGAGAACCGTGGACGTTGACGATGCCGTGATGCGGGATGTCGATGATGGATTGGGGGATGATTTGGCCGTAGCCGACGACGACCATGATGTCGGCCTGCATAGCGCGGAGTTCTTCGACGATTTCGGGGCGGCGGATGCGTTCGGGCTGGTGGACGGTGAGGTTGAGAGCTAGCGCGGCTTGTTTGACGGGGGATTGGACCAGTTGCTGGCCACGGCCAGCGGGTCGGTCGGGTTGGGTGTAGACCGCGCGGAGTTCATGGCCGGCGTCGACGAGGGCTTCGAGGGTGGGGACGGCGAAGTGCGGGGTCCCCATGAAGACGACTACCATTCGCCGGCCTTTTGGAGCTTTTTGATTTTGCGGCGGATGAGGTCGCGTTTGAGGGGGGACAGGTGGTTTAAGAAGAGAATGCCGTGGAGGTGGTCGATTTCGTGCTGAAGGGCGCGGGCGAGGAGTTCTTCGCCGGAGACTTCGAACTCTTTGCCATCGACGTCGTGGGCGCGGACGGTGACATGGGCGGCGCGGCGGACATCTTCGCGGAAGCCGGGGATGGAGAGGCAGCCTTCTTCGCCGATCTGCTGGCCTTCGCGTTTGACGATTTTGGGATTGATAAGGACGAGTTTGGCGGAGGAATCTTCGCCGGAGGAGGTATCGATGACGGTGAGTTGCTGGCCGACGTTGATTTGAGGCGCGGCGAGGCCGACGCCGCGGGCGGCGTACATGGTTTCAAACATGTCGTCGACTAGTTTGCGAAGTTCGGGGGAACCGAAGTTGGAGATGGGGGCGCACTGGGTTTCGAGGACGGAGTCGCCGTATTTAATGATGTCGAGGACCATTTCAGTAGTTTCGGACCTGATCTAGGTAGTTGTCGTAGTTGCGTTTGGTTTCGCGGAGAGAGTCGCCGCCGAACTTTTCGAGGACGGCTTGGGCCAGGACGATGGAGACCATGGCTTCGCCGATGACGCCGGCGGCGGGGACGACGGCGATGTCGGAGCGCTCGTAGGCGGCCTTTTCGGCGTCGCGGGTGACGAGGTCGACGGATTCGAGGGGCCGGCGGAGGGTGGAGATGGGCTTGAGGAGGCCGCGGACGAGGATGTCCTGGCCGTTGGTGATGCCGCCTTCGAGGCCGCCGGCACGGTTGGCGCCGCGGAAGAACTCGCGCTCTTCCTTGTTGTAGTGGATGGAGTCCTGCACCTTCGAACCGAAGTATTCGGCGCCTTCGGAGGCGAAACCGATTTCTACACCCTTGACTGCCTGCATGGAGACGATGGCTTGGGCGAGTTTACCGTCGAGGCGGGAGTCCCACGTGATGTGGGATCCGAGTCCGACGGGGACGCCGTGAGCCACTACTTCAAAGATGCCGCCGACGGTATCTCCGGTGCGGTAGGCTTCGTCGACGACGGCTTTCATTTCGATTTCGGCGGCGGGGTCGACGCAGCCGAGGAGGACTTCGTCGCGGGCGGCGAGGGATTGGAGTTCCGACCATTCGGCGGGGCGCTGCATCTTTGCGGTACCGACTTGAATCACATGGGATAGGACTTCGATGCCGAATTCTCGGAGTAGTTCCTTACAGAGCGCGCCGATGGCGACCCTGGCGGTGGTTTCTCGAGCGCTGGCCCGTTCGAGGATGTACCGGGCGTCGGGGAAATCGTATTTGATGGCGCCGGCGAGGTCTGCGTGGCCGGGGCGGGGGCGGAGGACCTTTTTCTTCTTTTCTTCACTGCCGTCGAAGTCTTCGACGGGGAGGACGTCGGTCCAATTCTTCCAGTCGCGATTCTGGATGACCATCGCGATGGGGGAGCCGATGGTTTTTGAGTGGCGAATGCCGGAGACGACGTGAGCGGTATCCGTTTCAATCTTCATGCGCCCGCCGCGTCCGAAGCCTTGTTGGCGGCGCCAGAGTTCGCGGTTGACACGGTCAAGGGAGATGGGGACTCCAGAAGGGAGGCCGGTGAGAGTGGCCACGAGGCATTCGCCATGGGACTCGCCGGCGGTTTCAAATCGCAGCATGTAATCCTTTATCGTATCGTTCTATTTTGGATCCATTCAACCTTTCGATGCGTATGATCTTTTTGCGGGTTATTTTGCGCCTATTCTAGAGAGAAGGCAGTTTCAATCAGGAGATTATTATGGAGGTCGTTCGCGCCAGTTCCGGAAGTAGCGATAGCGCCAGACCGCGCGCGCTGCGTTTGCCGCCTGAGATTGTAGAGCGGGCAGCGCAGTCGTTGTGCTGGGTATCGATCGTGTGCGCCGTAACTTCGGTGGTGACCTTCATGCTGCAGGGCTACTTGCAGCCGGAGATGGCAGCGATGTTGTCTCATCCGTTTCAGCGGCTGACGACGCTGGCGCTGGTGTTTTTGTCGCTGGGCTTCCTGGTGGTGATGCGGGCGGGGTGGGTGAGCAAGGAGACGCTGCTGGACATGGGGACGGCGTTCCGGGTGGTGGTGTCGTTTGCGATTGGGGTTTACGAGACGGGCATGCCGATTACGGCGGAAGCGCCGGTGCGGGGTTTGTCGGGAATTGCGGTTTGGATGGTGTTTACGGGATTTCTTTTGCCAAATTCGACACTGAAGGCGGGGTTGGCGGCGACGGGGAGCGTGTTGGCGTGGCCGCTGGCTTACTACGTGAACCTGCAAGTGCATGGATTTGAAGCGGCGCCGATGAACCGGTTGTTTGTGTGGATGTTCCCGATTGTGATCATGTCCATTTGGAGCTGCGTGATAAATGCAAGGACGATCAAGATGGAGATGTCCAAGCAGAAGGCAGAAGACCTGGGCAGCTACAAGCTTGATTTCATGATCGGGCGGGGCGGCATGGGCGAAGTTTGGCGGGCTCGGCACAAGATGCTGGCGCGGGATGCGGCGATTAAGCTGATCCGTCCGGAGATGTTGGCGGGCGTAAGCGGCCGGCAGGAGCAGATTGTGCGGCGGCGGTTTGAGTTAGAAGCGCAGGCGACGGCGTCGCTGCGGAGTCCGCATACGGTGGCGTTGTTCGATTTCGGCCAGACTAAAGACCGCGCGTTTTACTACGTGATGGAGTTGCTGGACGGCGTGGACTTGCAGACGCTGGTGGAGCGGTACGGTCCGCTGTCGGAGAGCCGGGTGGTGAAGATCCTGGTGGAGGTTTGCGAGTCGCTCGAAGAGGCGCATCGGCATGGATTGGTGCATCGGGATATTAAGCCGAAGAACGTGTTGTTGTGCCGGTTGGGCTTGCAGTATGACTTTGTGAAGGTGCTGGACTTTGGTCTGGTGAAGAGCCTGCAGGGTAGCGATGTGAGCCTGATGACGCTGGACGGAACGGCGACGGGCACGCCGGCGTATCTGTCGCCGGAAGTGGCGATGGGCGAGGCGAAGATCGACGGGCGGGCCGACCTGTATAGTTTGGGTTGTGTCGCTTATTTTCTGCTGACGGGGCAGATGGTATTCAACGAGACGAACCCGACGGCGTTAGCTCTGGCGCATGTGCAGAAGGCACCGGTACCGCTGCGGGAGCGGACGGAATTGAAGATCTCCGAGGGTTTGGAGACCATTGTTCTGCGGTTGCTCGAGAAGGATCCGGCGAACCGGCCGCGGAGTGCGCAGGAGCTGTCTCGCTTGCTGCGGGCGCTGGTGGATATCCCGCGTTGGAGCAATGAGCAGGCGATGGATTGGTGGCAGACCAACCTGCCGGAGACGGCGGCGACCGTGGTGGCGGCGGATGTTTCGGCCGATAAATTGGAGCCGGTTGGGGCACAATTGAAAGGGTGAAGCAGAGCGACGGTTTAGACCGTCTGACGACCGTATCGATGGTGGGGGCGGCCTTGATGCTCGCTCACCAAGTGGCCGGGAAGGCCGCTCGGGACGGTTTGTTTTTGTCTCGGTATGACGTGACGGCGCTGCCGAAGATGGTGTTGGCGGCGGCGGCGGTGGCAGTGCTGTTCGGATGGCTGTTCGGAGTTCTGCTGAAGAGGTATTCGCCGCAGCGGGTGGTGCCGGGGGCGCTGCTTCTGAGCGCGGGCTTACAGATGGTGGAGTGGGTGTTACTGGAGCGGTCACCGGACGTGGTGGTGGTGTGGGTGTACCTGCACATAGTAGGGTTTGGGGCGATTTTGCTTTCGGGGTTTTGGTCGCTGGCGAATGAGGTGTTCGACCCGCGGGAGGCGAAGCTCCGGTTCGGGCGGATTGCGGGGTTTGGGACGGCGGGAGGGATTGCCGGGGGATTGCTGGCGGAGCGGACGGTGGTTTGGTTTGGGACGTCGAGCGTGTTGGTCTTGCTGGCGGGGCTGCATTTATTGGCGGGGCTGTTAGTGATGGGGCTTGCGGGGCCGGCGGCGATGCCGCGGGAGACGGCACGGGGATCGGCGCGGGCGGCGTTCCGGAAGGCTCCGTTTCTGCTGAGCCTGGCGGTGCTGGTTTTGTTGGGGACGACGAGCGCGGCACTGTTGGACTATTTGTTCAAGTCGGGGGCGACGGCCGAGTATGGCAAGGGGCCGGGGCTGGTTCGATTCTTTGCGCTGTTTTACACGGGCGCGCAGTTTTTGACGTTTTTAGTGCAGACGGTGGTGGCGCGGTTTTCACTGGAGCGATTGGGGCTGTCGCGGACGGTGATGTCGTTGCCGTTGGCGGTGGGGGGCGGCGCGGCCGGTGCGTTGCTGGTGCCAGTGTTCCCGATGGTGGCTAGCGTACGGGCTTTGGAGTTGATTCTGCGGGGGTCGCTGTTCCGGAGCGGGTATGAGCTGTTCTACACGCCGATTCCGGCGCAGGATAAGCGGGCTGTGAAGACGCTGATCGATGTGGGCAGCGACCGAATGGGGGATGCTTTGGGGGCGGGGATGCTGCAACTGCTGCTGTGGCTGGGGCCGGCGACGGCGCGTCCGCAGATTTTGGCGATTGCGGTGGGGTTGGCGGCGATTTCGGCGTGGATCGCGTCGCGGATGGATAAGGCGTATTTGCAAGTGTTGGAGCGGGGACTGCTGACGCGGGCGGTGGAACTGGACTTGGCGGACGTGCAGGATTCGACGACGATGTCTGCGGTGCTGCAGACGACGTCATTGCCCGCGCCGGGACCGGTGCCTGGGGCGGCGAAGCCGGCGACGCCGTTGCGGCAGGCGGCCGGGAGGGACCCGGTGGCGGAGACGCTGATGGAGCTGCGGAGCGGGGACGCAGAGCGCGTGTTGCCGGCGTTGACGCGGGTGGAGCCGGTGTTGGTGTCGCAGGTGATCCGGCTGTTAGCCTGGGACGAGGTTTCGCCGTTGGCGCGGGAGGCGCTGGTGCATCAGGGGCGGGGGATTACCGGGCAGTTGGTGGATGTGTTAGTGGACGAGGAGCAGGATTTCGCGGTGCGGCGGCGGATTCCGCGGATTCTGGCGCGGCTGGGGGGGCAGCGGGCGATGGATGGGTTGATGGAGTCGTTGGGGGACACGCGGTTTGAGGTGCGGTTTCAGTGTGGGCGGGCGA
>JBBQRA010000250.1:0-8483 GCA_038215275.1 Bryobacterales bacterium | reverse complement strand
TCCGGAAGGAGTTCTTCGGGTTGTGCTTGCTCAGCACCTTCGTGATCGCGGCCGTCAAGGTCGTCTTGCCGTGATCAATATGTCCGATCGTGCCGATGTTTACGTGCGGCTTACTACGATCAAATTTTTCTTTCGCCATGGAATTTTTCCTACCGGGAGGGGAGAAGGGAGTGGAGCCGATGACCAGGATTGAACTGGTGACCTCGTCCTTACCAAGGACGCGCTCTACCATCTGAGCTACATCGGCTTAAATTTATGGTGGACAGGGAAGGATTTGAACCTTCGTAGCCCGATGGGCGGCAGATTTACAGTCTGCTGCGATTGACCGCTCCGCCACCTGTCCACATTGTTCCGGCTCACAAAACTGGAGCTGGCGGAGGGGATCGAACCCCCGACCCTCTGATTACAAATCAGATGCTCTACCAGCTGAGCTACGCCAGCAAACTTATCAGGCGCGCATTGGATTGCTCCGGTAACGGCCAAACAGCTTGAGTATAGCAAAGTTTTCGACTTTGCCAAATCGTCAGCGAAACTTTCCGCTAACTGCCCGCTCCCCCCGTTCCGACCGGCACGGGAACCACCTCGACGGCAACATTAATCAACTGTTCCCCGCCCCCCAGGGCTACGCCTCTCACTGGCGTGACGTCCGAATAATCTCGTCCCCAGGCGACCGTCACATGCCCGCTGCCCGGCATCACGTCGTTGGTAGGGTCGAAGTCAAACCAGCCGCAGCCGGGGCAAAACACCGCGGCCCAGGCATGGGACGCCTCGGCGCCGATCGAATTCGGTCCGCTTCGCAAGTACCCGCTTACGTACCGCGCGGGGAGCCCCAGCGACCGCACGCAAGCGATGAAGAAATGGGCAAAATCCTGACATACGCCGTGCGTCGTCTTCAATACCTCCCGCACCGGCGTCGTCACTGTGGTCGCCCGCGGGTCGTATTCGAATTCGGTGAAGATCCGGTGCGACAACTCAAGCGATGCCTCGAGCAGAGGCCGCCCCGAGGTGAAGCTTTTCGCTGCAAAGGCAGCGAACTCCGGCCCCAACTGAATCAACGGCGATTCGAAGGTGAACTCGCACGCCTCCAGCGCATCCGGCGTATCCCGGCGCCGGATATGGTCGCAGACCTCTTGCCACGGCGGCGAAATCCCTGCCAGCGGCGGTGCCTCGCCGGCCATCTCGACGACACTCCGGGAAGTGATGGTCAACGTTTCATGCGGCTCGCTGAGGGAGAAGAAGGTGACCGGATTCCCAAAGTAGTCCAATCGCTCGTCGAGCGTGGCCGGCTCCGGACGAATCACCAACTCGTGCTCCACCAGCCGCTGCCTGTCGGACAACCGCGGCGCCAGATGCACCTCGGTGTGGCAGATCGACACGGGTTCGCTATAAAGATAGGTTGTCGTATGCGTGGCGCGCAGTAACATAGGCATCAAGGAGCGGACAACCGGTGCGAAGTAACTGCATGGTTAAAGTAAGTTCGCGTCAATAATTCGGATAGCTGACGCAGATCCGCTCCCGCCTTCTGCAGGAACGAATGCATCGTCTCCGGCACCGCCAGTTCGCCAACGTCGGCCAGTTGTACGCTGGTGAGCAGCCGCAGCAGAATCCGCGCCTCCGGAGGCCGCCGCGTCATCGACTTACTCTCCGGCAACTGCTCGATATGTTCGGTCAGCAGCGCCAACTGAAACACGATCGAACGCGGATTCGCCTCGTCAACCAGCAACAGATCCAACACGAGATCCGTCTGCATAGAAGTCTGATAGCGCGACCGGTAAGTCAGCGTGCTATCGGCAATCTCCAGCACGGCTTCGAGTTCCCCACGCGTGACCTCAGCGTCGCTCGCCAATCCGTGCCGCAGCAGTTCAATCATCTGTAACGACCGTTCCAGCCGCCGGCCAATATCGAGAAAACGCCAACCCTCGCCCCGCGTCATGCTTTCGAGCGCCAATCCGCTAAACGCCGCCAAGGTAATCACCGTCTGATTCAGCAGATCGAGCGCCGCGCTCAGCCGCAACGCCTCCGGCGGTGGCTCAGCCGCGAATTGCTGGTCCAGACGGGTCAAGATTCGCCAAGCGTCCGTCGATATGCGATCCCGCATGGGCCAAACCACGGAATGGATCAGGTGGATGCTATGGCCGAGGCTGCCGCGTTTGGTGCCGTCATAGAGGAGCGCCAGCAACTCCGCCTCCAACTGCTCGCTCGGTCCTTTAATGTAGCCATGATGTAGCAGCACCCGCGCCCCGGCCTGCAGGCCGCTCGCCTGGGTAGGATCGCTTTCCTGGGTCAAGCGCGGCAGCATGGACCGGGTTACACGCACGGCCGACTCGACCCGCTCTACGTAACGGCCCAACCAGAACAGGTTATCCGCGACGCGGCTCGGCAGGTCGAACGTCGCCCGGCTCACCGCCAACCGGTGCGTCGACGGCGGAAGCAACGTCAACTGCTCCTCCGCCTTGGCGCCCAGCACCCATGTATCCTTGCTCCCCCCGCCCCGTTGGACGCTAACGACGAGGTTATCGAGTGAAGGGGTCACACGAGTCAACCCGCCCGGCATCACTTTATACCCACCCTCGTGCGCTACTGCATAGACGCGTAAAACTACGTGCCGGGGCGAGAGCCTTTCGTCTTCCCAAACCGGTACCGTGGACAAGGCCACCTGCTCCTGCGCCACCCACTTTCCCGGCTCGGCCCGCATTTTCGAAACGAGCTTTCGCCGCTCCGCCTCGGTTAACCGCGCTCCGAAGATCGGCTGATCTCCCGACTTCGGGAATACCGGCTTCACCACCAGGTTATGCAGTTGGCTGGCGACATACGACAGCGGCCCTTCCTGTCCGCACCACCACGTCGCCACGGTGGGCATCTTTAGCTCTTCACCCAGCAACTGCCGGCACAACACGGGATAAAACGCCGACGGCGCCGCGGACTCCACCATCCCGCTGCCTAACGCATTGGCGATCGCTACGTTTCCGCAGCGTACGGCCTGGACCAACCCCGGAATGCCCAACATCGAATCCGGCCGCAGTTCCAGCGGATCGCAGAAACCCGCGTCCTGCCTGCGCACAATCACGTCCACGGGCAACAACCCGCCGAGCGTTTTCAAATAGACGTGGTTGTCACGAACCGTAAGGTCTCCGCCCTCCACCAGTGTGTAACCCAGATAGCGAGCCAAAAACGCATGCTCGAAATAGGTCTCGTTATATGGCCCCGGCGTCAAGAGGACAATGCGCGGGTTCTCCCGTTTCGCCGTCGACAGTCCGGACAAAGTTTCGCGATAGGCCTGGAAGAATCCCGCCAGCCGTTGCACGTTCGAGGTCTTAAAAACGTCGGGCAGTACCCGGGAGCACACCAACCGGTTTTCGAGAGCATACCCGGCCCCGGAAGGAGCCTGTGTGCGGTCTGCCAGCACCCACCAGTTCCCATTCGGCGCCCGCGCAATGTCCGCCGAGTAAAGATGCAGGTAGGTACCGCCCGGCAATTGGATGCCCTGGCAAGGCCGCAGGAATCCCGGATTAGGATAGATCAATTCCGCCGGCAGCAGCTTGTCTTTCAATAGTCGCTGCGGCCCGTAGGAATCGGCCAAGATCATATTGAGGAGCTGGGCCCGCTGCGCGACCGCCGCCTCGATCGACTTCCACTCCACCGGATCCATTACCAATGGCAACGGATCGAGCGGCCACGGCCGATCCGTACTCTGCGGATCGCCATAGACGTTGTAGGTGATCCCGTGATCGTGAATCAGCCGCTGACCCTCTTTCCACCGCTCCCGGAACTCCCCCTCCCGAAGGGCGAGGATCGACTCGGTCAGCCCGCGCCACTGTTGCCGAATGTTACCGGAAGGCTGCAGGACCTCGTCATAGAAGCCCTCTTCGGGCTCATAGCGCCATAGAGAGTCGAGGTGTTTCTGCTTGTCGAGTGAAGAACGGGTCATGAAGACGCGGCCAGAGTCCCCTCCATATTCCCATATCGGCTACCGGGGCAAGGAGCGCACCCTTAATCTGCCTTAATACAGAAATCCCGCCCTTACCTCCTACCCTGGAGTCATCCCTATGCGACTGATTCTCCTCTTCCTCCCCACCCTTCTCCTCTCCCAGCCCCAGCGAGGCGATGGCATCTGGCTTCGTGATGCCTTCTATGGCGAGGCCCAGACATTCGACGCCTGTGTTGGCCATCAACCCGGCAACGGCCAGTATCACCATCACGCCAGCCCCACCTGTCTCCGCGCCCAACTCGGCGACAATGTCGAACTCGTCCGCACCACCCGCACCGGCCCCATCTATCGCGAGAATCCTTCCAAGCCCTCGCCCATCCTCGGCTGGGCCATGGACGGCCATCCCATCTATGGCCCCTACTCCACCATTAATGGCGCACTCCGGCGCGTCCGGTCGAGCTTCCGTCTCCGCACGCTGACCGCCCGCCAGTCTCTCCCCGACTGGGCACTTCCCCTCCACGCCGGCGTTTCCCCCCAACTTGCCGCCAACCAGTTCGGCCCCCCCATCAACGCCCAGTTCCCTCTCGGCCGCTACCTCGAAGATTACGAATTCGTCGAAGGCCTGGGCGATCTGGACGTATTTAACGGCCGCTTCGCCCCTACCGCCGAATACCCCCAAGGCATCTACGCCTACCACGTCACCCTCGAAGAAGACGGCACCCCTGCGTTCCCCTACATCCTCGCCGCCCAGTTTTACGGCACCGTCAACGGCGGGTCCGAAACCAACATCCCTTCCACGGCCACCGATGTAGCGGGCTCCACCGATCCCCTGCTCGCCTCCTGGCAAACCAAAAACAACAGACAGACCGCCCTGCATGTTGTCGCCGCCGACCCGTCGGCCGGCCCCGTCCCCTTGGCCAACCCCGCCAACGCTGATGTGCAGCGTGTCCGTTCGACGGAAACCAACATCTATCTCAATTCCAACAACCTAGCCAGCTACGTCATGGGCCCGTGGTTCGACGCCCTCCAGCCCGGCGGCATCTTCCGCGGCCTCCCCACCAATCAGAACCTTTCCGTCCGCCTCTCCCGCACCCCCACCGCCGCCACCACCCGCTCTACCGTCGGCCTCGGTGCCCAAGGCCTCTGGGTGAACGGAGTCGCGGTCTTCAATTTCCTCGACGGATCCAGCTATTCCAACGCCCGTACCGACGACGTCGGAGGAGGCCTCGTCAGCCCTAGCGCTTACCACGTCTCGGCGGCATCCTTCGAACGGGGGCCGCTCGCCGCTGGATCTTACGCCACCGCTTTTCCTCTCTTCGGAGGCGAAGTGAACGGCATCGTCACCATTGTGGATTCGGCCGGCGTCTCGCACACCGCCGAAACCTCCTACACCTCCGTCACCCAAACCAACTACCGCATCCCCCCCACCGCCGCCCTCGGCAACGCTACTGTCTCCATCGGGAACGGCCGCGCGAACATCAATATCGTCGCCACCTACCCCAACCTCTTCGCCGGCGTCCCTGTCGGGGGCGGCTTCGTCACGCTCTACGGTACCGGTCTCGGCACGGCCACAACGGCCACGGCCATCGTCAACGCACAACCCGCCACGGTCACCTACGCCGGGCCCCAAGGCGAATTCCACGGTCTCGATCAATTCAATATCCAGCTCCCCCCTGGCGTTACGGGAGCGGTCGAAATCGTCATTACCGCCGCGGGAAAGAGATCCAATGCGATTACTGTTCCTCTGCGGTAGCCTGGCGTTCATCGCGGGAGCCCAGCCCGGGGTCCACTCCATCACCGTCGAAGGAGACCACGTCGTCATCCGTTCGGCCGGCATCGGACTGGACTACCTCGGCACCATCCAGGACCCGCCCACAGCGAACCCGGCCCCACGCCAGTTCGCATTCCGGATCCCCCGCCAGCCCCAACCCGGACCCACGCGGCTTCCCCCTGAAATCGTCGGAGTGTTCCTCAACGGCGCGCCCATTTACAATCGCGACTGGTCTCAGCAAGCCCCCACCTTTCGCTCTGGCCTCGTCCCTGGCCAACTCCTCGGCTACGCCATCGACGGCTATCCCATCTACTTCTCGAACTACCGCTCCCAGGACCTCGACGAGTTCCACGGCCGCGAAACCGAAAAGGGCTACGCCTATTTCGCCACTCCGCTGGACTACCCCTACCTTCTCGGCTCCCGCCTCCGCGGCCGCTGCTGCGAAAGCAAGCCTACCGCTCCCCTCGATTTCGCTCTCCCCGCTTCAATGACCCTTGACGTCGTCCACGAAAAGCCGATGCATCTGATCGTCATCTCCGACGACTACGCCGACTTCGCCCACATCCACCCTGAACCCGACTCAGGCTGGGTCTATCGCGCCAACTACGCCTTTCCCCGCGGGGGCCGCTACTACTCCTTCCGCGACTACACCCCGATCGGCGCCCCCCGCCGCGTCGACCGCCGAACCCTCGAAACCGGTCCCCGCAAATCCGAGCCCATCCCGTCCTCGAAGCCTTGGCCCGATGCCATACCCGCCCGCGCCGAAGCCACCCTCGCCTTCCCTGCCCCGCCCGATCTCCAACCCTGGCTCGGCGCCTGGGCCCACGCGTTCGCCCTTCGCGAAGACGGTGAGCACTTCCTGCACCTCCACGCCGAGTCCCCCGGCGGCAACCACCACGACCTGTCCAATGCCCCCACGGAACTCCGCATCGCCGCCAATTTCCCGGCCCCCGGCCGCTACCGTCTCTGGGCGCAGTGGCAACGCGCCGGCCAGATTGAAACACACGCTTACGTTGTGACCGTTACCGAAGGCCAACCGCTCAAATCGGAGGCGATACCTGCAAGCGCCATCCCGCTGCAGATTTCCGCTACTGGCTTCGAACCCGCCCGCCTCACCCTCTCCGGCGCCGTCACCCTCGCCGTCTCGCGGAGGAACGACGGCAACTGCGCCCGCGAAATCGTTTTCCCATCACTTGGCCTCCGCACCCAACTCCCGGCCGGCGAAACCACTCTTGTCCGCCTCCCCGCCGCCGCCGGAGAAGTCGCCTTCTCCTGCGGCATGGGCATGTACCGCGGCGCGCTTATCGCCGCAAGTCCAAAGTAAGCGGGAACGACGGATTCGTTTCGACTGACGGCATCGGGGCCGGTCCTGGCGTATGCCCAAATTGGAAGAACCGCGCCCCACGCCGGCTCTCGGCCTCCAGCGCATTTACGGGGACCGTCTCGTTCGACCGGCCGCCCGGATGCGACACATGATACGAGCATCCGCCCACCGAACGGCCCGTCCAGGTATCGTACAAATCGAAGATAAGGGGCGTATGCACGGGAATCGTGGGATGCAGGCACGACGGCGGCTGCCATGCCCGGTACCGCACCCCGGCCACCCACTCGCCCTGTGTCCCCGTCGAATGCAGCGGTACTCTTCGCCCATTGCAGGTCACCAGATACCGTTCGCCAAACATCCCGCTCACTTTCACCTGCACTCTTTCGACCGACGAGTCGACGAACCGCGCCGTCCCTCCGCCTGCCGGCTCCTCGCCCAGCACATACCATGGCTCGGTCGCCTGCCGGATTTCAATACCCACGCCCAAATAATTCACCCGGCCGAACACTGGATACCGGAACTCAAAATGGGGCGCAAACCACTCTGCCAAGAACGGATATCCCGCGGTCCGCAACTCCTGCATAACATCTTCCAAGTCCCGATGCACGAAGTGCGGCAGCATAAACTGGTCATGCAGCTGTGTCCCCCAAGACGTTGGCTTTTGTAAGTACGGACGCTTCCAGAAGTAGGCAAGCAAAGTCCGCACGAGTAACTGCTGCGCCAGGCTCATCCGGGCGTGCGGCGGCATCTCAAACCCACGCAGTTCCAGCAATCCCAACCGCCCGGTCGACGAGTCCGGGGAATAGAGCTTGTCGATGCAGAACTCCGCCCGGTGGGTATTCCCCGTCAAGTCGGTCAATATGTGGCGGAACACGCGGTCCACCAGCCACGACGGCAGCGGATCCCCGCCGGGCTGGGGAATCTGGCTGAAGGCAATCTCGAGTTCGTACAACGCATCGACCTTCGTTTCGTCCACTCGCGGCGCCTGGCTGGTCGGGCCGATAAACAGACCGGAGAAGAGGTACGACAGGGAAGGGTGGTTCACCCAGTAAGCGATAAAACTCCGCAGCAAGTCCGGCCGCCGCAGAAACGGGCTATCGTCCGGCGTCCTTGCTCCCAGCACGATGTGGTTCCCGCCCCCGGTGCCGCAGTGCCGCCCGTCGAGCATAAATTTCTCCGTCCCCAGCCGGCACTGATGCGCGTCTTCATACAGCTCCGTCGTATGCCGCACCAAGTCTGCCCAGCCATCTGACGGCTGCACGTTCACTTCAATCACGCCCGGATCCGGCGTCACTTTGATTAGTTTAATCCGATGATCGGCCGGCAGCGAGTAACCCTCAAAGACCACCGGCATGTTCAGAATCGCCGCAGTCTCCTCAATGGCGCCGACTAAGTCCAGATAGTCCTCGGTCGAAGTCAGCGGAGGCAGGAAAATATGTAACTGCCCATTCCGCGACTCA
>JBBQRA010000249.1:0-8534 GCA_038215275.1 Bryobacterales bacterium | reverse complement strand
GGAAGGGGCTGTTTGCGAGCGATTAGAGCCTTGCCACGGGATTGGCGAGCGAGGGAACCTGCTAGGGTTCGGCGAAAGGAGGACGGCTTTCGCGGTTTTTGCGAAAAGAGGCCGAAAAGGTACTTTTTGCGGCAAAGCCGGGTGCTGGTGAGAAATGGCGGCTAACTGCAGGCCGTCGGAGCGGAGCAGCGGCGTGATGACGCGGAGGGTCTGTCCGGGCTGGAGATCGAAGTACTCGCGGGAAGGCGGCGCCAGCTGGAGGGAAGTCCGGGTGGCGCATCCCGACAGGAAGAAAAAGGCGGGCAGCAGGAGACGCACGGCAGTTACAGGAGCCGGAAGTTGACTTCGATGGTGGCCTGCACAGCGACGGGTTTGCCATCGTCGAGGGCGGGCTCGAAACGCCACTGAGCGACGGCGTCGAGCGCCTGCTCGTCCAATCCGAGCCCGAGGCTGCGGATCACCCTTCGTCTCCGGCGGAGAGGGCGACGGCCTGCTCAAAGTGCTGCTCGGCGGCAGTGGCCTGGCCTTGGCGCTCCCTGGTGAGGGCCTGCCAGAGGGCGGCGCGGGCAGGCTCCAGAGCGCTGAATTGTTTCATGGCCTCCTCGTAGGCCTGGCTGCGCAGGGCGTCGATGCCTATGGTTAGGGCTGCCGGAATGGGCGCGGAATCTTGAGCGCTCACCGTAGCCAACGGCAGGACCGCCAGGCAGCAGGCCAAGGACGCGCAGGCGGTGGCGAACCTGCCGGGCGCGGTGCGGACGGTGCCGGCCGACAGGATGGCTCGAAGCCGGGATTCGAGCGGAAGGCGTCGCGCCATCGCAATGGCGAACGGCGCCGGGGGAAGCGCTGAGGCTACGCTGAGGAGGTTCTGCGCGTACTCCGAAGGCCGAACGCCGCGATTCAATACGAGATCGTCGGCAGCCACCTCGCGTTCCGTCACCAGGCGGCGCCACGCATACCACGCCAACGGCTGCCACCAGTACAGCGCAAGAACGCAGCGGGCGAACAGTTGCAGAGCGAAATCGTGGCGCCGGATGTGGGCGATCTCGTGGAGTAAGACATGACGTCTGCGCGCGGCGGGCCATCCGGCGGCATCGGCCGGGAGCAGGATGACCGGACGGAACACGCCGAACGTCAGCGGCATGGACCCGGCAGGCGCCGTGCGAAGGACCGGGTGGTGGCCACTCGTCTGCTGGTGCAGGCGGCGGAGCAGGAACAGGGCGACTCCGAGATGAAGCAGCATCAGTGCGGCGCCGAGGGCCCAAAGGGAAAATAGGTTCAGGGGAATCGAGGCCGCGGTGGCGGCTGGGATGCCGGATACGCGCGGGGTACCGGCCGTGACGGTGGTGCTGAACAACGGACCCGGGGAGGCAATGGGGAACGCCGGCAGCACCCGGGTGAGCAACGGCAACACGGGCAGCGCGGCGAAGGCCAGGAGCCAGACAAGGTGGCGGGCGGCGGCGGACTGGCGGCGGAGGCATTGGTTTACCAGTGCGGCCGCGGCAAGGAGGAGCGTGCTCTTGAGGGCGAGCGACAAGGGATCCATGTCAGCGTCCTTCTTTGCGGGCTTGTTCGATCAGAGCGGCCATGCGATCCAGGTCATTGCGGGTGAGTTCGGCGGCGGAGACGTCAAGCAGGGCGGCAACGACCTGCGATGGAGAGTTGCGGAAAAAGGTTTGGAGGAGGTGCTGCAGGGCGGAGTGCTTGGCTTCTGCGGGGGCGACGGTCGGCAGGTAGACGTACTTGAGACCATCTAGGCGGTGGGTAAGGTGGCCCTTGTCGACGAGGGTGCGCAGGAGAGCGCGGACGGCCGAATATGATGGCGGATCTGGGAGACCGGAGAGAACATGGGCCGCAGTGGCGGAGCCACGCTGGAAGACGATGTCCATGATCTGACGCTCGCGCCTGCTGAGGACCTGCTGGTTTTCTAGCATCTGCTAGAAAAATAGAACCTGGATAAGCGGAATGCAATGGTTATTTCGTACAGCGAGTGACAAAGGCCGGGGGCAAGTTTCGCCATTCCCAACTGAGGCGCTCCACTTGGCTGAAATACTTGTTGAGGAGCCTGTAGTAGCGCTGGCGACCGGGCATCAGTAAACCAATGTGGTAACCAAACGAAGCCATCTGCCCGCCGGGACTCAAGACCCGATGCACGCCGGACAACCCCGCCTGCTGCAGTTCCCCATCAAAGGAAGGCCACGGGAGGCCGCTGACGATACAATCGACCGACTCAATGCCCTGGTCCTTGCAGATCTGAGCGAGATCGGCGACGTTGCCTTCGACGACGTCGTGTTTCGGATAGCTCTTTCGCCAGGCGGCGCATAGAGCCGGGTTCCGCTCGACGGCCAGGAAGCGGACGCCGGGCCGGAGTCGAGGCAGAATGGCGTCGGTGAGCGCTCCCGTCCCTGGGCCCAATTCGACGACCACCTTGGCATCGGACAGCGCCAACGAATTCGCTAAATGGCGGGCAAGGAAAGGGGAGCTCGGACAGACGGTCGCGACCGAGAACGGATCGCGAGCGAATTCCCGGAGGATAAGCTTGTAATCCTCAACCGATTTGGTCTCTGCGTTTCGCACCTCCCTAGTTTTACTCAAGCGAAGGGCGCAATGTTTGTATTTTTGAATACAGGAAAGAGTTTATGCTTGACAACAAGCGAACAAAAGGCGAATATCGACGAATGAGCGCTCTGATCGGGATCGCACGAATGGCGGCGGAAAGTCCGTTGCTCGAGGCCAAGCGCCGGGTGGCCTACTTCGAGCTAGCGGGAAAGAGTCTCCTCAATCGGTGTTCAGGTAAGAGGAAGATTTTCGATTGGACGGTGAATCCGTATCGGGGATGCGAGTACGGATGCCGCTATTGCTACGCCCGATATACTCACGAATTCATGGAGCTGCCCGTGGAGGAGTTCGAGACGCGCATCTTCGCCAAGACGTGGGACGAGGGGATGTGGCGGCGGGACCTGCACCAGGTGCGGCCCGGCGACACGGTGGCGTTCGGTACGGCTACAGATTGCTACCAGCCTGCGGAGCGGCGTTATGGGCTGATGCGGAAAATGCTGGAGGGTTTAGCGGGGCGGGTGGGGATGCGAATCGGGATTACGACGAAGTCGGACCTGGTGGCGCGCGACGCCGACGTGCTGGTGGAGTTGGCGCGGCGGAACCGAGTGAGAGTATTTATAACTATTACGACGATGAACGCCGAGCTGGCTCGTCGAACAGAGGCCTACGCACCGCGGCCGGAGCTGCGAATGAGCGCCGCTTCGGACCTGGCGCGCCGAGGCCTGGACGTAGGGATCTCGGCCTCGCCGGTGCTGCCTTGGCTGACCGACCGGGAGGAGTCGCTCGAAGCCGTGGCACAGGCAGCACGGGAAGCGGGTGCGAGAACCTTTCATGCCAATCCGCTATTTCTACGCGATTCGGCGTGGGCGGTGTTTCTGCCCTGGCTGGAGAGGGAATTTCCGAACTTAGCGCGGCGATATCGGGAGCGATACGGCCGGGGCGCATACGTCGACACCGCCTATCGGGACTGGCTCCGCGAGCGGGTGGAGCGGGTCCGGAAGCGGCATGGTCTCGACAGCCGGCCGGACGCATTTCTTTCGCCACGGCCCGAGCAGTTAAGCCTGTTCGCTTGACGAGGCAAAGCGCTTGCTGGAAGATGGAGGCGTATGGCGCAGCCGATAGACATGGGCACTCACGCGTTGGCGCAACTGCGGTACATCCGGCAGACGATGGAGAAGACTGGCTCGTTTACAGCTGTGCCGGGCTGGGGCGGGTTCTGGATGACCGCGCTGGGCGCGGCGTGGTTAGCCGCACGGCAGGTGAGCGAGGCTGGCTGGTTCGGGGTTTGGATCGCGGAGATGGCGCTCGCCGTGGCGATTGGCGGCCTGGCGATCTGGCGGAAGACGCATCACGGCGATCGGAGCTTGTTTTCGGCGCCGGGCCGGCGATTCTTTCTGAGTTTCGCGCCCCCGGTGGCTGCGGGTGCGGTGCTGAGCGCGGTGCTGTATCGGCAGCATATGGCCGGCACACTGCCGGGCTTATGGCTGCTGCTTTATGGCGCGGGCGTTATGACGGCAGGCGCATTCAGCGTGCGCGTGGTGCCGTTGATGGGGCTTTGCTTTATGGCGTTGGGCGCGGCAGCGTTGGCGGGTCCGGCGGAGTTCGGGAACGCGTTCCTGGCAGCGGGGTTCGGCGGATTGCATATGGGTTTCGGGGTTTGGATTGCGAGGAGGTACGGTGGCTAGTAGAGCAGCGATGGTGAAGGCGAAGCCGGTGTTGGACGAGGTGGCCGTAGCGGCCAACCGGGAAGCGCAGGCGCTGGAAGGTCTGATACACGAGAAGATGCGGCTGGGTATCGTGAGCGCCCTGGCGGCAAGCGGGTCGATGACCTTCAACGAATTAAAGGAGCTATTGCAGACGACTGACGGGAACATCAGCGTGCACGCGCGGAAACTCGAAGAGGCCGGTTACATTCATTGCACGAAAACGTTTGAGAACCGGAAGCCGAAGTCGGAGTACATGTTAACCGAGCTGGGTCGCGAATCGCTGGAGAAGTATCTGAGCCATCTGGAGGCCCTGTTGGGCGCGATGCGTAAGCGATAGGATAAGAGCGATGACGAGACGGAAACTAATGGGCACGGCTGCGGCAGGTGCAGCGGCGATGGCGCAGCAGACAGCGGGTGAACCTCCGCAGACCTTGCTTCTGCGGCGGTATCAACTCCGCAATAGCGGCGACGGGATGGGCGCGACGCTGGCGAAGTTTCTGGAGGTATCGAAGCGGCCGGCGCTCGAGCGGGCCGGTGCGCAGGGGCTGGGATTCTTCAGCTCCTTTATTGGGCCGGACACGCCGTACTATCTGACGCTGGAGAGCTACCCGTCGTTTGCCGTTCTCGAAGAGGGCATGAACCGGTTGGCCGCCGATAAGAAGTTCCAGAGCGAGTTGGCCGCGTTCAACAAATCGCCGGGGCAGCGGTTCGTGCGCTACTCGAGCCAGATCCTGAAAGGCTTCACGGGTTTCCCAGGCGTCGTAGCGCCGCCCGCCGCGAAGACTACGCGCCTGTTCGAACTGCGCACCTATGAAAGCGACGATTTGACCACGCTCGCCGACAAGATTCGCATGTTCAACGAGGGCGAGATCGCCATCTTCCAGAAGACCGGGCTGAACCCGGTGTTCTTCGGCGAGACTGTGATTGGCGAGAAGCAGCCGAACTTGACCTACTTGCTGTGGTACGAAAGCTTGGCGGCCCGCGAAGCCAACTGGAACAAGTTCGTTACGCATCCGGAGTGGCTGAAGCTGCGGGCGACCCCCGGCTGGAGCGATGCCGAGATCGTCTCGAACATTTCCAACTCTCTGCTGCGGCCTTTGCCGTTCTCCCCAATTAAATGACCAATCACGGCTGGATTTTGGAGCAGCGTCCGGTGGAAAAGCTGGATGCAGACTGTTTTGCGTGGCGCGAGGTGGCGTTGCCCGCGGTGGATCCTGGCAGCGTCCGGGTGAAAACGCTGATGCTGTCGCTTGACCCGACGAACCGCATCTGGGCGTCATCGGCGGAGAGTTATCTCCCGCCGGTGCCGCTCGGTGAGGTGATGCGCGGTATTGCGGTGGGCGTGGTGGAGGCGTCTACGGATCCGCAGTGGCACGTGGGCGACGTGGTGCAGGGGCTGCTGGGTTGGCAGGAGCGGGCAGTAGTGGCGGGAGCGTCCTTAATCGGGGTGCCACCGGGCGTGAATCCAGAGCAGTGGTTTGCGGTGTTCAGCCATATCGGCTTGACGGCCTATTTTGGGCTGCTCGATGTCGGGAAAGCGAAAGCAGGCGAGACGCTGGTGGTGTCAGCGGCGGCCGGGGCGGTGGGATCGCTGGTCGGTCAGATCGGAAAAAACATTGGAATGCGCGTGGTGGGCATCGCGGGTGGAGTGGAAAAGTGCCGGTGGATCACCGAGGACTTGGGCTTCGACGCTGCCATCGATTACAAGAGCCAGGACGTAGGCAAGCGGCTGCGGGAACTTTGCCCGACAGGCATTGATGTGGATTTCGAGAACGTCGGCGGCGAGATTCTGGACGCGTGTCTCGGACGGTTGGCGCTGCGGGGACGCGTGGTGCTGTGCGGAATGATTTCGCAGTACAACGCGGCGGGGGCACCGGCGGGGCCGAAGAATCTCGGTAACTTGTTAATGCAGCGTGGCCGGATTGAGGGCTTCATCGTGCTCGATTATCTCGCCCGCGCGGGCGAGGCATTCGGGAAGTTAGGCGAATGGCTAGAGATGGGCAAGCTGAAGTATGCAACCGATGTCGTGGCGGGACTGGAACAGGCGCCGGTGGCGCTCGACCGTCTGTTCAGCGGGGCCAATCGAGGTAAATTGATGGTGAAAGTGGCGGATTTCGAGTAATCTTTGTGATTAACTTGGAATTGTGCAGATTCGACAATTCCTCCACTTGAGCGTGGTGACCACGCTGCTGATTCCGGGCCTACCGGCGCAGAAGAAGAGCGGCATTGATGTGACGGGGCTCGATACCACGTGCAAACCGTGCGACGATTTCTGGCGCTTTGCTAACGGGCTGTGGGTGGACAAGAATCCGATTCCGGCCACCCAGTCCGGGTGGGGCACGATGTCGGTGGTGGTGGAAGGGAACCGGGAACGTTTGCGCGTCTTACTGGAGGCCG
The DNA here is from genome assembly GCA_038215275.1 of Bryobacterales bacterium. GTDB lineage: Bacteria > Acidobacteriota > Terriglobia > Bryobacterales > Bryobacteraceae. The sequence continues at coordinate 1,875 of JBBQRA010000249.1, read as the reverse complement.
CGGCGTTGTCCAAGGCTCCGGCGGGTAGTGGGGAAAGGAAGATCGGCGACTTGTATGCCGCGTGCATGGATACGGAAGCGGTGGAAAGGCAGGGCATCAAACCGCTGGCCGGGGAGTTGGGGCAGATCGAGAAGATCGGCTCGGTGAAGGATCTGCTGGACGCGCTGGTGACATTCCAAAAGAACTCGCCTTTTGGTCCCGTGATCGTATTCGCCCGGCAGGATTCGAAGAATTCGAGCGAGACGGTGGCGAGCGTGGCGCCGGCTGGCCTCTCGCTGCCGGAGCGGGACTACTACTTCCGCGACGACGAACGGACAAAGGGGATCCGGGCGGAGTTCCTGGTACACGTCGCGAAGATGATGACGCTCGCGGGGGCGAACCCTGAGGACGCTGCGGCGCAGGCGCAGGCCGTGTTGGCGTTGGAGACGAAGTTGGCCGAACCTCGGTTGACCAACGTGCAGCGGCGGGATCCGGACGCGACCTACCATCCACTGGGATTGAAGGGTACGGCCGAACTGATGCCGTCCTTCGATTGGAAGGCGACATTCGCTCGTCTGGAGATTCCGGAATCGACGCAGGTTATCGTCACCGAGCCGGCCTATTTGAATGCGGTCGAGAAGGAGTTCACCGCCACGCCGTTGACGACCTGGAAGACGTGGATGCGCTGGAAGACGATTTCCGGGGCCGCTCCTTACTTGGCGAAGAAGTTCGTCGATGAGAACTTTCGGTTCCAGAGCACGGTGCTAGCGGGAGTGAAGGAGCAGCAGCCGCGCTGGAAGCGCTGTACGACGCTGGTGGATCAGACGCTGGGCGATGCGCTGGGAGAGTCTTTCGTGAAGAAGCATTTTCCGTTGGCAGCGAAAACGCAGATGAATGATTTGGTGGAGAATCTGCGGGTGACGCTGCGCGAGCAGTTGGAAGGATCGACTTGGATGGACGCCGAGACGAAGAAGAACGCGATTGAGAAGTTGAACGCTTTCCGCGCGAAGATCGGCTATCCGGATCGATGGAAGGATTACTCGGCCGTGAAGGTGGACCGGGGGAACCTATTTGGCAGCATGGAGTCGGCGAGTGACTTTTCGCGGATGGAGAATCTGGCGAAGATTGGCAAACCGCTCGACCGGAACGACTGGGGCATGACGCCACCGACCGTGAACGCTTATTACAGCCCGCTGCGGAATGAGATCGGGTTTCCGGCCGGCATTCTGCAAGCGCCGATGTTCGATATGGAAGCTGACGCAGCGGCGAATTATGGCGCGATTGGTGCGGTGATTGGGCACGAGATGGGCCATGGGTTTGATGATCAGGGATCGAAGTATGCGGCGAGCGGGGATTTGCGGAACTGGTGGACGCCGGAGGATCGGAAGAAGTTTGAGGCGCGAGCGGAGTGCGTGGTGAATCAGTTCAACACGTTGGATGTGGGGGAGGGGTTGCGGCACAATGGACGTCTGGTGGTGGGTGAGGCGTTGGGTGATCTGGGCGGGTTGAAGTTGGCGTACCGGGCGTATAAGCGGGCATTGGGAGGGAAGGAGGCACCGGTGATTGATGGATACACGGGCGATCAGCGGTTTTTCCTTGCATTTGCGCGGGTTTGGGCGACGCAATTGCGGCCGGAGGCGAAGCGGCTGCGGTTGACCACGGATCCGCATCCCTTGGGGCGGTTCCGGGCGATTGGGACATTGCAGAACATGCCGGAGTTCCACCGGGCGTTCCAGTGTAAGCCGGGTGATGCGATGGTTCGGCCTGTCGATAAGCAATGTGAACTTTGGTAGAGCAAATTGTTGCCAAAGTGTGACGCCGCTTGGTAGTATTGAAGTGCGGGGTGGAGCAGCCTGGTAGCTCGTTGGGCTCATAACCCAAAGGTCGCATGTTCAA
>JBBQRA010000248.1:0-8617 GCA_038215275.1 Bryobacterales bacterium | reverse complement strand
AAGCGGAACTGTAATGGAGTTGCTCGCTGCCCATGTCTAACAGATCAGAGTGGTGCTGTAATCTCCATTCTTTCAGGTGAACCTCGCGGCGATTCCGGCCTAGATCCTGGAAAGCGAAATTTTCGGGCACGAAAAGGGCGCCTTTACCGGGGCGGCCTCGCAGCGGAAGGGCAAGTTCGAGTTGGCGCATCAGGGGACGCTGTTTCTCGATGAGGTCGGTGACTTGGCGCAACCGGCGCAGGCGAAACTGCTCCGGGTGCTGCAGGAGGGGGAGTTCCACCGGCTGGGGAGCGAGACGCCTATTCGCGTGACGGTCCGCGTGGTCGCCGCCACTAATAAGGATCTGGCCGTGGAAGTCCGGGAAGGCCGGTTCCGCGAAGACCTTTACTACCGGCTGGCCGTGATGCCGCTTCGGGTCCCCGCCCTCCGGGAGCACTCGCAGGACGTCGCCCCGCTGGCCCGGCATTTTCTTGAAAGCTTCTGCTCCCGGAACAACCTTCGGCCGAAGACGCTGGCGTCCGAGACGGTGGACCTGCTAACCGTCTACGGGTGGCCTGGTAACGTCCGGGAGTTGAAGAACCTGGTGGAGCGGATGGCGATCTTGACGGCGGGCGAGGAGATCACCGCCGAGGCCGCCCCGTTTGAACTCCGCCAGCCGAAGTCGAACGGAACGCCGAACTCGCTCGACCACGCGCGGGACTCGGCCGAACGCGAAACCATTCTGCGGGCGCTCGAAAGCGCGCAGGGGAACGTTTCGGCTGCGGCACGGGCGCTGGGGCTCGAGCGGACGAGCCTCCATAAGCGCCTGCGCGCGCTCGGGATTCAGCGGTAATCAGCCGGCGAGGTACGTTCTGAGGGCGTCCAGTTCGGCAGCCTCGCCGAAGCGGGCCGCTTTGTGGTTGACGTCGATGTTCTTCAGCAGGCCTGAGAGGACGCCTCCAGCGCCGACCTCGACCCAGTGCGTAACCCCTTCGCCGATCAGCAGCCGGACGGATTCGGTCCAATGCACGGTGCCCGGCACCTGCTCGATCAGGCCGGCGCGGGCAGCCTCGCCGCTGGTGGTGAGCCGGGCGGTAACGTTCTGCACGAGGGGCATGGTCAGATCAGAGAAGGTGGTGGCGGCCAAGTCAGCGGCCAGCCGCTCCTGGGCGGGCTTCATCAGGGCGCAATGGAAGGGGGCGCTAACTGGCAAAGGGATGACGCGCTTAGCGCCGGCATCTTTGGCGAGGTTCATCGCCCGCTCGACCGCTCCCGCATGGCCCGCGATCACGATCTGGTCCGGCGAGTTCAGGTTCGCCGCCGAGACGACCTCCCCCTCCGCGGCCTTTGCTAGGATCCCGGTAAGGGTTCCTTCGGGCAGTTTCAACAAGGCGGCCATGGCGCCGACTCCTTGCGGAACCGCTTCCTGCATATACCGCCCGCGTTGGCGGACCAGCCGGACGGCATCGGCGAACTGGAGCGCGCCCGCGGCCACCAGGGCGGAGTACTCTCCCAAACTATGTCCGGCGACGAAATCGGCCCGTATCCCTTCGCTGGCTAAAACCGCATGCGCGGCGATGGAAACGGTGAGTAACGCCGGCTGCGTATTTTCCGTCTTCTTTAGTTCTTCGTCCGGGCCCTCAAAGCAAAGTTTGCTGAGGGGAAATCCCAAAGCGTCGTCGGCTTCCGCGAAAACGGCTTGCGCGACGGCGTGATGTTCCGCCAGGCTCTTGCCCATGCCGGCGAACTGGGAGCCTTGACCAGGGAAAAGAAACGCTGTTTTTGTCATGAAATCATCAGTGTAGCGTGGCCGTCATGATAATTTGCTAATCTGCGGTGGGAGTGAGGAGTTTCCGTGAGCCTATCTGAAATTTGCGTACGCCGTCCTGTGTTCGCCTTCATGTTGATCATGTTCCTCGTGATCCTGGGCGTATTCAGCTTCCTTGATCTGGGTGTGGACCTGTTCCCGAAGACCGACGCGGCCACGGTCAACGTCCGCGTACAGCTTCCCGGCGCGAGCCCGGAAGAGGTGGTTTCGCAGGTCATCCTGCCGCTCGAAGAGACCGTGGCGGCGGTAAGCGGCATTGAAGAGATGCGCGCGATGATCTCGGAAGGCAGCGCGAACCTGACCATCACCTTCGTTTTGGAGCGGGATATCGGCGAGGCGGTGGAGGATGTGCGCGAGAAGGTTTCGGCGGCGATGCGCAAACTGCCCCCAAACGTGCTGCCGCCGACGGTGACCAAGTCGGACCCGGATAGCGACCCGATCGTGACGCTAGCCGTGAGCGGCAATCGCAGCGCAAGGGAACTTACCGAGATTGCGGACAAGCAGATCCGCCGGGCGTTTGAAACGATTGACGGCGTAGGCCAAATCGATCTTTCCGGCGGCCAGACCCGTCAGGTGAACGTATTCCTGGACATCGATAAGATGAACGGGTTCAACATCAGCGCTCAAGAAGTGGAGGCCGCGCTACGGAGTGAGAACGTCGAGACCCCGGGTGGGCGCATCGTTCGCGGCACGGCGGAGATAGGCGTTCGGACGCTGGGCCGCCTCGAAAAGGTTTCTGAGTTCAGCGACATCATCATTAAGAACATGAACGGATCGCCGATCCGTATTCGCGATGTAGCCACAGTAGAAGACTCGAACAGCGAACGCCGGTCTTTCGCTTATTACCAAGGCAAGCCGGCCGTGATTCTAGAGATCCGCCGGCAGATCGGCATGAACACCGTGAAGATTGTCGATGCCGTAATGGCCAAGATGGCGTTGGTGAACGCGACTCTGCCGAATGGCGTGCAGATGGGGCTCGTGAAGGAACAGGCCACCTACATCCGGAACTCGGTGGAGGCGCTCGAAGAGCATTTGGTGCTCGGCAGCTTCCTGGCCGGGTTCATCGTGTTCCTGTTCATCCGCGACTGGCGGACGGTGCTGATCAGCTTTATCGCCATCCCGACCTCGATTCTCGCGACCTTCACCGTAATGAAGGGCCTGGACTATACGCTTAACTCGATGACACTGCTGGGGTTAACTCTAGCGGTGGGCATCGTCATCGACGACGCGATTATCGTAATCGAAAACATCCATCGACATTTGGAAGAGTACGACCTTCCGGTGATTGAGGCGACCATTCAGGCGACGCACGAAATTACGCTGGCGGTGGTTGCGACGACAATTTCTCTCGTTATCGTTTTCGTGCCCATTGCGTTTATCTCCGGCTACGCTAAGAAATATCTGAACCAGTTCGGATGGACGATGTCGATTGCGATTCTCGTCTCAATGCTGGTGGCGTTCACGGTTACCCCGGCGCTGGCTTCCCGACTGCTCAAACGGCACCCGAAACCGGAAGGCAAGAAGAAAGTCGTCGAGCACGAGTATTCGATGTTCGACAAGCCCTACACCGGGCTGCTGAACTGGTCGCTTCGCCATCGGTGGGTGGTTGTCGCGTTCAGCCTGATGGTGCTGGCTTCGACGTATCCAATCTACCAGGCGATTGGCCGGGACTGGATGCCGCAGGAAGACCAGAGTGAACTCGGCATGTTCATTGAAATGCCGGAGGGTTCTTCGTTGTTGCTAACGGAACGGACGGCTCTGGCGATTGCGAAGAAGATCGAGAAGGTGCCGGGCGTGATTGCCGTGGTGCCGCAAAGCTCTTCGATGATGGCCCGGGTGACCATGGCATTCATCACCGTGTTGCTCGAACCGCCGGACAAGCGGGGGCCGATTCTCGAGATTGGCAACCAAGTACGTGCCGCTGCGGCGGATTATGCCTTCGCTCGGCCGCGCATCACGTATCCGAATGCTCTCGGCGGCCGCGATACGTTTGCGCCCATCCGGGCCATGGTCCTGGGGCCGGACATCCGGAAGTTGGTGGTGATCGGGAAAGAGGCCAATATCGCGTTGCTGAAAGAGCCGGTGATCACGGATGTGAAGGTGAACCTGAATCTCAACAACCCGGAGTTGCAGGTGAACATCGACCGGCAGGTGGCGAGCGACCTCGGCGTCCGCGTGGCGGACGTGGCCAGCGCCGTTCGCTTGCTCATGTCAGGAGAGGACCAGATTTCGACCTTTAAAGAAGGTTCGGAGCAGTATCCCGTCATGATGCGGCTGGCTACCTCGCAGCGGGATAATCCGGAAGCGCTGGGCCGGCTGCTGATCCCAAGCTCCCGGCAGGGGCTGATTCGTCTCGATTCAATCGCGAAGCTGGAGCATGGCCTGGGACCGAGCCGTATCGACCGTTACGCCAGGCAGTTTGGCGTCTCGATGTACGGCAATGTGGCTAAGGGCGCTTCGCTCGGTGAGGCGGCCGCGGCGGCGCAGCGGGTTTTCAGCGAACTGGAACTCCCGGTGGGGTACACGGTCAAATTCTCAGGACAGGTGAAAATCCTCGAAGAGACGACGGCCAACATGCTGATGGCGATCGGCCTGGCCAGCATTTTCATGTATATGGTGTTGGCGGCGCAGTTCGAGAGCCTGATTCATCCATTCATCATTCTGACGACGTTGCCGCTGTCGATTCCGTTCGCCCTGCTGTCTCTCATAGCCACCGGACGTACGTTAAACCTGTTCAGCGCCTTGGGCGTGTTGCTGCTACTGGGCATCGTGAAGAAGAATGGTATTTTGCAGATCGATTATATGAATCGCCTGCGGAGTGAGGGTCACGCCCTGCATCATTCCATTATTGAAGCGAACCGCGTTCGGTTGCGGCCGATCCTCATGACCACGTTCGCCATCGTGGCCGGCTTGTTGCCGACCGCGTTCGGCACAGGATCTGGCGCCTCGCAGCGCTCGGCCATTGCGATCACCATTATCGGTGGGCAGACTCTATGCTTGATCCTCTCTCTGCTCGTGGTGCCTGTGGGCTACGATCTGGTCGAATCGACGAAAGAGTGGATTTCGGGCCGCCGGTCAAAGAATGTCAACGTACCTGCCGGCGCTACCGGTGACTAAATTTTTTCATCTCCCGAATCTTTTCCTCTTGCCGATACGTCTCCTGAGGTGAAAGGTGGAAATGAAAATGAAATCGAACAACACTCTCCCTGTTGAAGAGTTGCCCGGCCGGGCGCACTGCTACATGTGTACGCACAATGTGGAGGCGACCGTATTGAAGCAGGGTGCGGCACGGAAGACCAAGCCGGGGCAGAGTTGCCCGCGGTGTAGCGCCAGTCTCGATTCCGGCTATGTACTGGAAGTATTCAGCGGTAGCTTGGTCGCGGCCTAATCGTCCATTTGCGTTATCCTGAAAGGACAAACATGAAACGTAAGACTCCCGCCAAAGAAGCTCCGGTCGTGGATCCCGAAATTATGGCCTCTGCCCACCGCAGTGTGGGAATGGAGAAAGCGAAGCCCGCCCGAAAGTGTGAAGTCTGCGCCGGCGAAGTCGCAGTCAGTTCTGGACCGAACGTTGGTGAGGACCTTTGCTGGGTCTGCCGGCGGCTGAAGATCAGTGCTTGGCGCGACTCCGATCTGCAGGCTTCATCCGGCGGCGAATAGCGGAAGCTGCGTTACCTTTCCCTGTTCCATCGCCTGCTCGTAAACCCAAGCGCCGACGGCGACATCTTCCAGTCCAATTCCGACGGACTTGAAGATCGTAATTGCCTCGGCGCTTCTCCGTTGGGGTTCTTGGGATAGCGGTTCGACGAAGTCCCAGTCCGGCGGATCGAAGCTAAGGATGAGGTCGCCGGCTTCGAGGCGTGCCTGCTCGATGGAGTCCACAACAATCTGGCCGGCGCGGCGGATGAGTTCGGCCGGCAGTTCGCGGCGGCGCGGGGAGTTGGCTCCGACGGCGTTGATGTGGGTGCCTGCGCGGATAAGTTCAGCGGGGAAGAGCGGCTCTTTCGCCATGGTGGCGGTGATCACGATATCGGCGTCCACGAGAGCGGCTTCAATGCTGGGCATGGCGGCGGCGTTGGGATAGTGGCGGGAGAACGCTTGCGCGTTCTCCTGGTTCCGGCTCCAGACGCTGATGGCCCGGATGGGGCGGACCGCCATCACTGCCTCCAACTGGCTCGCGGCTTGAAAACCGCTGCCCAGCACGGCGACGCTCTGCGCGTCGGGGCGGGCCAGCAAGCGGGTGGCGAGGCCGGAGGCGGCACCGGTGCGGATCTGGCCCAGCCAGTTGGCGTCCATCAGGGCGAGCGGCTGGGCGGTTTCGGAGTCGTAGAGCAGGAAAACGAACCAGGCACCGTGCTTCGGGTGAGTGGAATAGACTTTGGTGCCGAAGTAGGCGCCGTGAGCGCCGGCCATTTGGTGGAGGACGGCTCCCGAGGGCATCGTCAACCGGCGGCGTGGCTGCGATTGGGCTTCGCCGGAGGCAAAATCCCGAAAGGCGTGGGCGAGCAGGTCAATCGCCTTGCTCATCGGCAGGAGCTGCCGGACGGTTGCTTCGTCGATATGTACCATTTCCTTTCATTGTCGCCGGAATTTGGCCGAGAAGGGCAGGGTGGGAAAGGCTTGGCTTTTAGTCGCGATCTGGATGGCGGCGGTGACGGCGCGGCAGGAGGATTGGCCGGCGGAGACGCAGTTGGAGCGTACGGCGGCGTGCCCGACGGCAGTGCTGTTATTGGAACCATCGCACCAGGATGCCGAGCAGGCGGTGTTTGCGTTCGCCGCGACGTTAACCGATGAGCCGGGAGCGCGGGGGCATGTCGTTGTGTTAGCGGGGCAGGGGCCGGTGGCGCCGCCCGTCTGGCAGGCTCTCCGGGCGCTGCCGCGAACAGAAGTCCACTTCGTGCAGGACGATAGTGAAGTGGAGGCGTTTGGGGTGACCAATGGACTGGGGCTGTACTTGTTTGATCCGTGGGGCCGGCTCAAAAAACACGACGACCGGAGCGAAGAGGCTCCGGTCGTCGTGGGTTCGTTTCGTTCTACTTAGGCTTTGGACGGTTCGGGCCGCTCGGGGTCGAGCCCGAGTTCCTGAATCGCGGTGGCGGCGCGGCTAGCGTCGAACTTGCCGTCGCGGGCCAAGCGCGCCAAGGTGGCAACCACGATATTCTCTGCATCCACTTCGAAGTGGCGGCGGAGGTGTTCGCGGTTATCGGAGCGGCCGAAGCCGTCCGTGCCGAGGCTGACCAGCCGGCCAGGCACCCAGGGGGCGATCTGGTCGGGCACGATCTTCATGTAGTCCGAAGCAGCAATGATCGGCAGGTCCGATCCGCCAACCACGGAATGCAAATAGCCGGTGCGCGAGGTTTCCGTCGGGTGGAGACGGTTCCAGCGCTCGGCCTCGAGCAGGTCGCGGCGCAGTTCGTTGTAGCTGGTCACGCTGTAAACGTCGGTCGCTACGCCATAACGCTCCTGTAGAATCTGCGAGGCTTCAATCGCCTCGTTCAGAATCGGACCGGATCCGAACAGAATCGCCTGCGGGCCTTCGCTGGACCTCACGCGGTAGATGCCCTTCAATACGCCCTCGGCGATATCTCCGCTTGGCAGCGGCGGATGCGTGTAGTCGTCGTTACAGATGGTGAGGTAGTAGAAGCGGTCTTCGTTCAACTCGTACATCCGCTTGATGCCGTCCTGGATGATGATGGCCAGTTCATAGGCGAAGGCGGGGTCGTAGCTGTGACAGGTAGGAACGGTCGACGAGAGCACCAGGCTGTGGCCGTCCTGATGCTGCAGGCCTTCGCCTGATAGCGTCGTCCGGCCGGCGGTGGCGCCCATTAGGAAGCCCTTGCCGCGGCTATCGGCAAACGCCCAGATGAAGTCGCCCACCCGCTGGAAGCCGAACATCGAGTAGTAGGTGAAGAACGGCATCATCGGCACGCCGTAGTTGGCGTAGGCCGTGCCGGCGGCGGTAAACGAACCCATCGAACCGGCTTCGGTAATGCCCTCTTCGAGGATCTGGCCGTTCACCATCTCCTTGTAGAACAGGAAGATATCGGCATCGTGCGGCGTGTAGAGCTGGCCCATGGGAGCATAAATGCCCACTTGGCGGAACAGCGACTCCATGCCAAAGGTGCGGGCCTCGTCCGGGACAATGGGGACGATGTACTTGCCGATCGCCGGGTCCTTGATCAGGACCGTCAGGATGCGGACGAAGGCCATGGTCGTCGAAACCGCACGGTCGCCGGAACCATTCAGCGACTCTTTGAACAGTTCGAGAGGAGGGGCGGTAATGCCGGTTGGCTTCACATTGCGGGCCGGAACGCTCCCACCGAGGGCAGCGCGCCGCTCCCGCATGTAAACCATCTCGGGCGAATCCTCGGCCGGCTTGAACAACTCACAGGAGGTCGCTTGCTCATCGGTGAGCGGCAGTTGGAAACGGTCCCGGAAGTAGAGCAGCGACTGCTCTTCGAGCTTTTTCGCTTGATGGGTAAAGTTACGGCTCTCGCCGCCTTCGCCCATGCCGTAGCCTTTCACGGTCTTGGCGAGGATGACGGTGGGCTTGCCCTTGGTTTCAATGGCGCGGAGGTAGGCGTTGTAGACCTTCACCGGGTCGTGGCCGCCGCGGGAGAGCTTCCGCAGTTGCTCGTCGCTCATGTCGGCGACCATAGCGGCGGTTTCGGGATACTTACCGAAGAAGTGCTCGCGGACGTAAGCGCCGCCCTTAGCCTTGTAGGCCTGGAACTCGCCGTCGACGCACTCCGAGATCCGCTTGAGCAACATGCCGGATTCGTCGCGGGCGAAGAGTTCATCCCACGGGCC
>JBBQRA010000247.1:0-8733 GCA_038215275.1 Bryobacterales bacterium | reverse complement strand
GCGTGGGCGGCGAGGGCCGCGCTAACGAGCAGGAGTGGGATTCGCATCGTTCGGTTTCTCTTCTGGATCGAGTTCCGCTACCGGAAGCGGAAGCAGTGGGGAGTAGATTTCCTGGGCCTGGCCGCCGGACATGAGGCGGCCCATGACGCCGATGTTGTAGAGCGCGGGCAAGGTGTTGCGCGTGGAGGTGACTAGGAACGTGCCGGTCGTCCGGTCCTTCTTGTCCATTTCCATTTCGATGGCGCGGAAGTCGATGAAGTTCGGCAGGTCGACGGTGACGGTCTCCGGCACGGATTGCATGCGGTCGCGCGTGGTCCAGCGCCAACGGAAAAGATACTCGTAGCCCGCTGGTTTCTTGGTGGACTTTTCGAGCGTGAGGGTGAGATTGGCCGGGGCGGGATCCGTGAGCGCGGTGGGGAGTTGGTAGCCGAGCCATTGGCCCGAAAGGGGGCGCTGACGGTCGACAACGCCCTGCGCGGTGGCGCCGGAGACGCCGATGGAATAGCCGAGTCCCGTGGCAATACGCTCAATTTTCGGCGTCTGCGGATCCGTAGAGATGACGCGGAAGCCAATTTCGCCTGAGGTAAACTTCGCGTCGGCGGCAACGGTGAGAGTGAGAATGCCGCGGCGGCTGTTGGCGCGGTTGTTGGGATCGGGAATTTCGTGCGGGATGTCGCCACCGGCCACGGTGACGCCGGCCGGGAGGCTGAGCGGTTCAATGCGGAGGGGACCGGTGTAGCCGCGACGGCCGATGTTCACCGTGACGAGGGCCGTGCCGCCAGCCGGAATGTTGACGAAGGGTGTCGTGATCTGGGCTTGGAAATCGGCGCCGGAGCGGGAGGCATGAAGGCGGTAGGCGTAGTGGGCGCCGCCACGAAGAGCGAGGTCTTCGACGGCCACCGTGATCTTCTTGACCCCATCGGGGACCTTGAACTGGAGGAACGGATCACCCAGCGTGCGGCTACTGGCTTGTACGGCGCCAACATCGACAGGGAGTGGACCGTCACCGGCGGAAGCGAGTTTCTTGCCGGCTTCGTCGTAGACGGTGAGCAAGCCTGTGAGCTTGGAGGTGCCGAGTTCGCGGGCCTGGAGTTCGAATAGATACTCTTCGCCGGGCGCGACATTGAGAGCGTACTTGTCGACCTCGGCGGGTTTGGCGAGTCGGCCATTAATCGTGACCGGGAGTTGGAGCGGCGCGTTGACCGGTTCGCGTAGTTCGGGGAAATCCCCTACGGCGAAGGGCAGCGGCAGCGAGGGCGAATCCGGGAGGTTCACAAACGTTTGGGGGGCATTCACCGCTGCGAGATTTGCCTTCACGATCACGTTCGAAAGGGCGACATCCACAGCTTCGCCGCGGCGTCCGCCGAGCGGGAAGATGTCCGCTGCGTAGGCATAGGCCCCGGTCTTGAAGCGGTAGAAATTTTGCGCTTGGGCGGAGAAGCGGGCGTCGTGGATCTCGACGTAGTAGAAACCTTCCTTGGGGAAAGTCATTTCCAGGCGAGCGTCGAGGCGAAGAAGGGGGTCGTCTTCGCTGCGGGCGATCTGCTTTCCGGCGGCGTCGTAGACCCGGATGACGGGATCAACGGCGGAGCCTGCGCGGCGGGCGTCGACTTCAAAAACGCGCCGTTCGCCGGCCTTCACTTGCAGGCGGTAAACGTCGCGTTCGGGACCGGCGAGAGTGCCGTTGAGCGTCAACGGTGTTGAAGGTAGACTCTGCGCCTTTTCGAGTGAATCGTTCTGATGCGCGGCGGCGCCGGAGCGGCTCTCTTCCTCAGTCAGTTCTGGGAACGAGCCGACGTTGAAGAGCAGAATGTTCGAAAGGCCATTGGGGCCTTTCACACGCATCGGGTAAACGCCCACGGCCCAATCCGCTGTGGGTTCGACAAGGAACGTCGCGTAACGGGCTTCCATGCCGGGCTTGGCGGAGCCTAGTGGAGTGAAGGTGGCGGGGAGTGAGGACACGACAGTGGCGCCTTCACCGAGATTTTGGCCAACGATGGTGAGTTCAAAGGGTCGTCCCTTTTGCGCGCCGCGGGGTTGGAGGTCGGTGATGGCCGGGGGCGCGGCGGCCAAGGCGGCGGCGAAGCAGAGAGAAGCAAGAATTCTCATTTGACACCTGCGGATAGAGGAACCGGTACGAAGGAGTCGAGGAGTTTGCAGTCTTGCGTCGCATAGACGCGGACCATACCATCGAAGCCGCCGGTGGCTAGCTTCGTGCTATCGGGCGAGAACGAGACGGTGTATATGCCGGCGGAGTGGCCGGTGCAAGCGGCTTTCTTATCGCCGGTTTCGGGATCGTAGAGATTGACGGCGGCGGACTGGCTGGCGACAGCGATGCGTGTTCCGTCAGGCGACCAGTCGAGGGCGTTGATGGCGCCGTCCTGCCGTTCGAGCTTTCGGACGAGCGTGGTGTCGTCGGCAATTTTCATGTTGCGGGGGCGGTCCATCAAGTAGATGTACGGGTAGCGCTCAGCGCCGCCGAGGACGACGACGTCCTTTTTGGGGTGGCGGGCGATGGCGTTGAGTTCGCCCCGGAGGAGGTTTACGTTCTCAAGAAAAGCGCCGGAGTTGGCGTCGATCAGCTTCGCGGCGCGGTCCCCAGAGGCCGACACGAAACGTTTCGAATCGACACCGAAGACCGTGGCGAGAACCCAGTTTTCATGGTTCCCGATCTTGTAGAGTTCCTTGCCCGTGGCGGTTTCAAATACGTGCACCGTATTGTCGGCACAGCCGACCGCGATCTTCGAAGAGTCGGGCGCAAGCGAAGCGCCGAAGACCGTGTCATTCGTCAGGCGGGCGGAGCGAAGCAGCTTGGCCGAGGCGACGTCCCAAACTTGCACCTCCCCAAACTGTGCCGGGGTGCCACCGCCTGCGATGAGCAGTTTGCCATCGGCGCTGAAGGCGACCGAAAGAATACGCTCGGCGCGGCCGGCCAGACGGTGGAGAAGCTTTTTGCCATCGGCGGAGTGGAGGAGGATTTCGCGGTTGCCCGAGACTGCGATAGTCTCGCCGTCCGGCGAGAACTCCAGCGCGGTGATCACTGGTGGCTGCAGATAGACGGCGGCGCTAGTTTCGGTGGATTCTGCTGGAGAATCGTCCTTGGCGCCGTCGCGGATCCAATCGCGGAAGAGGGCGATCTCGCCATCGGGGAGTGCCGCCGCGGCAAGAGGCATCCTTGGCTTCGTTTCGCCAAGTAGATAGCGAATAGTCAGCGACTGGTCGGGATCGCCGGCGACAAAAGCAGGGCCGCGCTGGCCGCCTTTGGCGAACGTGTCGTAGGTCGTGACATCAAGGTTGGCCGCTTTGGACGCGGGCTGGTGGCAGCCTTGACAGTGCTTTTGAAGCAGCGGCTGGATATCTTTATGAAAGCTGGGGGCAGCGGCAAGCTGGCCGATGGCCCCGCAGAGGACGAGTAAGGCGCGTCGCATAAAACTTCCTTTCGAAACCAAAGGGAAGTATATCGAACTGCGCCGACGGTGGTTACCGTTTCTGAGGCTTGCCTTCTTCACTTGCGGCGATCAAATTGTTGGTGATAGAGAAAGCGCCGAAAACGCCATTGGCCTGGAGTTCGGCGATGGTCCGGTCCCCGGTGTTTGCGACTACACCTTCTAGCGTCACCTGCCCGTTCCTCACAAGAATGTGAATCGGGTGGTAGCCCGGGGGCGGGTCCTGCGTGATGCCCATGGTGCGGCGGGTCATCGAGGGGAAGAGGGGTACGCCGCGATTTGGATTGTAGCGGGCGAGCGACGGATGGCCGTAGATGGCCCGATAGACGCCCCAACGAATATCGTCGTCCATGGGCGAGAGCGGCAGCACCTCGATTTCGTTGACTACCTTCTCCACGCCTTCGATCCGCTTCACGACGTTTTCCGCCGTCGACTTGAGCGTCGGGCGGGAGGCAGATCCGCGAAGGTAGACGGTATAATCTTTGATGCCGAAGCGCAGGTGATCGAAAAGACCGTACTCCGGGAGGCGGAGCAGCTCACGCTGCACGTTACGAGCCAAGGCGACAACCGCCTTCTCGTCGGCTGTGGGAGGGCGGGAGTCGCCCGGCTTCAGACCGCCGGCCTGGCCCGCCGGGCCAGTCTCCTGTCCGTATAAAAAAATCGAGAGAAACGCGAGGGCAAACATCCGCATGGCAGACTCCTTAGAGCGCACAGGCCGCTAAGGCACGGCACCAACGGGCGAAGAACTCGCCCATCCTGCCTTGCCGGAGCGTGTCCGTTGTGCGCGGTTACTCAAAAGTTGACTATGGAGGCAAAGGAGGACGGATCGAGACTGGCGCCGCCCACGAGCGCCCCGTCAATTTCGGGTTGGGCCATCAAGCCTTTCACATTGTCCGGCTTTACGCTTCCACCATAGAGGATGCGAACGGCGGCGGCAGTGTTTCCGCCGAATTTCGCCTCGACCCGGGCGCGGATGATCCTGTGAGCGTCGGCGGCCATTTCGGGAGTGGCAGTTTTCCCGGTGCCAATAGCCCAGACGGGCTCATAGGCGAGGACGATTTGCGCGAACTGATCCGGGGTGAGGCCGGCGACGCCACCGTCAAACTGCTGGGTCAGGACAGCTTCCGTCTCGTCGGCTTCCCGTTCTGTTAGCATCTCGCCGACGCACACGATGGGCTTGAGTCCAGCGGCCAGCGCGGCTTTCGTGCGTTCGAGCACCGTCTCGTCCGTTTCGCCGAAGAATTGGCGGCGTTCGCTGTGGCCGATGATGACCCACCCCGCGCCGGCGGCCTTGATCATGGGGCCGCTGATTTCGCCCGTAAAAGCGCCCTCATTCTTCCAATACAAATTCTGGGCGCCGACGCCGACGCGGGAGCCAGTCGTAGCCGCCACGGCGGCCGGGATGTTGATCGCCGGCGGGCACAAAACGATTTCGCAATGCGTAGCGCCCGCCACCTGCGGGAGAAACTTCTCGAAGAATGCCGACGTTTCCGCCGGATTCTTAAACATCTTCCAATTGCCGGCCATGACAGGGGTTCTCATAAGCTTGGTAAAAAACTGGTTCCTTTGGCGATTTGGACACCGAAATTTTCTGCGACGGTCTGACCAATATCGGCCAGCGTCGCACGGGTGCCTAGAGCGGTGGGGGCGCCTCCGTAAACGAGCAGCGGAGTGTATTCGCGGCTATGGTCGGTGGAAGACGTCGTGGGGTCGCAGCCGTGGTCGGCCGTGAAAATCAGCAGGTCGCCGGGAGCGAGCGCGGCGAGCAAGGAGGGGACCCAGGCATCGCACTCTTCGAGCGAGCGGGCATAGCCATCCACGTCGTTGCGGTGGCCGAAGAGCATGTCGAAGTCAACGAGGTTGACGAAGATCAGGCCGGACTTGGAATCGGCCATGGCGGCCAGTGTTTTGGCCATGCCGTCGGTGTTGGTTTTGGTCTTGTCGTAAAGCTGAATGCCACGGCCGAGAAAAACGTCAAAGATCTTTCCGACAGAATGGACCGGGACCTTCGCGGCGGCAAGGCGGTCGAGCAACATGCCGGGAGCTGGAGGCATTGCATAGTCTTTGCGATTAGCCGTGCGGCGATAGGCTCCCGACTCGCCTTCGAACGGACGGGCGATGATTCGGCCGATGCCGGGCAGCATTTCGCGGGCGGTTTCGCAGATCTTGTAGAGCTCCCAGAGAGGGATGACCTCTTCGTGGGCGGCGATCTGGAAGACGCTATCGGCCGACGTATAGATGATCGGCGAACCGGTGCGAACGTGTTCGTCGCCAAGTTCGGCAATGATCTCAGTGCCGGAGGCTGCCTTGTTGCCCAACGTGTCCCGGCCGATCCGGTTTTCGAAGGCATTCATGAAGGCAGGATCAAACCCGTTCGGATAGAGGGGCAGCGGCTGCTCGAGGAGGATGCCGACCATTTCCCAGTGTCCGGTGGTCGTATCCTTGCCGGGGGAGGCTAGGGTGCACTTGCCGTAAGCGGCAGTAGGCTGGTCGACAGGGCCGATGCCGGAAAGCGGCGCGATGTTCCCGAGGCCAAGCGCCGCGAAGTTCGGCAGATGGAGCGGGCGCATACGGGCAATGTTGGCGAGGGTGTTCGACCCGGCATCGCCATAGTCGGCGGCATCCGGCATTTCGCCGATGCCGACTGAGTCGAGCACGATCCAGACTACGCGAGAAAAGGGCATTACTCTTCCAGTATCCGATTGACGCGATCGGTGAGGGAATCGACGAATCGATCCGGGATGAATCCGTTCATCCGGCTTGCGAGTTCCCCGCGTTTGTTCAGAATGATGGTGGAGGGAATCGAACTGACGTTCATCAGGCGCGACAATCCGCCTTCAAAGTAGACCGACTTATTCCACTGGTTCTTTTCAAGGAACGGGGCAACCAGGGAGCGGTCTTCGTCCGTGTTGATGTTCAGGAAAACGACGTCCTGGCGGTCTTTGAACCGCTCTTTCACCTGCTCATAGAGCGGATGCTGCGTCCGGCAGGGGCCGCACCAAGTGGCCCAGAAGTCGAGTACCACAACCTTGCCACGGAGCGTCGCCAGATCGAGCTTTACCCCTTCCGGACCGGAAACCACAAAGTCGCTGGCGGTGGAGCGCATCGCGTTGGGATCAATCGCGCGAAGCCGGGCCAACCGCTGCTTGCCGCGTTCGACGGCGCGGTCGTGGGCCGCCAGAACTACGTCGCCGAGGCCCTTTTCGTCCGGATGCGTCTTGCGCCATTCGGCGCGGAGCACAGCGAGGTCGGCGGTCCTTTCGGCGTCCTGCGAGACGACGAAGGCCTCGGCGAAGGCGTCGTAAGCCTCGGGTTTCTTCTGGGCGGAGTAAGCCTGGCCAAGGGCGCGGGCCGACTCCGCAGTCGGGTTGGCGGCATGCGATTTTTGGGCCAATGCCACGGCTTCCGGAACTTTGTTCAGGGCGAGGTGGGCCCGGCTCTGGTAGAGAAGTGCCCGGCCGAGGCCTTGGTCGAGTTCGGCGCGGGTCTGCCAGCGGGAGATGTCAGGGGTATCGAGCGAACGCAGAGATTTCTCATAGCGCTGCGCATAGGTGAGGGCCTTTTCCGCCTTTCCCGCTAAGAGCAGGGCGCGCGAGACGGCATCGAGGGTCGCCAAATCTTCGGGATCCTGCACCAGTACCTGCTCGCCGTACTGCACGATTCGGGCGGTGTCTTTAATTTCGATCGCCGACTTCGTGATGGCACGTTCCAGTTCGAAGCGGGACGGCGTTTTCGGGTACTTCTTCAGGTGCGTTTCGAGCGCGGCGAGGAACTCGTGCGAAGAATTACCGGCCTCGGCTAAGGCATTCGAAAGCTCCTGTTGTTCCGCCGGGGGCAGAGTGCTCTGGCCAAGCAGCAGCATGGCCCACAGGAAAGGCAACAGTTTCATGGCTTCAGCTCCGCCGCCAACTCGGACTCCGCCCGGAAGGCATTCACGAGAAACGCCGCGCGGTCGCGGGCAATATTCAGGTAGGTTTCGTTCTTCACGATCCGTTCGAGGGTCTTATAGAACTGGTCGGGCGCAACGATGCGCTTCCGCTCCCAACTGGACTGCAGCAGCAGCAGCGCTTTGTTGACACCAAGCTTGTCGAAGCGGGCCGCGCGCTCCAGATTAATTCGATGGCTTTCCGTCTCCGTGATCTTTTCAAACCAGTCGTGGAGCGCCTGTGCGTCGAGGTCTTGCGTGTAATTGAACTTGGTCTCGAAGGTCTTGTCGCCGTCCAGCCAGCGGAAGCTCTTTTCTCCCATCTTCGCGACCGCGAGACCGGATTCAACCGGTCGGCTGAAAAAGTTCAACTTCTCGGCCAGAGCAAACATGGTAGCAGCCTGCTTGGCGGACAACGCGAAGGTCAGCGGCTGCGGATCGTCCTTCTGGTCGGTATAAACGCCCTTCCCGTCTTTACTCAGCGTAATCTGCACCCACTCGGGCATGGAGCCGGGGAAGGATTTGCTATAGATCACTTGGGGTTCTGCGGAAAGTCCGGCGGCGAGCAGACATAGAGCGAGGAGAAGTTTCATACGCGAATAGCCTCCCGATAGCGCACCTGATTGGCGTGGCAGATAGCGGCAGCTAAGGCATCGGACGCATCCTGGCTCTTAATGATTTCAGTCAGATGAAGCAACGAGCGAACCATGAGCTGAACCTGCTCCTTTTCTGCCCGGCCGTAGCCGACCACGCTTGTCTTGATTTCGAGCGGCGAGTACTCGCCGACGGCCAAGCCTGCTTCCGCCAGCACGAGTAGCGCAACGCCGCGGACGTGGGCCAGTTTCAGGGCCGTTTGCGTGTTGACCGCGTGAAACACCGCTTCGACCGCGGCGGCCTGCGGCGCCTGCGCCGCAACTACATCCCGAAGACCGGATGCAATCGTCAGCAGCCGGTCCGACAATGGCGCTTTCGGCGAGGTCTTGATCACCCCGGCAACGACCAGACGGTGGGTCCGGCCATCGGATTCAATAACCCCATAGCCGGTCCGTTCCGATCCGCAATCGATGCCGAGAATCCGCATCGGCTACTCCATATCAGCTTCGTCGATCTCGTAATTAGAGAACACGCTCTGCACGTCGTCGTAGTCTTCGAGCGCGTCGTTAAGCCGGATCATTCCCTTCGCCGCGGTGCCTTCGAGCTTGATGGTGTTCTTGGGCACCATCGCGACTTCGGCGGTCAGCGTTTCGATTTTGGCGGCAGCGAGGCCGTCGACCACAGCTTCGTGCGCAGAAGGATCGGAGAGAACCTGCCAAACATCGCCCTGTTGCTGGATGTCGTCGGCTCCAGCTTCGAGAGCTAAAT
>JBBQRA010000246.1:0-8809 GCA_038215275.1 Bryobacterales bacterium | reverse complement strand
CCAACCCCAATAGCGCGCTACTCCTCCTGCGGCCGCCCCCGCCCCTTCTTCGCCTCCCCCCGCTCTGCCGTCTCGGTCAGCCGTCGCAGCTTCGAGCCCAGCGTCGGCTTACTCGCCCGCCGCCGTTTCGGCACAATCTCCGCCCGCGCCACCAACTCCTCCAGCCGTGCCCGCGCCGCCGCCCGGTTCCCCTCCTGCGTCCGGTGCTCGCTCGCCGTAATCACCAGAACCCCGTCCTGTGTAATCCGCTTGCCCGCCAAAGCCCGCAGCCGTTCCCTCACCGCCTCCGGCAACACCGCCGACCGCCCCACGTCAAACCGCAACTCCACCGCCGTCGACACCTTGTTCACGTTCTGCCCGCCCGGCCCAGAGGCTCGAACAAACGCTTCCGACAACTCCGAACTGGGGATACGAATCGCCACGGTTACCTCCCAGCATAGCCGCCCACCCGCAAAAGCCGTATAGTGCTCCCATGGCCGCGTCGCAGTTGCGCCTACTTCCGCACGCTCCCGCCGAACTCACCCAAGGCCGCCTCAAGCGCCTCGGCGAAGGCATCGGCAAGGTGGTCTACTCCTCCGAACACTGGGTCGTCAAGCGCGAACGTACGCCCTCGGAAGTCGTCGCCCTCATCGGCATCTGGCGGCTCCTCCGATTCCTCGAAAGGATCCTCCCGTTTGGTCTCGGCCGCGAGCTTCTCGAAAAACCGTCCCGCCAGCTTCGCTTTCTTCGCATCATGGCCCAAGCATCCATGGTCGTCCTCCCCCGCGCCGTCTGGTTCACCACACACATCCGCCAGGTCTGGCGTCATTATCACTTCCAGAGCGCCCGCGGCGAACGCCTCGCCCGCGAACACCTCCATGGCACCTCTCTCGTCCCCGAAGAGGTCGTCTTCCCCTCCACCCGTGTCGAAGTCGGCGGCTGGCCCGGCTTCCTCACTGTCTCGAAGGCCACCGAGCGCGTCGAAGCAATTCTCTATGACCGGCTAACCGCTCTCGCCGCCGCCGGCAACTTCGAAGAGTTCGAGCACTGGCTCAAATGCCTCCTCTCTACCCGTCAATCCGGATGGCGGCTTGGCCTCTTCTCACTCGATGCCCACCTCAAAAACTACGGCATCGTCCAGGGCCGCGTCGTCCTTATCGACCCCGGCGGCCTCACCAATCAGCTCGCCGATATCGAAGAAAAACTGGCCCGCGAACTGGGCGGCACTGACCCCCATATCCGCCTCGGCCTCGAATCCCTACTCGCGGACCATCCCGAAATTGCGGCCCGCTTCGACGCCCGCTGGCGCGAAACCGTCAACCCCGAGGTCCTCCGCGATCTCTGGCCCAAAGGCCGCCCGGGCCTAACGCAGCCGGGATCTCCGCGTCCACCAATCGCGCCAACAAAGTCAGCAACTCCTGCCAACCCAGGCCGCAAGCCTCCGCGGGAATGATGGCCGGTATAAACATTCTCTGGCTTCGCGCCCGCAGCGGCCCGTCGCTCCCGTACCGCCACAGTCAACGAACCAGTTGCAAAAGTAACGGGACACTCCCAACAGCTGTCACCACTAGCCAGCTCAGCGGATTCCCGAAATTCAGCGTCCAGCCGATGCCGAAACGTTTCTCCACAATCAGGGCCGGATCCTCCCGGTTCACATAGAACACTCCCAGCTTCCAATTCCGGTCTGGCGTCCGGTCCCCGGACGGGGCCGCCGTACTGGCCAGCGGCTGATACTCTGGAAATCGCGTTCCGCCCTGGCCCGACAGTACAAGCGCCACCGTCAGGCCCCCAGCAGCCAGCAAAATCAGCGCCGGACCATACGGAACCACCAGCGTCATGTTCTCAATCGGCGGCAGCGTCGACGAGAAGATCCACGCCAGTGCCATCAAACCAGCCACGCCAATACGGCGGAAGCGGCGCTCGGAGAAGGATGGTTCCCCCGGCGAAGCGATCTGCCGCGAAAGATGCACCATCGCCCACGCCTGAAACAACACCACCGCGCACAGCAACCCAATCGCCGCGAAAAATCCATACACCGCCAACGGCGTCCGCTCCGCCCACCTGTCCGGCCCACTCAGCCCCCAATGAACCGGGAACCGCACTGGAATCTCGTCCCACCGTAGAGCGCACTCCAGCCCCCGCGCCGCCAGAATCACGAACGGTGCGCCGAGGCCGATGACGCCCCCCGGCACCCCCTCCCGCCGCACAGAGAGCGTCGCCGTTCTCACCGGATCTGGCGCGACAGCAAAAGGCATCGCCGCCCGTCTTCCGGCTAGAAACGCCCCCATCCATACCGCCAGCCCTCCGCCTATCGCCGCCAGAAACGCCGCCCCCCGGTCGCCCAGCCCAACCACGCCGGCCGCCACCAGCACCGTCCCCACCCAACCGGTCAGCCGGTACCGGCGGACCATCGCCCGGCCCACCCCGCCCGTACGAAATCCCGCGGGCACCGTCACCGCGAAAAACAGATCCGGCCGCGTCAACACCGGCAGAAAGCTGCTGGAAACTGCTATCAGTAGCAGGTGAAGAAGGGAGAAAATTAGCATCGTCATTTTTCAAGTCCTGCCGCGAGCAATCTCAACTCCCGGATAATCTGGGGTACGGCAACGCCCGCCGACTGCACCTCCGCCACCAACTCGCGCAACCTGCGCGAAAACAACTCTCCCCTCGCCGGATCCGCCAGCCGCGGCATCCCCCGCTCCAGCACCATTGCCCCCCGCCGCCTCCGCAAGTCCAGCCATCCCTCTTCCGCCAGCACCCGGTAAGCATCCGCCACGGTATTGAAGTGAACCCCGAGATCCACCGCCAACTGCCGCACCGGCGGAAGCAGGTCCCCCGGTCGCAACCCCTCATTCACCAGATGCACCCGCAGGGCATCCACAATCTGCCGGTACGCCGGGACTCCCGAACTCAAGTCGATCCGCAAAAGTGGTGGCTGTGTGGTCATTGTCTAATGTACACGTACAGTATACATTATGGGCGCCGAGGTCTACGCACGCCATATCACGCGTTCCTGCTGAGCCCTTTCGGGGCCCCGGCCTTTAAGTGCGACGGGACGGTTCGCCGACCGTCCGTCACGAGACTCCGAGTCCGGCGAGCCTGAAGTTTACTCCCGCTTCGCTGGTATACCTGTTACCTTGTCTTCCGCCGCCGGATTTACGCCGGAACGCCTTCCCCCCCGCCCACGAATGGGAACGCCGCCTGGCCCGATTTCAATGCCGTCGGTTGCGGCCAGTTCGCCGCTACCGGACGGCACCTCCTGCGGGACGAGCGTGTCCACGGCCCTAATGGTAGCCGCTGCCGTCACGTCGAAGGCCTGCCTGCGCCGCATCTCGCTCTCCCGGAGAGGGATCTCCATCGGCTTGTCGGGATCCACCACGAAAGCCGGTACGAGCTTCATACGGTAGGCGCTCGAGATGCCGTCGTAACGGCCTGTCTTCGCATTGAACATGCCATCGGCATTCCGCCGAAGCGCGTAGTACAGCGCGACGTGGTCTTCATGCTCTCGCACACCCTGCACCCCGCCGGATTGGGCGAAAGCATTCTGCGTGTACAGATCCCTAAAGTCACGATAACCGCCCACTAGACCCGCGGCCGTGCCGTCTTCATTCGGGACCACCTTTATCTTTCCCTGACGGAAGAAGGCATCCCTGTTCTGATTGGCGAACCAGGCGATTTGCGGCATGTGAATGTCGGCCTGCTCCGTCTCCACCACTCCGTCCTTGATCCGAGCCCTGAGCTTTGTGTACTGCTCGGAGTTAAGGAGGCGATAAGAATAGTCGATCCCGACGTTGCCGCGCGCGTCCTTCAC
Organism: Bryobacterales bacterium; assembly: GCA_038215275.1. GTDB lineage: Bacteria > Acidobacteriota > Terriglobia > Bryobacterales > Bryobacteraceae. Next base: position 5,019 of record JBBQRA010000246.1, on the reverse strand, counting down.
GATCTGGTCAGGAGAATAGCCAATCTCCAGTGTCGCGTTATCGTCGTTCATCGGGTCCCGAGTCCCCGAGATCCGGATCACGATGGTGTACAACCCCTCGACCATCTTGTCGTTGGAGCGCAAGACAAGCGTGCCGTTGCCGTTCGCACCACGCCATGGCGAATCGCATCCCCAAGCCCGGTAGAGTTGGTTATCGATGCCCTTCTCGCCATCCGGGCCCACGAAGTCCCCCGGCTTGATCTTGCCGTCCAGGTTGAGCCCTTCGCCGATACGGCTGGTCACCTGCGGCTGGCCCGGATCCTCGGCCGCGAAGGGGTTGATGTAGGTCTCAATCTCCCGGTTGTAGCCGCGATAGGCGGAGGCGGCTCGCCAAGTATGGAAATACACGCCGGCGGGGTCCCGATTCAGCCCAGTCGCAGGGGGATGAGCCAGCTCTTCGACCTCCTTCGGGGTGCGCCAAGGCACCAGCGACAAGGAGTGAGCCACCTGGGCCGGAACGGCGAAATGAACCGTGCTCCCGCGCGGGCAATCCACGCCTGGCTCGATCTCCGTGCCTCGCGAATAGTCGGCCCGGCCGCCGTAACGGAAGGCAGGGTCGTAAAATGCGACCACATAGCCCCTCGCCCACGGCGCAGCCGCTGCGGTTTGCGCTCCCACTGCGGCCAGTAGCGCGAGCCAGCAATACTTGAGTGTGCTTTTCGACATAACTGCCTCTATCCCTATTTTGGCGGTGAAACTTGGTTGACGAGCAGGTCGGACAGCGCCCAGGATTCGAACGCCAGCGGATCGGCGTCATCCATCGGACCCTTACGCACCACGATCTCGGCGCTGACCTCGAAGTGGCTGATGTTCTTAGGATCGGACGAAATAAACGACGCGCCACTAAAGGGGCTCCATCGCGTCCACTCCGGTGAACCGTTCACCTTGTAACGCCAGACCGGGCGGAAGTACTTCATCCGGAAGCTGAAGCGCGCCCCCTCCGGGTCACGCGCCGGCGCGGGCGCCGCCGTCTCACCCGTTCCACGGTCTTCCTTCAGCGTGAACCACTGCCCGCCCTTCTCGATCGTAAACCGCGCCGCCCGGTACGCCAAATACTTCTCGATGTCGCCCCGGCTGGTGAACATGTGGCCCGTTACCATCAGCGTAAAAGCGCCCGGCTCCGATGGTTTCACCGTGAAGACGCCAGGACCCGCTGCCGGGACCATGGGCGGATGCTCTTGGGCCGCCGCGACAGCCAGACACCCGCCGATGCCGAAGACGATGCCGAATAAGATGCAAAGTTTCATATGGTGTTTGCGCTACGCCAGCAGTTCCGTGTAGGGAGTCCTGACCTGCAGCGATTCCTTGCCCCAGACTTCCACCGACACGCCCAGCGCTTTTTGTAACGTCAAGCCGACACGCGACACCGGGCTGTTGTCGCCGGCGATATGATAGCCAGTCTTCATGCGGCCGTTGCCGCCGCCGGCCGTCAGAATCGGCAGTCCGTCAACAGAATGAATCCGGGCGTAGCTCTGGTCTGTGAACGCCATCACCAGGCTGTGATCCAGCAGGGTGCCGTCGCCTTCCCGAATCGCATCGAGTTCCTTCAGCAGCGTAGCGAAAAGCTGCATGGATTCGAGATTGTACTGCGCCACCCGAGGCTGGTAGCCCAGCTTGGGATCCACTCCCTCTTCGTGCGTGGATTGGTGAAAGCCGAGCGGGTCGCCGGGCTTAAACATCTGGTTCTGCGGAGACGACACACTGAGATTGAAGACGCGGGTCTGGTCGGTGGCGAGCGCGATGGCCCCCAAGCGAGCCATCAGCGGCGTCACGACCTCCAGGTTGGGCCAAGCGTTGTTGGCCACCAAATCTTTCGAAGGAGGATCCGGGATCGAGACCTTCGCTTCAATGGTGGGGCGTTGAAGTTCCGCCTCCATCTGCAGTTCGGTCTGCCGCACGGAAGTGAAGTATTGGTCCATGCGCGCACGGTCGCTCGCGCCCAGGTTCTGCATGACGCGGTGACGGTCGTCGGCCACAGCGGACAACACGCTCTTCTGTAGCAGAATGCGCGGATCGGGCTTCCAGTCGCCCTTGGTCGGATCCTGAAATCCGGCGCCGAAAAGGCGCATGTAGAGCGATAGCGGAGTGGCTTCCGCGGGAAGCGCATTTGACCCGCCCAGGCTCGAATAGCTCTGCCTCGGGTCGCCGCTGGCCGACGCCGCCACCGATCGGAAACGAACACCCTTGCCGATCACCTCGGCCACCTGTTGGTCAATCGTCTTGGACTCGAACTCGCCGCCCTTGGCCGGCGCAATCCCGGTGCTCGCCGCCGCCAGCCCGGACCAATGCTGGCCGTTGGGCTTCGAATCCAGCGGGACACGCAGACCGCTGAACGCGTTCAATTTCTTGCGAAAGGGTTCGAGCGGCTTCAACTGCACGGTCATTTCCCAATCAGTTCCAGCCTTCTTGGGAATCCACAGCGAGTGGGTGAGACCGCAGCCCCAGAAAAATGTACCAAAGCGCGTGGGCAGCGGCCGGCCGCCGGTCTGGGCCTGCCCCTTCGTGTTCAGGAAACAATCGAGGAACGGCAATCCCATGACGGCCATGGCGCCCTGGCAAGTGCCACGGAGGAGTAATCGGCGATCGAGTTTCATCTGGTCGTCCTTTTATTTCAGGGGTTTTTCTTTTGCAGTAGCGATGGAGGGGTCCGCCAGCGGCGCAGCGGCATAGAATGAATCACTCAAAGCCATGCTTCTCAGCAGCGCGCGCAGGCGAAATCCGGAACTCTGGAACGTCTTGTAGGCGTCGGCGAAATCGTCGGCGGTCCACCTGCGGGCGCTGCGGCCATAAGAATGCAGTCTTCGCGCCACGCAGGCCGGGTACCGCGGACTGTCGTGTAAATACTGGCCCAGCCCTTGAGCCCCGGAAAAGCTCTTGCCCTGGATGGTCGCCGAGGCATCAATCGGCTCGCCATTGTCGGTCGTGCGATAGCCGCCGATGGTGTCGAAAGCTTCGAGCGAAAGCCCCAGTGGATCGCTGCGGTCGTGGCATGCGGCGCAGACTTTGTTGTTGGCGTGCGCCATCAACCGCTGACGCAGGGTTTTGAGCGGGTTGCTGGGATCCTTGACCTCCGCAAAATCGACGTCGTTCGGCGGATCGGGAGTGGGCAAGCAAAGCAAGATGTCCGCCAACGCCACACCGCGTTTGGTCGGCGAGGTACGGCCGGGGTGAGAGAACATCGAGAGCATGCTGATTTGCGTCAGAATGCCGCTGCGGCCCGAATCCGCCGGAAATTCATATTTCACCCAATCTCCTGTGAAAGGGAACGGCACGCGGTAGAGAACGGCCAGCTTGCGATCGATATAGCTCTGCCGCGTAGTCATCAGGTCGCGGATGTCGCCGTTGTCCTGCAGCGCCAGGCTGGTTACGGTGCGCAGCGTCTCCTCGCGTGCGGAGTCCGCCATCCCGGAACCCCATTTCGGATAGAGCAGACTGTCTTTGGACACGGTGTCGAAGGTGTCCAGTTGCAGCATATCGTCGAAGAAGGCTCGCATACCGGCAATCAGCCGGGGCGAGGCCATCAACCGGTCTACCTGCTTCGTTAGTCCCGCCAGCGTGTTGAGCTCGCCGCTTTGCGCCGCCCGGAGCAGCTCCGCATCCGGTGTGGTGTTCCACAGGAAGTAGCTGAGCATTGTGGCGCGGCTGTAGGAATCCAGCGTGCGGGCCTTGCCATCGCTCGAAGGAATGGCGACCTCCGATCGGAAGACGAAGTCCGGTAATTGCAGGAGCATCGCCAGGCTGTAACGCAGGCCTTCATAGAAATCGTTCGTCTGTTCGGCTATGCGGCGCGACAGGCCTACCCGGTTATCAAGTTCAGCGCCGGTAAGCGGGCGACGGAACAGCAGCAGGCCATAATGGCTAAGGATCTTGGTGGAACAGGCGTCGTCAGGGGCCTTTGCACTCTTGGGAGCGCACGGCAGCTTGGCGCGGTAATTTTCAGCCGTAACTTGAGCGGCGATATCATTCGCCATCTTGCTGAAAGATTCGAAACCAACCGGCGTCACCGAAAGGTAGGCGGTGGAGACCGCCGCTAAACCGTTCGACCGTTTCGTGGGTTCAAACGAGCCGCGGACCTCGATCTCCTTACCAAAGATATCGGCGATGGAGTGGCGGTACTCCTGCTCAGTGAGACGGCGCAGACTTACCACCTGGGCATCAGACGACGGCGCGGCCACGCAGACCGCTCCGGCCCCGATCGCCAAAATCAGGGACAGGGCCGCTCGAACTATTCTTTGCGCCGAAATCGTTTCAGCCTCCATTAGCAAGCATGGGTATATTACATAATCTTCTGACCGCAAGCAACGGGCCCCCTTTGGTTTGGTTTCCTATGGCTTCGCAATGCGCCGAGTTAGCGGTCGTAAGTTTCTCTTGCTTCGTTTTATTGGTATGTCCTTCTCCGCTATCGGATCGAAACTTCTTTCCGGAGGCGGTCAAACGTCTCTGCGTCGGTTCCCGGATGCGGGTCACCCGTTCGACGAGCCGGGATAAAGGGAAGCGCACACACCCTGCCCGAACGCCGACCCTTCCCGAGCAAAGAGCCTCGTTCGTCCGCGTGGTCGAGGCTTCCATGATCCCCAAGTCGAAAATCGCCGGCTTGCTTCAAATTCGACCGCCAGGGTGCACACGAACCGCTCGGCCAGAGGATCCTCGAAGGCCCGGAGGATTTCGAGCAATTCGAACTGCGGGACCCGAACACCCCGTACATTGCTTATGTGCCGGTAGGCAGTGTCGCGCTGGGGAAAGGCCTGGCCGAGAAATGGGGAGACAGCAATGAGCTCGAATGTTCGAGTTGCCACGGCCCGGGCCATATAGGCCACGGCAAATTTGTTTTCAATAGGCGTCCCCGGGCGCTCGAATTTTGAGTCATCCGCAAGTAGTCGAAGACGAGACGCGTCCTGAACGTGAGTTTGCGCATCATCGCGGCGATGGATTGGGCGGGTTTCTGAAATGACTTGAGGATACCCACCGCGAAGCGGCGCA
>JBBQRA010000245.1:0-8858 GCA_038215275.1 Bryobacterales bacterium | reverse complement strand
GCGGATCTGCTCGCGCTGGAGTTGCAGCGCTTCGCGATAAAGGTAAAGGAGTCCGATTTCGGCCTGTTCCGCACTGCCGCTGGTGACCCCGCGGCGGTCTGGCTTATTGCGGATTTTGCGGAGGATGTTCAGCGCTTCGGTGTTATAGCCAGCGGCCATCAGGATGACGGCGGTAGCCTGCTGGCCATCGTTCCAGCGTTGCTGTTCGAGAGTAGGGTCGCTGCGCTTGTCCCAAGAGTGCATATTGCGTAGCGCGCCGAGGGATTCAGCCAGCCGGCCTTGGCCAACGTACAGGATGGCGAGCGACATCCACGGGTTCGAATTGCTGGACGGATGGAAATGCTTCGTGGCGTAGAGGGTGTCGGCTTCGGCTTCCTGGAAGCGGAGCAGGACGGTGGCGACTTCGGCGCGATTGCGGACCAGAGTTGCGATGTTCACGCGGTCGCGCTCGGTGAGTTCGCTCTTTAGAATTGTGAACCAGCGGAAAGCCTCTTCGTAGTTGCCGAGCGTCATTTCGATGGAGCCGATCGTGTTGAGAGCGCCGCGGCGGACGTCGGGGTCCTTCGACTCGACATAGTGGCGCATCAGCTTGAGCGCCTCTTCGTGCCGGCCCATCTTCATCAGCGCCCAGCCGGTCCGTTCACCCATGTCGATGCGGAAGAGTTCGTTGAACTCCGCGACGATCTTGAGCTGCTCGTCGTGCTTCTCGGTCAGCCCGGCGACGAGGAGCATTTCAAATAGTACGTTCGAATGGAGTTCGGAGCGGTTGGCGTCAAAGCCGGTGAGTTCGGCCTTCTCCACCAGCGTCCGCGCGCGGCCGAGGTAATACCGGGCCAATGGCAGGTTTGCTTCGCCGCGATGCATGGACACCCCCATCAGGTAGTTGCCCATGATGGAGGTCTTGTTTTCGCGGAGCGTCTGTTCGGCGATTTCGCGGATACGAACGAAGCGGCCACGGTCAATGAGATTGCGCGCGGAGGCGAGGTCGAGGTCCTCGGCCAGAAGGGTGGCGAAACTAAGGAGGAGCAGGACCAGGAGGCGCATTAGTTCACGGGACCAGCGGGGTAGGGGTCGGCAGGCGGCGCGGGGACCGGCGATTGGCCGGCCAGCGTCATCCGGGTGAGATGTTCGAGCGGCTCGGCCAGGCACTCGTGCACAACCTTCTTCATATCGCCGGCGCCGGGGGCGATGACGAGACGATGGCCGAAGACGTAGGGGGCGAGGTAGTGGATGTCCTGAGGGGAGACGTAGTCGCGGCCGGCGAGCATCGCCATCGATTGCAGGGCCGGGATCATCAGGACGAGACTGCGGGTGCTGAGGCCTTGGAGAACCTTCTTGTGGGCGCGGAGGTTGCGTGCGGTATCGACAAGGCAGTGGTTGATGAGCGGGTGGACGTAAACGTACTGCTCGATCAACTGTCGAGCGACGATGACCTCATCCCGGCCGACGAGCCGGTCGGAGGGTGCGGACCGGCGCTCACGGCGCGTGTTGAGGACTTCGACCTCGGACTCGCGGTCGATGTAATCCATGTTGATTTTGAACAGGAACCGGTCGAGCTGCGCCACGGGAAGCGGATAAGTACCGGCGAGATCGCGCGGGTTCTGCGTGGCGATGACGAAAAAAAGCTGATCGAGGGGGTAGGTAACGTTGTCGACCGTCACCTGCTTTTCCGCCATCGATTCGAGCATGGCGGACTGGACCTTCGGCGAGGTCCGGTTAATCTCATCGGCGAGCAGAACGTGGGCGAAGATCGGGCCGGGGCGGAACTCGAAACGGCCGGTGGGAGGGTCGAAAATGCTGACGCCGGTGATGTCGCTGGGCAGCAGGTCAGGCGTGAATTGGACGCGCCGGAAAGCGGCGATGTGGTTGCCGCTGGCGTCCGTGATGGACTCGCCGAGGGCCTTGGCGAGTGTCGTCTTACCCGAGCCGGGGTAATCTTCGAGTAGGACGTGACCGTCGGCGAAAAGCGCCGTGAGAATGAGGTTGATGACCTCGTCGCGGCCTTTGATGGCGGCGCGCAGGCGGCTGCCAAGGACGCGGGCGACTTCGGCGGCCGGGATCAATGGATGGGGGGCGGGAGTGGTTGAGGGATCCATGTTTAGAAGATTTTCAGCGCTATGAGACCTTCCACCACGAAAGTGGATGCAGGACGCCGAGCACACGGCGCCACCATTGAATGCCGTGGCCAGCCTGGCGGGCAACTGCCGCTGAGAGAGCCAGATACTTTTCGCGGCCCACGGAGGGCACAGTCGCGCCAAGCGCCGCCTGCATATGCAGGTTGGTCAGGTCGACCAGTTCGGGCGCCTGCGGGGCAAGCCGTTTGGCGAATGCCTCGCGGGAGGTGCCGTAGTCGCGATAGAAACCGAGGTCCGCGAGTGAATCGAGTGTGGCCCGGTAGGACGCGACAGGCAGACGGGACGGGCTGCAAAATCGGGGTTCGACGCGGCGCCAGAACTTCATCAGGTAGAGCGCCAGCAGCGTAAAAAGGATCACCGGAACCATCGCCTTGCTCAGGCCCTGCAGTGCTTCAGCGAGCGCCTTCCGCAGGTCGCCGTCGCCGGCGGGCGGGTTCTCTTCCTTGGGCGACCCTGGGGTCTGGCGGGCCATTTCGCCCAGCATCCGCTGGAGATCCTGATCGACCTTTTCTTCCTGCGGCGGTGTGATCACCTTCTCGGGCGTGATGTCGAGGACCACCCAGCCGAGGTCGCGGACGTAAACCTCCGGCCAGGCGTGCGCGTCGCCATTGCGGATCAGGATGGTGGAGCCATCCCCGCGCTGGCGCGCTCCGACGGCGTAGCCAATGCTCACGCGGGCCGGAACGCCAAGCGTGCGGAAGAGGTACACGGCGGAATGGGCCAGATGGACGCAGTAGCCATTGCGGTCGCCGAACAGGAAGCTGGCCACGGGGTCGGCATCTTCGTCCACCTGCGGCACGTTCAGGTTATAGGTGGTGTTCTTATCCATCCAGAACTTGATGGCTAGAGCTTGTGCGATCGGGATGCCGCGGAGATGGGCCGGGAGCAGCTCTTTGGCCTTCTCGGCAATCTCGCGGTAACGCCCGTCCTCGGGCACGTCGGTATAGTGATGCCACATCTCGGGGCTCCAGTTTTCGGAGCCGAGGGAGCGGTTGAGCAGGGTGCCGAAGTCGGCATCAAGGACGATGGATTCCACCTTATAGGCCCGTTCAAACCGTTTGGCGTCGGGGTTCGGGGCCGGCTCGAGCTTGGCGACGTCGATCAGGCCGAAAGGCTTGGAATGAGGCGTCATCAACGCAACTGTGGTACGGAGGCGGTGAGCGATGCGCTCCCGGCCGCCCTTGGCGACATCGGAGCGGTCGCGCAGCGGAACTTCAATCGGCTCGGCGGGGAACGGCATGCCGACGTCGGTATCGAGCTTGCCGGAGGCGTCGCGGACCAAGCGGCGGCCGTTGTAGTTGCTGAGGGTATCCTGGCGGAAATAGAAGGTGCCGTACGGGGGCTGGTAGTCGTCGTGGAGACTGACTACTGCCACAGGGAAACTGCGGCGGCCCTCGCCGTTCGTCGGATTCGGGTCCTGATTTTGCCCCTGCTCCTGCTTCTCTTCGCCCTTACCGCCTTGGCCGCCGTGATGCCGTTGTTCCTTCTTGTCTTTGTCGTTGCCGCCGTTGCCGCCGGCGAAAGCCGAGAGCTGGCGCAGTTTGCCATCGGGGAGAAACAGGAACAGCGCGACGATCATGGCGATTAATAACGCCGGATCGAGCAGGGTCCGTTTAGCCGAACTGCGGCTGAGCATCCAGACGACCAGCAAGATTCCGAGGAGAGCTCCCGCACCCAGGAAGAAGGGCATGGGGTCGTAATTGCGTTCGAGCAGCCAATCGGTAAGAAAGAAGGGCCGATGGATGGAGCCGTCCCGATGGGCGGCCAGGATGCTCGAAAAGATGCCAACGAGCGAGGCGGCTTCGAGGGTCAGGAACATCGAGTAACGCCGGGCGGAGAGCAACACCGGGGCGAGCCAACAAACCACGCCCATGAACCAGTTTTCGGCTTCCGTCAGGGCGTAGACCACTTCGCTACCCAGCACGCCTACGATGCCGCTGTTGCCGCGCAGGAACAAGCTGATGCCGAACGTGAGCGCCATGGCCCCGGCCGCGACCAGCCAGATCCGGCTCAACCGAATGGGAAGCGTCTCCAAACGGCCCGCCAGTGCGAACGCGGCGACGACCCCGAGCAGGGCGAAGAGAAGGCCGAAGCCCGACGTGTATCCGGCCGCCAGTAAACCCACCGCGGTCATCCAGATGACCACGCCGGGCAGCTTCCACCAGATCGAATTGCGCGACGTCATTTAGCCCCTACCTCCGAGGATATCCTGGAACAGGTGGCCGGTCCGCCGTTCGGCCACGCCAGCCGACGTGGCCAACCCAGCCGAACCGATCGCGAACTGCCGCAGTTCATCGAGCGTGTGCTCGTCGTCGACGGTGGGGCGGAGGAACCATTTGGTTAGCCGCTCCTTCCACGCCGGGACCGCTTCTTCCTCGGGCTGCACGGCTTCGACGCCGGTCAATATCTGCATCCGCATAATGCCGGTGCCGGTGACCTGCGTGGCGGCGTGCGCCCAGGCTTCTGCTTCCGGGGGCAGCAGCAAAATGCAGAATTGGTACCCTTCGTTTTCCATTTTGGTCAGGAACGCTCCCAAATTGGCATCCCGCTCCGTGGTGTCGGCTTCGCCGCTGCGGGCGAGGATTTCAAGGGCTTCTTCCCGCTCCGTCGCGTGCCGGTCGACGCCGTCCGCGGCAAAGCACCAGTCGTCGCCCAACAGCCCCCGTTCGACGGCGACGCGGGCGACGGCGGCAGTGGCGTCATCGTTGGCGCTTGCCACCAGGTACGCGCAACCCTTACGCCGCTCTGCGACGCTGCGTTCCGGTGTGCGCACCATCATGCGGTTCGTCCGTGCGTAGACCTTCCAAAGAACCATGCGCAGCGGGTCGCCGGGGGCGTACTGCCGCATTTCGACCCTGTCGCCACGGGGCTCGGCATAGACATCGGAGAGGTCATCGCCGTCGGCCATCCCGGCGGGCGGCGGCATCTGCGCCAGCATGCCGCGTTCCGGCAACACGCGCAGACTCACGGTTTCCGCGCGGCGCCATGCGATTTCCGAAAGGCCGAATAGATCGCGAACGGCGAAGCGCCGGACGACGCGCTCGACGATGCAGCGCCGCTGCGGGGCCGCCATTTCTACAAGTTCGCCACGCTCGCGGTCCAGCGTGATCTCCGCCGCTGTCTCTCCGAGGCCGTCGTCGACCCACTGCCATTGGACGAGCGTGAACGGGATCCATCGGGGGTAGCGGACGCGGTAGCCGGTCGGCTGTGGGGTCTTCGTTTCGAGGTCGAGCAACCCGGGCGTCTGAGCCCGCTTCGAACGCCAGGCTAGATACGCAGCGCCAACAAATGTACAAAGGAGCAGGGAAGTCACCACGAGAATGCCGGCCAGTCCTGCCACGAGCAGAACGAGGTCGAGGTGCAGAACCCCTTGAAACCAAACCGCGAGTGCGAACAAAATGAGAAAAGCCACGCCAATGCGCGTTAACGGAAACGCGCCGTGAATTGGCCGCATCCACGGAAGAAAGAAGCGCCGCCAAATTCTTGCAGTGCCCTTTCGTAAACTAGGCCAAAATTTGGTCAGCCAACGACTCATGTAATGATTCTGACGTATGATCAAGGCTTTCTGGTGCCGTAAATGACGAATGTTTCTCGCCGCACGTTCCTTTCAAGCATTTTAGCCGCCAATCTGGCTGCGGCTCCCGCCAAGCGAAGTTTCGTTTTGGTGTATGTCGACGATATCGGCTGGCGCGACTTTGGCTGCACGGGTCACCCGTATCACGAGACGCCGCATATCGACGCGTTGGCTAAAGATGGCCTGAAGTTTACTCAGGCGTATGCCGCTTGCCCCGTCTGCTCGCCCTCGCGGGCGGCGCTGCTGACGGGGAAGTATCCGGCACGCCTGCAATTGACCGATTGGATTCCGGGGCGGAAGCAGTGGCCTACGGCCAAGGTCCTCACGCCAACGTTCAAGCAGCAACTGCCGCTGGCGGAAACAACCATCGCGGAGCTGCTGAAGCCGGCTGGCTACCGGACCGCCAGCGTCGGCAAGTGGCATCTCGGCGGTGCCGGTTTCGGACCGGAGCAGCAGGGCTTTGATCTCAACGTGGCCGGCACGGAGAAGGGTTCGCCGCCGGGCTACTTCGGGCCGTTTGCTCTGCCGAATCTGCAGGGTGGCGCGAAGGACGATCTATTAACCGCCGCGTTGACGACCGAAGCCGGGAAGTTCCTCGAATCCGCCAAAGGGAGCCCCTTCTTCCTGTACTTCCCGCACTTCGCGGTGCACACGCCATTGCAGGCGTCCGCGGCGTTGATTGAGAAGTACAAGAAGAAAATCGAGTTCATGGGCCTGACGGGAAATCCGATCTATGCGGCCATGATGGAGACCCTCGACGACTCGGTGGGCCGGCTGCGGCAGAAACTGCAGGAGTTGGGCCGGGCGGAAGACACAGTCTTCCTGTTGACGGGCGACAATGGCGGGCTGCGGTTCGAGGGCAAGGCGAAGGACCCGGTGACGGACAACTCGCCAGCGCGGAACGGGAAGGGGCATTTGTACGAAGGCGGCATCCGGGTGCCTTTCCTGGCCGCGGGGCCGGGCGTGGCGAAGGGCGTCAACGCGACGCCCATCTCGAGTGTCGATTTCCTGCCGACCATCTGCGAACTAGCCGGGCTGCCGGTGCCGAAGGGCCTCGACGGTGTTAGCTTCGTGCCCGCGCTGCAGCAACAGCCGCTGAAGCCGCGATCGCTCTTCTGGCACTATCCGCACTACTCGAATCAGGGTGGCGCGCCGGGAGGCGCCATCCGCGACGGCGATTGGAAGCTGATCGAGTTCTACGAAGACAACCGGCTGGAGTTGTATAACCTCGCGCGGGATCCCGGCGAAAAGCGGAATCTGGTGAATCAGCATGGCGACGTGGCGCAGAAGCTGAAACAGGCTCTCGGCAAATGGCGGAAGCAGGTGAAGGCGGCAATGCCCAAGCCGAACCCCGGCTACGTGCCCGCGCAGGCGGATCAGGGTCTCACCGGCGTCGAGGCGCCGACCCCGCCGGCTTAATGCCGCGGGGGGAGGAATAGCAGAATCGTCGCGAGGAAAGCGAGCACGATCACCGCGGTCAGGAACACCTGTTCCGGAATGCGGGATATCAGCTTGCGGCCCACCATCGCGCCGGTGAGGGTCGGGATGACGAGCACGGCATCAAAGAGCAGACCCTGTTCGCTGAATAGCCCGTGCATGGAATAAACCGGCACCTTGGTAAGGTTCACGAAGAAGAAGAACCAGGCGCCCGTCGCGACAAATTCCTCTCGCGGCAGCTTCCGCGAGAGCAGGTAGATGTTCATGATGGGGCCGGCGGCGTTGGCGACCATCGTGGCAAAGCCAGCCGCGGAGCCGAAGAAGCCAGAGAACCACCAGCCGGTCGGCGGCGGGCCCGTGGCGTAGCGAAGGCGCCAGAGGAAGAGCAACAACATCGAGAGCGTGATGCCGCCGACCAGCGGCCGGATCACCGCGTCAGGATAGACCAGCACGGCGGCGCCTCCGGCCATGCCGGCCATCACCCAAGGCAGCAGGGAGAAAAGCGCGTTGGCGGCGGCCTGCTTGCGGTAGGAGATTACGGCGTAGCAGTCGGCGACGATTAGCAACGGTAGGAGCCACGCGGCCGATTGGCGAGCGTCGCCCACGGTGAAGACGAACAGCGGCACGGCGAGAATGCCCAAGCCCGGAACGCCAGTCTTGGCAACGCCGATTGAGAAGGCGCAGGCAGCGCCGAGAAGCCATTTCCAAAGAGGGAGGTCGGGCACAGAGGGGGAGAGGATGGCGGAAGCCAGTGGGAGTCGAACCCACCGCGCCGCTTACGCGACGCACACTGGTTTTGAAGACCAGGCCCAGCACCGGCCAAGCGTGGCTTCCGCAATTAAACCGTTCCTTGCAATCCTAACAACTCCGCCCGGTCCCGCATCGCGCCGATGCAGAATTCAATGTGGGCGTCGAGGTCCATGCCGAGTTCGGCAGCGCCGTTGATGACGTCGTCCCGGTTCACCGCGCGGGCGAAGGCTTTGTCTTTCAACTTCTTCCGCACCGATTTCACGTCGACCTCGTGGACGCTGCGGCTGGGTCGGACATAGGAGCAGGCAGTAAGAAAGCCAGCGAGTTCGTCGCAGGCGAAGAGCGTCTTCTCCATCGGCGATTCCCGTTTTACGCCGGTGAAGTCGGCGTGCGAAAGGATCGCCCGGCGGATTTCGGCCGAAACGCCGCGCGCTTCGAGGATGGCTTCGCCTTTAGTGGGGTGATCGGGCAGGTTGGGATGAATCTCCCAATCGAAATCGTGGAGCAGGCCGGTTATGGCGTAGGCCTCCTCGTCGCCGCCCTGTTGCCGGGCGTAGGCCACCATGCACGTCTCCACGGCGAGCATATGTTTCCGCAATCCGTCCGATTGCACAAACTCACAAACGACCTTCCAAGCTTCGTCTCAGCATTTTCTCATTGAAGGATGAGCCTAAAGGATTGGGGTGGTGTTTTCGGGCTCCTTTCTTGATTTTGTAAGGACATCGTCGTCGAGGCTGTGGGAATGTGGGAATCGCGGAGCGATTCCAAGGGCGGTGGAAAGGGAGGGGAACCTGATTTTGGTTCTCCTGGCTTTCCACGGTCCGGCATTTCCACAGCCGCTTTCTCATGCGCTTTTCCGCCCCGGGTTTAGGTCGGCAAACAAGGCGCGTTTGGCTTCCTGCATTTGGCGAGCAGACTCGGTATCGGATTCGGTGCCAGCTTTGAGCTTCAGCGCACGCAAG
>JBBQRA010000244.1:0-8890 GCA_038215275.1 Bryobacterales bacterium | reverse complement strand
CGAGGAAGATCTTCTCCGCAGGCAATGACTCGCGGCTTGTCGTAGGTCGAGAGCCGCATAGCCTGCGCCTTGTAGAACTCCGGATTTTGAAAAGCCGCAAGACGAAGGAGCCGGTTCATCAGGTCGGGAGGCAAGCCCTTCTTTTCGATGAAGAGCAAGTTCGCCCGCACGATTTGGACCGACGCCGGCAGCGGCCCTTTGATTGGCTTTTCGGGCCGTCTTCGAGATGGCGGAAGCGTCCAAGGATCGGGCACTTCGTCATCCTCGGTGCTGGAAGAGCGAACGCCAATGAGGTCTCCGCCCTGCTGCAAGGCATCCGCAATCAGTCGTTCCGCGCCGGCCAGCGTCATCCGCTGAACGGAACTGAGATAGTGCCATTGATCCGGATGGGGGCGCATTGTTTCGTCGAGGAACTCGGTGCGGCCTTGCTCGCGTGGGATTTTCTGAAGCGGCAGGGCGATGAGGTTTCCGAAGCCACCCTTGGGCATGGTGTCTTGATTCGGAAAGAATCGATCATAAGAATCCAATCCGAGTTGATGGCGCCTTTCCATGGTTTGAGTCAAAAGCAACGATCCCAATCGGCGAGCCACGGTTGCCGGAACAGGCCGCTCGAAGAAAATCCAAACATGGGCGCCGTTTCCGGATCGGGAGCACTCAACCGAGGCCGGCACGCCGTGGGAAATGCACGTGTCACGGAACGCCGCGGCGTCCTCCTGCCAGCTCTTCTTGTCGAAGTCGGCCGCGAGGAACCAACAAGTTTCGTCGAGCAGTAGCGAATAAACACCTATAGTGTGCTTGCCGGCAAGGTGCGCGTGGATCGCTTCGTCGTCGAGCGGGATGTTCTTCCTTGTCTCCTTGTCCACTCGTTTGCGATCTTCGGGCTTGGCGGCATAGTACGCCTTCCAGTCGCGCTCGGTTTTGGGTGAGTAGCCCGAACGGCCATCTGGGCTTTCCCAGCGCTGTGCGTAGACGTCCTCGCGCCGCGAAACAACGACCGAAACACCGCGATTTTCTGTGTTGTCTTCAGTGCCAACGGCGCAGGCGGTGGGGCTGTTGGTGGGTCGGGCGAGGTGTTTGGGAGTGCGATGCGGTGCTCGATCAGAAGAGATCGTAGCCACTGATTCTCAAGTTCGAGTTGTTCGCATCTGGCGGCTAAGTCGTTGGATTCATCGGACCGCCTTGAATCGCTCATTTCAAGTTTCCCGAATTCTTAGGCTGGATTGTTGGCTCGGGCCTCCAAGGCTCGGCATTGGTTCATCAGCTTCTCAAACGGTTCCGCATCGTCAAACAGCAGCCCGTCTTCGAGCATGCTCTCGTAATCCCGCGACAAACTGGAAAGCGCCTTGTCGTGAGGAACTAGCCGCAGGTTACCTGATACGGCTGCGACGTAATCAATCAACTCGCCTGCGGTGTTGTTCTCAGAAAAGAACATCGACTTGTGCTTCGCCACAGCCGCCGCGAGGGCGCGATCGTGGATTGCTGCATCCGCTACGCCGGCTTGGTCCAGCCGAGTCAAGTCGTGCCAGTGCCGCGCGAAGCGTTCGCCCCCTCGAAACGCACCTTGCTCGCAGAAGACGTGAATGGCGGTCGCCTTTTCCCAAAAGGTTCTCTCTGGCCGCATCACCCGGACCTTGGCCTCAGGAAAGACAACTCCCAACACGCTCGGTGACGCATCGCAAGTGATCAATCGGGACTCCCACGGCTCGCCAGTTGATCGAGCACCAAACTCAAGCATCACGACCGGACGTACGTATCCAGAACCTGCCGCCAACGGTGTGTACTCGAAGAACACCTTCTCCTGTTCCATCGAAAGCGCCGCTGACAAGCCTTGACCCTGGATCGCCGTTGCAATCCTTGGCAAAACCCGTTCGCTAATCCAAACCGGCAGGCGCGTGCGGATCTCTTTGGTCCAACGTTTTTCCTGGCTGCGGGTTGGTGGTACCGGGTCGAGCCCAGTGTCGGGCCCAGGGCCAGCCAGTTCAGGCGCAAGCGCGCGGATGTCGTAGGTGAGGTCAACGTCCTCGGAGAATCGACTGATGATCTGATATCCCTTGGACAGCGAAGAGCCGCCTTTGAAGACAAGATGTTCGCCAAACGGTGCCCGGAAAAGCGCATCCAGAAGCCAAACCAGCCACACGTCTTTGTCCAGCAGATGGAGCGGCCGGCCGGAAGCGGCGGCAGCCACCGCCAGCGCTTCGCGCCGGTCGCTTGCTGACAACTTGAGGAATTTCTCAGGCATTCGATGCGAGCTTGCTCACTTGTTGCGCCATCCACGTCGGCAGCAATCTACGTAACCCAACAATCGCACTTAGCTCTGATTCGGTGAGTTGGCTGCGAACTGCTTCGATCGCGTTGCCCGCGTGTTCGGGCCCCATCCATGCCAGGGCACGAATCACCCTGCCTGCCGGACGGCCTGGCAGTGCAAGTTGCCATGCCGGAGCGTGACGGAGTTCGATGACCTGCTTGCCTAACGTCAGTTGCCGCGTAGGGCCAGATGTCAGGTAGATTTCCCGCACCGGCACCTGAGTGGTGAGACCCAATTCGTTGGCGGCTGCGGCACCATGGGGGACGATGCTTTCCCCGCGCTGTTCGACCAGAGCTTGTATGACTCTGCTAGCCTCCGGCGGACGACTGCCAAAGCGGCCCGCAATCGGTCTGACATAAAGGCCGCGCCCAACACGTATCAGGTTGCCCCGGCGAACCAGTCGCGAAAGTGTCTGATCCACGGCGACGCGGGTCCCGAGGTGGAGGAGTTCTTTTGCCGCCACCGGAACGCCTTCCGATGCCTGGATGAGGTGGTTCAAGATGGTGTTCGCTAAAATTTCCATATTTGTCAGAAGTATATCATCACTTCTGACATACGCTGTTACGCCGCACGTTCACAGAAGGGAAAGTGAAACGCCGTTGTGGATGGTTCCGGCCACGGCGCTAGACTCCCTTCGTGCTCGAAACTGATCGAATGATTGCTGGGTTGGGCCGCAAGAGCTGCAATGGGATCTCTGCCCCTGTCGTCGCGAACCAACAAAAAGGTGCCCGCCGTCCGTTGAAATGGACGCTGGGCGTTCGGGCCAGAGAGCGTGGGTAGGCTCAATCCACTTTGGAGCGTCGCCCGGAAGCGCCGTGGGCGGGAATATTCAACGCATCCGAGCTGGGGCGCCAATCCAAGGTGCCCGAACAGTGGAATCCTCTCCATGCCCTTAGCGGCGAAGCAGCGGTAGGTGGTCCACATGAAGAGATCGAGGGCTCCTGGGGAGTTGGCAAGCACCTTAACGGCTTGCTATCAGTCGGAATGGGATGCGCGGCGATCTCGCGGTAGAATTCGTTATGAATAGATTATTTTCGCCCTGAAAGATCGCGGAGAACTGGGCTGGATGAACAAAAGTCGCATTGCAAATCACCAGGACTCGACCATCGTTTGAAATCGCAGCCGGACAATCAGGCCATAGGCCTCGAAGGGTTCGAAGCCACTGCTCCAGCATTGCCCGAAATCGGCTCGGGCGAGAATACTCGACGCATCCAAGTTGTTGGGTGAGGCCGAAGGGTCCGAACAACGGAATCGTCTCTGACCCTTTCGCAACGAAGCACCGGTAGCTCAACCACATGAATAGATCAAGAAGCGCCGGCGCGGCACCGAGGAACTTGATCGCCTCGAGGTCGGCCGGGATCGGGTGGCCGGATACTTCGGAGTAGAATTCATCGCTCAAAGTTATGACGTTCTCGCCGCTCGGAATCGAATTGGTGCGGCTGTACCAGATCTCTGCTTCCTTCAAGAAATTGAATCGGCTCCGATGGACGACGGTCGCAGCCGACCGGTTTGACTCTGTCGCAAAGAACATGGTGGCGCCGAAGATCCGTTCGAAGGCGGCGACCATCCGGCGGTATTCCTTGCCGCCCTTCGCCATTCCAAAGGTGTCGAGCATTTCGCCGGCGGAACGGAAGCGGACGATTTGGCTTTTCTGGCGAACGGCCAATGTGGCAAGAAAGATGAGAACCAGCCGGTCCTGCCCGAACGGCAAACCGAATTGAGGATGCCCCGTGATTTGGAGGAGGAAGTTTCCGTTCCTCCGCTCGAAGAGTAATTGGTCCAGAGGCGGCTTTCGGACCGGAAGGCCACAGAGGATGAACGGCCGGGAGGTAAAGGCCAGCGGTTGCTGCCGACTCTCCCGATTACGTGAAAACTCGGCGTATTTCTATGGTCACGATTTACGCCATGGACGCAGAAGTTCTTTATTTCCAAATGACGTGCAAGTTCCCAAGCTGGGCGTCGTGGGTTCGAATCCGGTCTCCCGCTCTTTTTAGGGAATCGCGCACAACGGACTCGCTCCGGCCCGGCTGGATGGGCCAGTTCATCGCCCCTTGGTGCCGCGCCTTCGCGGGCTGTGCTCTTCTAACTGCCTGACGGAGTTCCCGCGGCTTCGGCTAAAAGATCTCGCAAGCGGGCCTTCAGCATCGGCAGCGGCGCGCGGGAATCGCCGATCAAGTTGTTCAATTCAAACGGATCTTTCCGAAGATCATACAATTCATCCGCGCCTTGACGATCCAAATAGTGGATGTACTTCCAGCGATCGGTACGCACCGCCTGGTAGCCCATCTGGCGGATACGCGGAAAGACACGGTCAGAGAAGTACTCGACCAAGACCGCATCGCGATGCTGCTTGGACCAGAGAGGACGTCCGTGAAATGGACGCGGCGGTGTCAAGCCGGCCAGTTCGAGAACGGTGGCCGCCACGTCAATGCTCAGCACGCTTTGCGCCGGTTGCGAACCCGGCCGGAACCGCTTCGGATAACGCACCAACAGCGGGATCCGGATGGCTTCCTCGTAGGCCAGCCTTCGTTCCGGGCCGAGGCAGTGCTCCCCGTAGAAGTAACCGTGGTCGGAGGTGAAAACGATCACGGTGTCGTCGAGGACGCCATTCTGCTCCAGCGCCTTAACGATCGCGCCCGTACATTCATCGACAGCCTTCATCATGCGCATGCGGGCCAGGATGCTGCGGTCGCTCGTGCCAGTCATTGGCCCCAGAGGGGTCATACCGGGAGCAGGATCTTGCAGCGCCGGTTTGTTCTGAGGCGGATTCAGGTAGTTGCCCCGCCGAGGTGGAATCCGGCCTTCGTAGAGTTGGCGATGACGCTCAGCCGGAATGAACTGATCCGGGTCGTCGCCCTTGGACAGGTCAACCGAACCATCGTTGGCCTGCTGCACGTTGGGATGAATCGCTTTGTGGGACAAATAGAGGCAAAAGGGCCGTTGACCCTGCTGTTGGATGAAATCGACGGAGTGCTGGCTGAGGATATCGGTGACGTAGCCGGTGGAGACGGTTAGGCGGCCGTCGATATTGAGTGCGGGATTCAGACATTCGCCTTGGCCCCGGAAGCTGACCCAACGGTCAAAGCCGGGCCTGGGCGAGTCGTCGTTGCCCATATGCCATTTGCCCAGGAAGGCGGTGCGATAGCCGGTATCGTGGAGCAACCTTGGCCAAGTCACTAGGCGGTGGCTCTGGGCATCGCGCGCCACGTTGTCGACAATCCCATTGGTGTGGCTATAGGTGCCCGTCAGAAAAGCGGACCGTGAGGGAGAACAGAGCGGTGTGGTGGCAAACGCGTTCCGGAAACTAGCGCCTTCACGCGCCAGGCGGTCCGCCACAGGGGTGGAGGCAAAGGGGTGCCCGGTGCAAGCTAGTTCGTCGAATCGGAGGTCATCTACCAGGATGAAGACTACGTTCGGGCGGCGTTGCGGAGAAGCGGCGAGCGCCATGCCGCCCAAGAACTGGCGGCGATTCCGGAGTGTGCCCTTAACGTTACTCATGTCAACAAGTCGAGTGCATGGCGAGGTTACCATGCCGTCTAGTGTGCTGCCTCTGGTTTACCGTTCGATGCCGTGCGCTTCTAATTGCCGGAAGTGGCTCCCCCCGCCATCATACATTGGGTTTGGCAGCGCCGCGCCAGGTGATCGAGTGGGCGATTTGCTTCAGCTCAGCATAGAGAATGGGCACCAGTTGGCCCATGGCGTCCGCATCACCCGCGCTCCAGGCGTGCAACAAAACAGTAACGTCACCGGCAGTCCGAGCTCCTAACGGCTTCATCATCGATCGAAGATATCAGATTCAATTACTGTTGGCCTTGTTGACCGTTCGCTCATTGCGATTGCCGGTTGATGAGCGGCTGGGGGCGCCCGCATATGACTAATGTTGAGAGCGATCGATTTTGTTCCTCAGCCAATCATCCCCAGGCGCAACATCAGATTGAACTCGGCGTAGCGATGGCAACTACCACAGCACCGTAACACCATAAGCCGCCATCGCCGCATCTTTGGATACCAGCGTCATGCCCTCCACCATCGCCTGCGCGACCAGCAAACGGTCGAAGGCATCTTTGTGGATCATCGCCAGTCGATCCGTCTGGTAGACGTGAAAGAGTTCGACCGGCAGATAGGCCTTGACCCCGAGCTTCCTCAAATTAGATTCCAGATATTCCGGCTCCATCGGCAGTTTCAACTTCCCCGCCTGGACTTTCAGCCGGATCTCCCAAATCGAAGCGACGCTCACGTACAGCTCGTTCCTCTCATCCAGCAATGCTTTGGCCGCTTTCTTCGAGAGCATTGCTGGCTGATCAATCGCCCATAAAAACGTGTGCGTGTCGAGTAGCAGTTTCACGGTCGCCCGGTCACCCACCCAACAGTGAGTTCAGCTCATCGTCACTCATCGCGGCGTCCCAGCCTTTGCTGTATGCAATGCTGCCAGCGGCCGAGCCCAAAACACGCTTCGGCGAAACATCCAGGCGAACCAACTTCACCATGGGCTTCCCCGCCTTGGCGATAATGATCTCCTCTCCCACCATGGCCCGCTCGACGAGCTGGGAAAGCTTCGTTTTCGCCTCATAGAGGTTAACTTCCATGCGATGACAATAGCACACCAAACCAACTTGGTCTAGTCTGGTCCCCGGCGCCAATAGGTGCTCTCCTCCGTCATCGAGGACAGGAGGTTCAGGGAATCGTAACGAAGTCCTGGTTCCACGTCCGCTGTGTCGTCGTGAGGCTATGCCCACTCTCGTTCCCGTTGTTGCCCCTCGCCGGATACGTATAACCCAGCCGATGAATCAACTGAGTCCCCCGCGGCACCTCAATCTGCGTCGTCTGGCCTAACTCATTGAAATCCCGTTTCTCTAGAAGACCGCTCCGCTCAGCAGCGCCCGCCCGGTGTTTACTTCACCGTCGAACCATAGGTAGTGCTGCCACCCGCAAAAGTTCCACTCAACTGGGTAGCCTGCCGGTGTCATCCAAACCACAGCTCGCCCTCCCCGACGGATACATCATCGATTGAATCGCACCGCCCGAGCCAAAACTACAGCCAATCGCGACTCCACAAGGATGTACTCGGTCGAATCGGCCGTCAGGGACGTTTGCCAGCGCTGGGAGCCAGCCGCCGCGATTGCGAAAACACCGAGTACAATATCCGGTCGCCTCACTCTGGCGATCGAAGGAATGGTCATCATCAAGCCGCTTCAAGATCGAGGCGTACCCCGCGGCCCAGCGCTGTGCAGATATTCACCAGCGCGTCCAAAGAAAAGGGAGACACTTTGCCGCGCAGCAAATCATTCATCCTTGGTTGCGGCACACCGCACCGCCGCGCGGCCTCAACCTGCGTCCAACCCTCGTGTTGGACGATCGCCGCAATCTTCTGCGTAAGTTCGGCCCGCGCTCGCAGATTGGCCGCCTGCTCCGGTGTATCCGCAATCGCATCCCACACACTCGCGTAGCTCTCGATTTTGCTCACAATTCGTGTCGCGCATCCTCGGGAAAGTCGCAGAGGCACTCCAATGAGTTGCCGAGAAGACGGACACGCCGCGTCCTGCCAGTACATCCAAAGCGGTATACGGCAGCGGGGCGCCCCGAACTTTCGCGCCAAACGCCGCATCGCCACCCAACCTCACATAGCCAGCGACTTCGATCACGCTCACCCAGGGGTCGCCGCACTCACGGGCCTCCAGCACCGCTGAAAAACCTTCCCTTAACTGATTGTTCGCAAGCCGTCGTTCGAAACTCGGTAGCGCAGCAGAATCTCGTTCACACACACTCAAAATATTTTTCCCCAATAACCACGGCCCTCCCGCGCACCCCTCCCCCGGAATCCCCGTTGCGCCCTGGCATCGTAAAGGCGTCCAGGAGGACCTTTCCACATGACCGAACAACAAAAGCAGCGCCGCGCCGAAATCGCCCGCCAAAACGGCGCCAAAAGCCGCGGACCCGTCTCCAGCATCGGCAAACACATCAGCTCCCTGAATTCGCTCCGCACCGGAGACCACATCGACGCCCTCGAAGAGGACCTGCCCGAAAGCATCGCGCTCCTCTCAACCGACAATCGGCAATCCTTCGTTCGGCTGTATCAGCGGCACCTCCGCCAATTCCAACCAAACTCCGAACTCGAACGAACGCTCGTCCGCCATATGGCCATCGAACTCTTTCAACTCGAACGGCTCATCGGAATGGAAACCCGGGCCCGCCAGTATCTACTCGACGGCACCATGGCCGATTTTCCCGATCTATCGAACGAAGATCGCGCCCTGTTCTGCTACGAAAGCGGGCTTCAACGCGATAAGCTCTGGCGAGCTCTCCGGCAAGAAAAGAAGGCCCATCAGACGGCCTACGCCCAGTTCCAAAAGCAGCTTAAGGAGCTCCGTCGCGATTTTCCGGCTCCCACGGAAGAATCATGCGCACCGGCCGAAAACGAACCAGTACCCGAACAGCCCGCCGTAATCAACGAAATCCCTTGGAATGAACCGCTTACGGGGGAAACCGCTCGGGTCGAACGGATAGCCGCCCAAACCGAAAACCCAACCGGCTGCGGCCCGGCGGGGCATCGAACCCCGCCGGGCCGCCGCGCCGGGTATGACGCAT
>JBBQRA010000243.1:0-8925 GCA_038215275.1 Bryobacterales bacterium | reverse complement strand
CCAACAACGCCACCGTCCCCGTCCCCAACTGATACTTCCACGCCCGCCTCCCCCAATACGGTTGCCCCGCCGTCTTCCACGTCCAATGCTCATGCCACGTAAAGTTGTGCGCCAACGTCACCTCCACCGCCAATACCGTCGCCACTAGATAGTGCAGCCCCGCCAAATCCCGCCCCAAATACAGCGTCACCGTCTGCACTACCGACCCCATCACCCCCACCACACAAAATCGCAGCCAAAGTTTGAACACGGCAACCCCAGTGTAGCCGTTTAGAATAGAGGGTTATGGCCAGAACTTACGAACTCACCCCACGCCCCGTCCCCCGCGTGGAAACCTCCCTCCGCCGCATCGTGACGGACTTCCCCGTCCCCGAATCCATCCCCATCCTGCAACAACTCGCCGACTATGAGCCCGCCGCCATGCAAGGCCAACCCCCCGTCGTCTGGGACTCCGCCCTCAACACCACCGTCCGTGACCGCTGGGGTAACCAGTGGATCGACTGGTCCTCCGGCGTCCTTATCACCA
Source organism: Bryobacterales bacterium (assembly GCA_038215275.1). Taxonomy (GTDB): domain Bacteria; phylum Acidobacteriota; class Terriglobia; order Bryobacterales; family Bryobacteraceae. Next base: position 8,399 of record JBBQRA010000243.1, on the reverse strand, counting down.
ACGCCGGCCACGGCCGCCCCGAAATCGTCGACGCCATCGTCAAACAGGCCCAACACGGCCTCCTCACCAACTACTGCTTTCCCAACGAAGTTCGCGCCACCTTCGTCAAGCGCCTCTCCGACCTTATGCCGGAGCCCCACAAAAAGGTCTTCCTTCTCACCGTCGGGTCGGAAACCGTCGAATGCGCCATCAAGCTCTCCCGCGCCCACGGCGTCAAGATCGGCGGCCCCAACAAGAACGTCATCGTCTCCCACGAAAAAGCCTTCCACGGCCGGACCCTCGGCTCCCAGCAGGCCGGCGGCATCCCCGCGCTGAAAGAGTGGATCGTCAATCTCGATCCCGGCTTCGTCCAGGTCCCCTTCCCGGATGGCTTCCGCACTGAAGACACCTCCTTCGAATTCTTCCTGACGTCCCTCGAAGCGCGCAATGTCACCGCCGGGCAAGTCGCCGGCGTGATCATGGAAACCTATCAGGGCGGCTCCGCCTCCTTCGCCCCCGTTGAGTACATGCAGCGCATGCGCGAGTGGTGCGACGAGAACCAGATCCTGCTCACGTGTGACGAAGTCCAGGCCGGTTTCGGCCGCACCGGCACCTTCTCCGGCTTCGAACACTACGGTATCGTCCCCGATCTCTCCACCTGGGGCAAGGGCATCTCCAGCTCCCTCCCCATCGCTTGCATCATCGGCTCCCGCGAAGTCATGGACCTTTTCCCACCGGGTTCAATGACCTCCACCCACTCCGGCAACCCCGTCTGCGCCGCCGCCGCCCTCGCCTCGCTCGACCTCATTCTCAACGAGAACCTCGTCGAAAATGCCCGCATCATGGGCGACCGCATGCTGGACTACTTCCGCAACATGAAAGCCAAGTACCCACAGATCGGTTGGGTCGATGGCAAAGGCCTCGTCGCCGGCATCGCCTGCGTCAAGCCCGGTACCAAAGAACCCGATCCCGACCTCGCGTGGGACGCCATCCGCGCCTCCATCGAACGCGGCGTGCTCATGTTCTCCCCCGTCGGCTTCGGCGGCGGCACCATCAAGGTTTGCCCGCCCCTCAATATCACCCAGGAAGCCGTCGACGAATCCCTGGCCGTGTTCGAGGAAGCTTTCGTCTCATGCCTCTAACGCCCACCCTCGTCATCGGAGGAGGCATGATCACCCACGATCAGCTCCTCCCGGCGCTCTATCACCGCCAGCGCCAGGGCCGCCTCGGCGAAATCACCATCTGCGCCCAGCACCAGCGCACCGTGGCCAGCCTCGCCAGCGCCCCGGCCATTCTGAAAGCCTTCCCGGGCCAATCGTTCCGCGCCTTCCCCACCACGGAAGGCGCCCAGCCCCACCTCTACAAGGAACTCCTCAAGGAGCTCCCGCCCTTCTCCACCGTCCTCGTCGCCCTCCCCGACCAACTCCACTTCGCCGCCGTCATGGACGCGCTCGAAGCCAACCAGCACGTCCTCTGCGTCAAGCCCCTCGTGCTCACCGCCGCCGAAGCCGAGACCATCGCCGAAACCGCCCACGCCAAGGGCCTCCTCGTCGCCGTCGAATACCACAAGCGCTTCGACGACCGCGCCCACAAAGCCCGCAGCTTCTACCGCGACGGCCGCCTCGGCGACTTCAGGCTCGGCACCGCCCGCCTCATGGAGAAGTGGTACTACCGAGACTCCAACTTCCAGAACTGGTGTACGAAGGAATACACCGACACCTTCACCTACATCGGCTGCCACTACGTCGATCTCGTCCACTTCATCACCGGCCTCCTCCCCGTTGCCGTCTCGAACTACGGCATCGTCGATACCTACCCGAACGGCCGGGAAGGCTACCTCTGGTGCGATACCCGCGTCCGCTGGAACAACGGCGCTGTGCTCAACGTCCAGACCTCGCTCTGCTACCCCAACGAAGCCGCCGGGCCCAATACCCAAGGCATGACGCTCTATTGCAGCGGCCCTTCCGGCGCCCTGCTCGATCACTCCGATCAGTACCGCGGCCTGGCCTATTCGCTGACCTCCAAAGCCAGCTCCCCCGGCGCCACGTTCTACACCGAGCCCAGCCCCGACTACTTCCAGTACAACGACCTCGGCGGCCCCGGCCTCGTCCCCGTCGGCTACGGCGTTCGGAGCGTTGATTACATCCTCGATACCATCGACTCGCTCGCCGGCCTCGACCTACCCGCCCGCCAGGCGGCTCTCAAATCCATCGACGAGAAGGGCATCCTCGCCACGCCTTCGAATTCGCGCTATAACGAACTCGTGGTCGAAGCGGGCCGGCTCTCCATCCTCAATGGCGGCCGCGAATCCGTCATCGACTACGGCACCCACACCGTAGCCCTCGCATGACCAACGAAGAAGTCCAGTCCTACCTCGACGACAACGGCTATCCCGCCCATGTCGTCGAGGCCGGTGCCCCCGGTCTCGTGAAACGCTGGAATGCCTTCGTCGCCGAAGTCGAAACCGGCTACCCGTACCGCCTCCGCGACTACCGCTACGACCTCGATCTTCGCGGTGTCATCGACCTCGCCGGCCTCGCCCCCGAAGTCGCCGATGCCGATGCCCGCCTCGCCGCTCTCCTCACCGAAACTGAATTCCGCATCTGGGAGTCTTCCTCCACCAACCCCTGGTGGGACTACGGCTACCCCCGCAACGCCGGCCGCGACTTCCTTCGCGATATCCAGAACGAGCAATAGTCTGGCGTGCCCCGTGTAGCGGCTCGCCGAACGCACCGATAATAATGGGAACCAGCCTGTTCCATGCCGCCGCTAGCCCAGTTCTCCGCCGCCGCCCGTCGAACCCTCCTTCTGGGCGTACTGGTCTCACTCTTCGCTTTTTGGACGGTCTGGCACTTTGGTCACCGCGGCATGATGATCCTGGACCATTCCATCGTTTTCGATGGGGGCTACCGCGTCTATCTCGGCCAGATTCTTTATAAGGATTTCTACGCCGCTTACCTGCCCGGCACCCTATGGCTTCAAGGCCTCGCGCTTTACCTGTTTGGCGTGAACTTCTCCGCCATGGTACTCCCCGCCGCGATTTTCAATGCTCTCGGCGCGGCCATCGCGATGCGTCTGGTCTGGTGTCTGCTGCCCGGCAACCCAGTTCCACCTTTGGTGGCCGGGCTCCTTACCGCCGTCTGGTTCCAAGCCCCCTATGGCGCTCTGATGCACGAGCAGTCGGGGTTCTTCTTTGGCCTCGTCGCTCTCTGGCTGTTGATCGAGTTCGAAACGTGGTCCGGCAAAGTTCTCGCCGGCCTCGCCTGCGTTGCCTCCCTCCTCTGCAAACAGAACGCGGGAAGCCTGTTGGCTCTCCCGGTCCTGGCGGTCCTGGCCGTCCAGGTTCTACCGGACTGGCGTTCGGCGCCGCGCAAACTCCTGCCGTTCCTCGTCGGCCTCGCCGCCGGCATCGGTACCTTCCTGCTTTGGGTTCGTTTCGTCGCGGACTGGGACGGTTTCATCCTCCACGCCATTACGATTCCGATGTCGCTCGCCGGCAACCGCTTGCCGAGGGATCCGCTGCGAATTATCCGTCTGCTGTCTACGATGGATTCTCCCGTCTACCTGATGGCGTCGGCCGCGGCAATTATCCTGGTTGCCGCGCTCCTCGGTTTCGCCTCTTCTTTTTCCGCCGCCCAGCCCCGCGGCCTCCGCCTCGCCGCAGTCCTCTCGGTCACTCTGGTTCTCTATCAGAACATCTTCCGCCACACCGCGCTCAACGATCCCGAAAATGCCCTGCCCTACATCGGCCTCGCCTTCGGACTCGCTTTGGCGATTGTCGTTCACCTGTTCTGGAACCGCCTCGCGCTCGTCAATACCGAGAGCGGAGCCTACATCTTGAAAACCGGCGCCATCAACCGCCTCGTCACCCTGTCCCTGGGCCTCTTCGCGTTCTTACTATTCAATAGCGGCTTGGCCGTGGTCCGCACCCGCGTTGTCCATGAGTTCAGCCGAACCCACTCCAGCTTTGACGAACGAGGTATCGCCATCCCCACCGCCCACCGCGTCGTCTGGAGCCGAGACACGCCAGCCGGATTGGGCCCCAACGCCCCGAAAATCGCGCGCGAAGACTTCGAGCAGCTCTATCGGTTCCTCGCCGCCCAACCCTACAACTTCTTCGTCTACCACGACGCGACCATCCTCTACGGCCTCACCGGGCGCATCCCGCCTCAGCCCCTTCTCTTCTTCCTCCAAGGCCACACCTTCCGGAAACAGGACATCCCCGCCCTCGATCAGCAGATCCTCGCATCCCTTCGCCAGAACGATGTCCGTGTCTTCGTCCGGGAAGCCACAGTCTTCATGCCCGACACTGCCCCACTCGAATCCTTCCCGGAGACTCACCGTTGGCTCACCACCAACTTCCACCGTGTCAAGGTGTTCGGAAACTACGAGATCTGGCAGCGCTAACTCCTCTTTTCAAGGACAATTTTACAAAGCTGCCGAACTCCGGCGAAACCCGCAGCAGCCAATTTTCCAAGGCCGTCGCCAACCCCCAATTCCACCGTCCCAACAGCGTCCACGAACGCTTTCCACCCGACAGCCAGTACCGCAGCGGGGAGTTCGGCCGGTATCGAATCACCTGTAGATCCGGAAAGTACGAGGCAAACAGCGCCGCATCCCGCCGGAACACAATCGTTGCGATCGCCCCGTTCGCCCCGCTCACCGGCGTAGCACACCTCGCTTCCACTCGCGCGCGTCCGGATCAAACGGCTCATGGTGCGCGTACCGAAGAACCCAGCGGCTGATCCAACCCACATGCTGGTCCAGGATTACGGCCCGTCCCCCGGGCGCAAGGCACCGATCCAACTCCCGGAGCAATCCGCTCACGTCGCCCACATGATGCAGCACGCTGCACATGCCGGCAAATCGCAGTGTTCCATCACCAAATGGCAGCCGCGTACCGTCCGCAACCAGATCCAGGCCGGGATACCCCGCCACGTCCGTTGTCCATAGCCCCGGAAAGTGCTGCTTGGCAAATCCACCGCCCGAACCCAACTCCACCGCCGTCCCCACCGCCTGACCCGCATTCGCCCGGTATAGCCCGTAAATCTCCTCATACCACCGCCGCAAACCGTATTTCTCCAGCGTCGGCAGGCAGATCTCGCCCTCGCGGACCATCTCTTTGTGGGACTTGCTCATCGGCACTTGATCCTGAAGAATCCGATAATCGTCATGCGCAACAGCTCGAATCCATTGCGAAACCGGCTGATGTTCGTGGACCCGTACGTCCGGGCCGCATACCGGATGGGCACATTCACAACCCCCAATTGCAGAACCGCCGCCGGAAACAGCAACTCGAAATCTCCAAACGGGTCAAAATCGCCGAAGTCGCCCCGCCATGCTCGCATGCGGTCGTAGTCATGCTTGGCCAACAACTTCGTGCCACACAGCGAATCACCCAGTTGCGTACTCAAGACGTAACTCAGGCTCCGCGCAAAAAACACGTTGCCCAGATGATTCAAAAACCGCATCGCCTCGCCCTCCATCGGGTACAACAACCGCGAACCGTTGATGAAGTCCCCGTGTCCGTCCGCGTAGGCGTTATAGAATCGCCGCAGCATCTCCGGCGGCATCGTCAAATCCGCATCCAGTATCGTCAGAAGCGGCATCGTCGCCATCGAAAATCCCAGGCGTACCGCATCCGCCTTCCCCTTGCCCGTCTGCTTTCCAGTCAGGATCCGCAGCCGATCACTATAAACCTGCCGGACCCGCTCGATCTCCTCCCACGTCCCGTCCGATGAGTGCCCCTCAATGAAAATTACTTCCAGCGGACAGCCCAGGTCCGGCATCCGCTGCACCGCCGCCTCAATATTTCCGAACTCATTCCGAGCCGGAATCACCACCGTCAACCCCGGCCGGGCGGACGGGGCAGGCTTCGGACGCAGCACCAATAGGCATCCAAACGCCAGCCAGCGCAGCCCCGGCAACAGCGGCAACACCCGGTTCGCCAGCCATCCCAATCCCGCTAACCGCAGCGGCGCATACCCGCACAGCGAATAGCTCACTAGCTCGTACCCGCTCAGTTGCGCCAGTCCTTCCACGTCCACAATCCGCAGGAATGTCGACGGCAGCGGCCCTTTCCGCAGCCCCAGTGCGTTCCCCAACGCATACAAGAAACGCAAATACGGGTTGTAAGCTACCGCAATCACCCGGTCGTCCCGCCCCAACTTCGGACGCAAATCCTCCAGCATCCCCTGAATGTCCAACGAGTGGTTAAACGTGCCGTTGATCAGAATCGCCCGCCGTTTGCCCTCGGCCGGTCCCTCTTCCAACGCCTCAGGCCCAGGCTTGTACGGACAGTCGATCAGCTGGAGCAGCTGACCCCGATCATGCGCCACCGGCATATGCTGAACTACCGCGTCATAGTAACGCGTCATCGCCGAAATCCGGGCCGCTATCGCCCGATGTACATAGTTACTGCGAACACCCGCTAGTTCCACAAGCAAGTATCGACGGATTCGAGAAAGAATTTCAATCCCGTCAGTACGCCTCGCTTCCCGTCTCCCGTTAAGATAGACTCCCCCTATCGGAGATTCTATGCTAAACACCCGCAAATCCCGTCGTCAATTCCTCCAGGCCGGCTCGCTCGCCGTCCTCGCTGATCAAGCCATGGCGCAGACCCCCGGCGCCGGCCTCCCCCAACGTACCCTCGGCCGCACCGGAGTCAAAGTCTCCATCGCCGGCCTCGGCGGTTGGCACATCGGCAGCGTCAAGGACGACGCCGAAGCCATCCGCATCATGCACGCCGCCATCGACGAAGGCCTCACCTTCTTCGACAACGCCTGGGACTATCACGATGGCCGCTCCGAAGAGGTCATGGGCAAAGCTCTCAAAATGGACAACCGCCGCAGTAAGGTCTTCCTCATGAGCAAGAACTGCGAACGCGACTACGCCGGCTCCATGCGGAACATCGACGAATCCCTCCGCCGTCTCCAAACCGACCACCTCGATCTCTGGCAGTTCCACGAAATGGTCTACGACAACGACCCCGACTGGGTCTTTGATAAAGGCGGACTCAAGGCCGCCCTCGAAGCCAAAAAAGCCGGCAAGGTCCGCTTCATCGGCTTCACCGGCCACAAGGATCCGCAGATCCATCTCAAGATGCTTGGCAAACCCCACGCCTGGGACACCGCCCAGATGCCCATCAATGTCTGCGACGCCTACTACCGCAGCTTCCAGAAATCTGTTCTGCCCGTCTGCCTCCAGAAGAAAGTCGGCGTCATCGGCATGAAGGGTCTCGGTGGCGGCCACACTCAGGGCCGCCTGCTCGAAACGGTTGGCCTCACCGCCGACGAGTGCTACCGCTACTGCCTCAGCCTCCCCATCGCCACTCAAGTCATGGGCATCACGTCGATAGCTCAGCTTAAAGCCGATGTCGCCCTCGCCCGCCACTTCAAACCCATGACTCCTGCCGAAATGGAGGCCCTCGGCGCCCGTGTCAAGGACCAGGCCGGCGACGGCCGCCACGAACTCTTCAAGAGCTCGAAGATGTACGACGGCCCCCACCATCGAAAACAGCACGGATTCTCCACCGAAGGCTAGAAAACGAGAAGGGCGCCCGTTTCCAGGCGCCCTTCTCGTTTTCGGTTACTGCCTTCTTTACCAGAGGAACTTCAACCGCACCTGCATTGTGCGCGGGCTGAAGTTCTGGTTCGACGTCAACGCCGGGAACAGCGTCCCGAAGTTGGCGTCGTTCGGGTTCGTGTTGAAGTTGTCGTTGCGGCCAAAGTAGTACTTGTTGATCGCATTGAACGCTTCAAATCCGAACTGGAAACGGTACCGTTCGCCGAACCGCGTCGTCTTCAACAACGAAGCGTCCAGCGTCGGCACCCGGTGCTTCCGCAGGCTCGGCTGCCGGTTCGGCGTCTGCCGGCCCGGAGCCGTCTGGCCCGGCGAGTAGTCGCCCACCCACAGCCAGTCATACTTCGACAGATCCGTACCGCAACCCGCCGTCACCGAGTACGGCATCGGCGTCTGCGTGCCGTTGTTGTTCTGACGCACCACGCAGTTGCCCCAGCCGCGCACCTGATGCTGGTTCCAGTTGATGTCCTGCACGCTGGAATCCCGCAGCGGCAGCACGTTTTGAGGATAGTCGGTCGGTTCGCCCGAAGCCCATTGGAAGAAGCTGGTTACCTGCCAGCCGCCAATGAACTTGTTTGCCAATCCGCTGATGTTGCTCGCAAACTGCTTGCCCTTGCCAAACGGTAGATCGTAAGAGCCCGTCAGCTTGAACACGTGTGGCCGGTCGTTGAAGTACAAGCTCCGTTGCTCCACCCGGTTGAACGGATCGGTGAAGCCCCACTGTTCAAGCATCCGCGACCAAGTGTAGTTGGTCGTGATCGTCAGCCCGCTCATGCGGACGTTGTAGTTGATCTGCAGCGAATTGTAGTTGATGTTGCCATCATTCAATCCCTGCTGCA
>JBBQRA010000242.1:0-8956 GCA_038215275.1 Bryobacterales bacterium | reverse complement strand
CTTGCTTTGCCTCGTCCACCTTGGCAGCTTCATATTGACGCGTCAGTAAGTCCAACAAGGTCTCGTGATACTTCATCTCCCGCATCGTCCGCAGATAGTCAATCCCCGCGGCCGGCATCGAGCGCGTCGGAATCAGCGGATCTCCCGCCGACCGGCTGCCGTCGTTCTGTTCCAGGCGGCGCAATTGCCCGCGCAGCGCCTGAAGCTCGGTCGCCACCCGTACGTAGTCCGGGTTTTGCTCCGTCACGCTCTCGGCCATGCTCTTTAGCCCCACCTCGCGCCCGGCGATCTCCGCGCGGACTTGGCCCATCGCGCGGATGCTCGCATCCATCTGGCTCGAAATCTGCACGACCCCCGTCCGCTCCTGTGTCTGCCGCAGCTTGCTCTCGGCCTCTGTCAGTGCTTCCTTCTCTTTCTCTAATTGCTGCTCGAAGAAGATCCGGCGGCTCGAAGCCTCGGTCAGGGCGAGTCGGCTATTTTGCCGGTACAACTCTTCCACGTAGGCATTCGCCAACGTGGCAGCCATCTGCGGATCCGAATCCTCTACGGCAATCCGGATCAACGTGTCCTTGCCTGCCGAAAAACGCGCCTTGGCTGCCAGGCGCTTCCTCGCGGTCGTCATCTCCTTCGCCTCATATCGTTCCCGCAGCTGATATCTTTCAATCAAGGAATCCGCAACGGTCCGGCTGGCCAAGATGCCGATATACAGATCGGCCGGACTCCGCAGGCCGAACTCCGGCATACTGATTCCGGTCGATGCCCCGACTTGGCCCAACGCCGCGAGCGCCGACGAGCGGGCCTGCTGGGGCGCCATAACCACCGCCGTCGCGGTAAACGTGTCCTTACGCGACAGTGCGTACCCTGCCGCTAAGAGAGCGCCCAGCAACGCGCCACCGGCGATCATCCTCCAGCGCTGCCGCAGCACGCCCAGCAGTTCGGTCACAGTAAGCAATTCTGTCTTTTTCATGGTTCCCCTATCGCAAGATCCGAACCGCGGCCGCACCCAACGCCAGTTGTCCAAACACCTGACTCCAATCCCGCAGAGAACGAACCACCGAACTCTTCAGTGGTGTCTCCGGCACCACGAGCGCGTCGCCGGGCATCAACGGCAGATTTTCAAACCCACCGCGGGCCAACCGCACGGCCGAACCATGGTGCGGTACCACGGTTCCATCCGCACGTACGAGAAACGCCCGCTTCCAGTCCGCGTTCCGCGTCTGACCGCCGACGCGGCGAAGATAGTCACGCACTTGGAGATCCTTCTGATGCAGAATCGCATTCGGATTATAAACAGCGCCAACCACTGTCACGGTTGCCGGACGGGCCGGTACGTACAGAGTGTCTCCATCCTCCAACTCCTGATCCAAAAGCAGTTCCAGGCCTCCGCCCTCCGGCGTCAACGAGGCCACAATCCGCCCGCTCACTTCGAGATTTCGCATCGACTCCAACTGCTGCCGGCTCGCCTCCACTTGCGCGGCGAACGCCGCACTGTCGCCGGGATCCAAACTCGCCTGCCGCGTCTGAGCTGCCCGCGCTAACTCCCGCTCATATTCATCGAGCAATTGCTGTTTTCGCACCATCTGTTCGCGTCGCGTCGATTCCCGGCGGAACACGATTCCGTATAAGTAGGCGTCGGGAGTAAACCCGCCAGCCCGTGCGATCAATTGGCGCAGCGTCTCTCCTGCCTCCGGGGTATACGTACCCGGACCCTTCAGCTCCCCTTCGAGCTTCACTTGGCGCGTCTGCTCCGCCCGCGGCACGCGCAGATCGGTCTGCGAATAGAATGTGATCACGTCCCCAGCCTCCAGTGGCAAGTTCTCGCGCTCATCGCTTTCGAGCAGTAGCCGTCCAGGATGAAACGGCACGAGCTTAACGCTCAGGTCCTTCGCGCTCCGCCGCTCAATCACCGCATGCGACCAGTTAATCGGAACGCTCGCCGCATCCGGGCGTGTCTCCTGCGGTGGCGGAGTGGCACTCCCCGGCGCGCCCGGCGTCCGCTTCCCCGGTGCCGTAAAGCCCACAAGGTTTCGACGCTCCCAGTCCCGCCGCGGAATCAAAGTTTCCAGAGAAGGAACCAGTTCGCGCAGTTTCATCCCGGAGCGCCACGGGAAACGGCCTGGTGTGGACACATGCCCACGCAGCGTCACCACCCGGTCAAACTTCGGAGTTACGGTCGCCACCCGCACGAGGTCCCCATCGCGGAGTACCGTCTTCTGATAGCCGCCGTCCAGCGCCAACACCTGCCGTCCCGCCGGACCAGCCATCCGTTCAATCTGCGTCTGTGCCGGATCTGCCGTCGGGGTCAGCCCGCCCGCCAGCTCCAACAGATCGCCTAACTCGTTCTCATCCCGCAGTTCATACACCGCCGGTGTCTTCACACTCCCCGCCAGCGCCACTTGCGGCCCAATCGGCGGGAAGTACAACACGTCGCCGGGCTCCAGCGCCGCATCGCCGATCGCGTCTCCGCGCAATAGCAGTTGGTACAGGTCCAGTTCGCTCACCGTCCGCCCACGCCGCCGCAATTGAATGCGCCGTAACGAGCCCTGTGCGCTTGGCCCTCCCGCGGCAAAGAGCGCGTTCACCATCGTGCTGAGCGAACTCACCGTAAATGCCCCCGGGCGCCGGGCGTGCCCCATCACAAAGATCTGGACGCTCCGCAACTGGCCGAGCGTGACATTGAGATCGAAGTTCCGATAGACCCGGCCGAGCTGCGACCGCAGGAATTCCGGCATCTCTCGATACGCTAATCCCGCCACGCGAATCGCCCCGGCCTGCGGCAAGTGAATGGATCCTGTCCGGTCCACCGTCAAATCCTGATTCATCGTCACCTGGCCCCACATCCGCACCAGCAACTCGTCGCCGGGGCCCACGACGTATCCCGCCGGTACCGGCGCACGGTCCGTCGGTGCAAAGGTTGAGGGCACTTTCTCGAACAGTCGCGCGCCGAAAATCGGCAGGGTCTCCCCGGTCGATGACAGAACAAACTTCTGAAATTCCGTCGGTGGCTCTGGAGCTATCTCTACCGGCGGCGTCTCGCGCAGCACCGGTACCGGCTGTGGTGCGGGCGCCTTGCGTTCCAGGATCGCCGGGAGTTGCCGGCACTCCGGCAGTGAGGCGCCCAACGGCCCCCGGCAGCGGTCTGCCAGAGCCGGCAAGCCCTCCGCCGGCTGCCCGGAAACAGCTGCCGCGAAAATCAAAACTCCAACAAAAACTCTTACTTGCGCCATGGTTGTATCGTCATCCGCGGCTCCCATTGCATCTGGAACCAGCCGCTAATATTCCTCTGCGGACCCCCAAGAACAGGAATCCAAAAACGTTCCGCCTGCAGGAAAACTGATGCGTGCCAGTTCTCCCCCAGAGGCCGCCAATACCTCACCGTCCCTGCCGTCTGGGTTCCCCCGCCGGGCAGCATCCGGTTGCTGATCTTTAAATGGCGGTAGCCGAACTCCCACCGCTCCCGCGCCGAGGCCCAATAAGCCGTCCGCACCTGCATCTGCCGGCCGTTGCGTCCCACGGGCGAACCGAGAATCCGGCTCAGATGCGTGTTCCCACTCCGGTACTGGTTGTTGTAGTAGGTGTACTGCGCACCCATGTCGAGACCTATCGGCGTGGTCGACGTAGCTTCCAACCGCAAATCCATTCGCCGCAGCCGCGGCAGCGACTCGAAATACAAGCCCGGACTGATCGCCGCCCGCCGCGGTGCCGCCAACGGATTCACATCGTCATCGGCGTAGGAATCGCTGTATAACTGCACCCGGCGTCCCATCACCGGCAACCGGTAGCGGAAATCGAACCCGGTCTTCCGGTCACCCGGATCGCGCGCGTAGCGGATCCCGGCGGCGCTCCCGCTGCGGATCGAAGCGATATGCCGCCACAGATTCTCAAAAGTCACCGGATGCCCGGCGCCCAGGAAGATAGCCCACCGCGTTGCCCCAATCTCGAAGTTCTCCGTCAACTGCAAGGAGATCTTCTGCCCGTTGTAGTAGGGCCGTTCCGTGTACTGATGCCCCAGCAGTTTCCCCACCACGAACTCGCCGCGGATCGCGCCCAGATACCGGAACCAGCCGCCCAACCGGATCGGTTCACGCAGGGAGATCTTCACGTTGGCGGTCGGCGCCGCGTTCGTCGAAAACGAGAGTGGGGCATCCGCTGTCGGCCCCCAGAAGAGTTCCTGCCTTCCTACCGAAATTGCGACGTTCTTGACACGCATCCCGGCGTACGCCTCAAGCGTTTTCCAGTCGTTCGCCGGCGCAATCTCTGTCGACGGGAGCGTCGGCCAGTCGTCCAGCCTCGCCATGAACTGCCGCAAAGCCAGGGGATGCGCCGCCCGGCCCGGTGCTCTTTGATGCTCGCCACGGACCGAGGCGAAGAAGCGGCCGGCTTCGGCTCGCATTCGGAATCCGAATACCGCGTTGTAGCCCCGTCCGAACGGCCGCCCGGAATCATTCTGCCAAGTCGTGCCGAAATGATAGCTGTCATTTAGAAACGGCCCCTCCAGCCAGCCATTGCGCCCGTAGACCGCTTCCATCACCACCACCGTCCGCCCCTCTGGGTCTGGAGTGAACTCTTTTTCGAGAGCTCCGATCATCTGCTCCAGTGCAGCCCTCTCCCCCACCTCGAGGCCTTCGGATTCCTGAAGTTGGCGGCGCGCCTCCCGCACCTGCGCCGCGCACTCGTGCCGGCTCCACGGCCGCAGCGTCAATCCCTGCAACGTCACCAGGCCCCGTACCGCCAGGCGCTCAAGCGCCGGATAGACCCAACTATCCATGGGGACATAAGTCAATCCCGCTCCCGCCCGTTGCGCGAAGAGCTGTGCCGCTACCAGGAATAGGATCAGCGCGCATCGAATTGGCGTACCCCGTAAAGTGTTCGGCAAGTTCAATGAATTGGTGCGCCGCCCTCGGATTTCTCTCAGGCCGAATCTGGCATTCCCGGGAGATTTATCCCGCTGCAAGGCACTATCGTTCTGTCATCATGCCTGCCATTTCGCTAGATACCGTCTTCACCCAACGCCCCGGTCTTCTCTCGAACGCCGTCGACGGCGAAACGATCCTGATGCGGCTCGACCCCGCCATTTACTATGGGCTCGCCGGCACTGCGCATCAAATCTGGCAACTTCTCGCCGAACCCTGCTCGGCCCAAGCCATCTGCGCCCGGCTAGAATCGATCTACGCCGTCGATCCCGACACCTGCCGCACCCAGGTCGGCCAGTTCCTCGAAACGCTGGCCGCCGAAGATCTACTCAGCGTGGTCGCGAGTGCTGCCGCGTAACGCTCTCCTGCAATGTGAAGCCTTCGTCTGCCTCACACTTGCGACACTGGCCCAGCGCCTCGCGCCCTTCCCGTATCTCGCCTTGACCCTCGGCAAAAGCCAGCGGGAACTCCCCGAAGCCCCTCCCCCCGGCTCCGCCAACCTAACGATGCGCGTCTCCCGGGGCTTGCTGTCCACCGCCGACCGTCTGCCCTGGAACACCACCTGCCTGGAACGCGCCGTGGCCGCCAAGTGGATGCTGCACCGTCGCCGTGTGCCAAGCACCCTCTACCTCGGTGCCCGCCGCTCCGGCCGCGGACTCACCGCCCACGCCTGGCTTCGCTCAGGTCCGGCTATTGTCACCGGCGGCATTGAAGAGTCCGGTCAATATTTGCCCATCGCCTGGTTTTCCTGACCGCTCATGGATCTTCTGTTCCGCCTCACCTCTACCTGTCGCGACGCCGCCGCCGTCGCCCGACTTCGCGCCGAGGGCCTTGCTCCTCTGGCCTTTCATTCGCTCGCCAATCTGCCCCCACTCGATCCACCCATCCGCCAGCTCCTCGCTCACGAGCACCGCCGCAGCGCTCGCCTGAATCTTTCCGCCCTCGCAGACCTCCAGTCGTTGGTCCCCGCTCTCGCCGCCGCCAAGGTCCCTGTCCTGCTGATGAAAGGCGCCGCCTTGGCGACACGCCTCTATCCCGCGCCCAGCCTGCGCCCCATGCGCGACCTCGACATTCTCGTGCGCCGTGAACATGTGGCCTTGGCCCACGATGTGCTCCTTGGTCTCGGATACACCCCCGCCCCCGAACGCCGCCCCGGCGCGCAACTCGCCTTCGGCACCGAGCGCTCCTACCGGCGCCCCGGCCACCTTCCTGTCGAACTTCATTGGCATGTGCTCAATCTCACCAGCTACCAGCACCTCGCTCCCGCTGCCTGGCTCTGGCAGCAAGCCGAGCCAGTCGACATCGGAACCGCCTCAGCCTTCGTCCTCCGTCCCACGGCACAACTCCTGCACCTCGCCGCCCACCTCAGTCTGCACCACTTCGACGCCCGTGGCATCTGGACGCACGACATCGCCCTCCTCCTCTCCGCCTGGCAGATTGAACCCGACCTTCTGCTGTACGCCGCGCGGCAATTCGCCCTCGGCCCCGCGCTCCTCGCCGCCGACGCGGCCACCCGGGCGCACTGGGACATCGGCCTCTCTCCCGATCTCCGGCAGCAAATCGAAGCCACCCTCGACTGGCCCGCCCGCTGGCGCTGGGCTCTCGCGGCTGAACGCTGGCAGCCTCTTCGGCCCCTATGGAACATAGCCGCCCAGCCAACTCTCTCCCTACGCCTCGCCGCCGCCCGCGCCGCCCTTCTCCCCACCGCGGAATACCTCCGCGCCTGGCACGGCGACGCCTCGCAACTCGACCGCTGGCTCACCAAAACCCGCCGCCTGCTTCTATCCTAAGGAAGCATGTCTGTCTACGCCGCACTAGGGGTCACGCCCATCATCAACGCCAAAGGCTCGTCCACCCGTGTCTCGGGCGGTCTTCTCTCCCCCGTCGTCACCGCCGCCATGGCCGAAGCGGCCGGACTCTGCGTTGACATGGCCGACCTCCAAGCGGCCGCCAGCCGGGTCATCGTCCGCATCACCGGTGCCGAAGCTGGCATCGTCACCTCCGGCGCCGCGGCCGGCCTGCTCCTCGGAGCCGCCGCTTGCCTCGCCCGCCTCGATCCCGCCCGCATGGCCCAACTGCCCGATACAACCGGCCTCCCGAACGAAATCATCATTGTCCGCAGCCAGCGTAACGCCTACGACCACGCCGTCCGTGCCGCCGGCGCCCGCCTCGTTGAAGTCGGCCTGCCCGATCGATACGCCGGCGCCGGCATACGCGACGCCGAACTCTGGGAGATCGCTGCCGCCATCACCCCCGCCACTGCCGCAATTCTCTACGTCCTCACTCCCCATTCCCAACCCCCGCTTCCAGACGTCGTCGCCCTGGCCCACCGCCACAACGTCCCCGTCCTCGTCGATGCGGCCGCGCAACTCCCCCCGGCCTCGAACCTCCGCGCCATCCCCGCCACCGGTGCCGACCTCGTCGCCTTCTCCGGCGGGAAAGCCATCAATGGCCCCCAAGGCTCCGGTATTCTCTGCGGCCGCCGGGATCTCATCATGTCCGCCGTTCTTCAAAACCTCGACCTCGATCTCGACTGGGACTCCTGGAACCCGCCGCCGAACCTGATCGATAAACAACTACTCCCCGGGCTCCCCACCCACGGCATCGGCCGCTCCGCCAAGATCGGGAAGGAAAGCATCGTCGGCCTCCTCACCGCGCTCGAACTTTTTGCCGCCGAACCGGACGACGTCCGGACGGCCCGGCATCTGCATATCCTGAACCAGCTTCGCCAACTTGCACCCGATCTCGCCTTCACGCTCCGCCCCGGACCCGTTCCGCTGCTCGCCCTCGCCGCGGCCAACGCACGCGAGGCCCTCGCCGAACTCCAGAACGGCCAGCCGGCCATCCACCTCGATCCTGCTGCCCTCGCCGACGGGGTTCTGCTCATCAACGCCACGTGCCTCCGTCCGGACGACCTCCCCGTCCTCGCTACCCGGCTCCAGGTCGAGGTGATCCCCCACTTCGGTAACTCGTCCGCGGAGTAGACTCGTTCATGGCAGTTGACACAATCGGCGAGTTACTCCATTGGTCCTATGCAAACTTGGCGATGGCGCACTCCGCGATCAGCGGCGGAAGAGATCGATACGGACCGACTCACTACATGGTTCGTTCCCGACTTTTCACTGGGCTCAATTCGCAGAAGATGAGGATTGGCCCCCTGGCCGATGACGAACGGCTCAAGATGGTCCTCCCTCAGTCCTGTTGTTACTGCGGAAGCCGGGAACGGTTATCCGTGGACCATCTGATTCCTACCAAACGGGGCGGAGCAAATACAGGGGAGAATCTTGTCTGGGCATGCCGTTTCTGCAACTGCTCAAAGGGAGCCTGCGACGCCCTCGAATGGCTCGCGGCCCGAAACCAATTTCCCCCGCTCTTGCTGCTGCGCCGCTACCTGAAACTGGCCATCGACATCTCCCGGGAAAGAGGAGCGATGGACGCGCTGATCGCCGAAGCTCCCGACCTGCCATTCTCCGTCACAGCCATCCCCAAGCTGTATTCAGCTCCCCAGCACCAGACCTTGTGGGTCGCTCCCCTGGACACTCTCCCAGCAGATGGCGGCGGCCAGGACCTCGACTCGTGATACCGTCACCATCATCATGACCCGCCGCCAAGCCGCCACCCTTATAGCCTCCGCCGCGCTCGCCCCCGCCGCCGCGCCGCCGCTGCTTACCCTCACCTCCCAGCAGGCCACCGTCTCCTTCGACCTCCGCGGCGGCTCCCTCGTCGATTTCCGGCTCACCGGCAATCCCGTAAATCCCTTCAACTGGGTCCAGAACGTTGCCCCGAAAGTCGAACCCCTGCGCGGCCACTTCGTCTGCTGCGACCGTTGGGGCGCCCCCTCGGAGGCCGAGATTGCCCGCGGCGTACCGTATCACGGCGAAGCGCCTCGCGTCCTCTGGAAAGCCACCGGCCCCCGGTCCCTCAGTGCCCATCTGCCCCTCGCCAACTTCTCCATGGCCCGCGACCTCGAACTCGTCGGCGATACACTGAACGTCCGCGAACGGCTCACTAACCGCAACCCCACCGGCCGCGTCTACAACATC
>JBBQRA010000241.1:0-8972 GCA_038215275.1 Bryobacterales bacterium | reverse complement strand
AGTTGAGCAACGTACGCGGTTGCCACCCGCTTCTGTTCCTCGTCAGCGTAGAAAATGGCCGAACGATACTGGGGGCCATAGTCCGGGCCCTGACGGTTGAGCTGGGTCGGATCGTGGGCAACGGCAAAGAAGATCTTCAGGATTTGGCCATAGGAGATTTTAGCGGGGTCGTACGTCACTTCGATCGCCTCGGCATGCTTGGTTCGTCCGGAGCCGACCATCTCATAGGTAGCCGAAGTGAGATCGCCGCCGGAGTAGCCGGAGACAACCTTCTCTACCCCGGCCACCGCTTCAAACACCGCCTCTGTACACCAAAAGCAGCCCCCGGCCAGAATGGCCTTCTGCTTGCCCTTTACTTTCGACTGGTCGATGTCCTGCGCCGGATCCGGCAGAGGCATCCGCGGCGCGGCGACGCAGCCAACGGTCGCGAGCATGGAAACAATTGCGATTTGCCGTAACATGGCAGTTCTCCTACTTCTCGCTCGTCCGCGCTTCGAAGCGCAGCGAGGCTGAATTCATACAGTAACGCAGGCCGGTGGGGCGCGGCCCGTCATCGAACACGTGGCCGAGATGGGCATCGCAGCGGGCGCAGACCACCTCCGTGCGGCTCATAAAGAGCGACTTGTCGACGTGTTCGGTGACGTTTTCCTTCGCGATCGGCTGGTAGTAGCTGGGCCAGCCGGTCCCGGAATCGAACTTGTGCCGGGAGTCAAAGAGCGCCGTATCGCAGCAAATGCAGCGATAGATGCCGTCGCCCTTGTGGGCGTTGTACTCGCCGGTAAACGCGCGCTCAGTCCCCTTGCGGCGGGTAACATCGTACTGAAGCGGGGACAACTCTTTGCGCCATTCGGCGTCGGTCTTGGTAATCATGGGAACAACCTCCGTGGTCTGCCGCTTCCCGTTGCGGCCAAAGCTGGTGATACGAACGCTACGGCCGGTGGCGCCCAGAGCGGACGCGGCGAAGGCGGCAGCGAGAAAATCGCGACGATTCATGATTGGCTCTCCTATATTGGATTCGCGGGGGGCCGCATAGGAGTTACGGATCATTGGGGAAATCGGACGCGGTGGCCGATTAATATTGCGGCCTCGGCGAAAAGCGTCTCATTTAAGGCGCGGAGGAAGGCCGCGTCGTCGCGGCGGACGGCTTCCCGCGTGCGGTCGAGGGCGCGGTAGTCGAACGAGTAGAGGTCGGTAAACGAACTGGCCTGCAGGCCGTAGGCGGTGTTAAGGCGGTCGATGTTGTAGCCGTAAGTCTCCTTCAGGAACTCAACGTACTGCTGTTTGCCGGGGGCTTCGTCCGGGAGGCGCCGGATGAGTTCGAGGTGTGCAGAGGTGGCTCCGGTCCAGGTGTACGCCGCATTGGGTTCGTTTCGCAAAACAGGGCGGGCGGATTCGGCCCAAGCCGGCATTGTCGTAGAGGCGTAAGGGTCCGCCGCGGGCAGCGGCGGCAACTGGATCAACAGAACCGCGACAATGAGGAGCATATGGGCTTATCGTACTGCGCCGCCGTCCGCCAGGGAATGGACGAATGGAACACGCGCTACCACGACACGGAGTATGGCTACCCGCTGGCGACGGAGGACGAGCTTTTTGAACGGCTAATTCTCGAAATTAATCAGGCAGGCCTCTCCTGGATCACCATCCTCAAAAAACGCGAAGGCCTCCGCCGGGCTTATGACAATTTCGAAATCGCCAGGGTCGCGGCCTACGGTGAGGCCGACCGGGCGCGCCTCCTCGGCGATGCCGGGATCATCCGCAACCGGCTGAAGGTAAACGCGGCGATTGAAAACGCCCGGCGGATTCAAGCAATGGGTTCGTTTCGTCAATTCCTTGACGGGCATCATCCGCTCGACCGTGCCGAATGGACCCGGCTTTTCAAAAAAACGTTCGTGTTTACGGGCGGCGAAATCGTGAACGAGTTCCTGGTCAGCACCGGCTATCTGGCCGGAGCCCATGATCTGGACTGCCCCGTCTACCGCAGGATCATCGATTTAACATCCGGACTCCGGCGATGACGATCGCGCCGCCCAATAGGGTCACCGTGCTGATCGATTCGCCAAGGAAAAGCGAACTCAGGGCGACGCCGAAGACGGGCACCAAGTTGATAAAGATCGAGGCGCGGCTGGGACCAATCTGTCCGATGCCCTTCAGGTAAAGCAGGAACGCGAGCGTCGTGCCACCGAGACCGAGAAAGGCGGAGGCCAGCCAAACCGTGGTGCTCCAAGGTGCTTCTGGAACCGGTTGCAGAGCGGCGTAGAGCACCAGCGCCGCGGTGCCCAGCCACGTGGAGTAGGCCGTGGCAGCCACGGCCGAGATCTCTCCCATCACGGTGCGGCCGAGCAGCGTATAGACCACCCAGGACGCGGCACAGCCCAGAATCCAGAGGTCGCCGGAGTTCAGGCCGTTCGAGAAGAGACGGCCGGGGTCGCCCTGAGAGAGCACCAGCACCGCGCCGGCCAAGCTGACCAGCAGACCGCCGACCTTCAGTGAAGTGACCTTCTCTCCCCACACGAGCGCCGAGAATAGGAACACAAACATCGGCTGCATGGAGGCGACCATTGAGGCGCGGCCCGCCGGGACCGTCCGCAGCCCATTGAAGAAGCAAATGTTGTAAAAGAATACGCCGAACAAACCCATCGCACTGAGCCGCCAGAAGAGCGGAGCCGTCAGCGCCGGCCACGGGCGGTAAAAAAGCAGCACGACGAGCAGACCGAGCGAGCCAAAGCCAAAACGGCCGAGAGAACCATAGGCTGCCGGCACGCCTTCCGCCGAGACGAGCCGCCCGCAGATCCAGGAGGTGCCCCAGAGCAGGGCGGTTAATGTGAGTTGCCAGTAGGCTCGAGAGTTCGAGATGACTCTATTATCGAATGATGCAGTTTCGTAGTGTTGGTATTGGAGTGGCGGCGGCCTGGATGGCTCTCTTGATAGCGACCGAGGCCGCCCGATGGGCGGTGGTTCCGGTGGATCAACAGTTGGCGTTGTCACGCGCGATTCTGGTTCTGTTCGCGACGGGGATGTACTTCGCGGGTTCGGGCGACTACGGGCTACGAGCACCGGGCAGGCTGCCTTGGATCTGGATGGCGCCGGTGAGCGTCGTGTTGGGCGTGAGTGTCGGGGTGGCGGGCGCGGTGCCTGGGCCGTGGTGGTTGTGGGCTTTCATCGGCTTCGCCGATGAGGTGTTCGTGCGCGGATGGCTTCAGGCGGCGCTGGCTCCGGTGAAGCAAAAGCTGGGTGCCTGGAGCCTGCCGGTGCTGGCGAGCGGCCTGTTCGCGGGTTCGATGTATCTGACGCTGATGAAGCAGCGCGCGCCGGGGCCGACGGTGCTGGCATTGGTCGTTGGGTCGACGGCGTTGGGACTGGCCGCCGCCAAGCTCCGGGAAGAGACCGGGAGCTTGGCGGGGCCGGTAGCGATGCATGTGCTGTTTGGAGTGGGACTGGCGCTGGCTTAGCTGACGACGTAGTCCCAACCAAAGCCGGGTCGCTCGGGCGGCCGCATGTAGATCCCTTCGGGGCCGCGGCTGATGTTGTAGTTCTCTTCGAACAATTGATAAACCTCCTTCGGACCACCGGGAGGCGGCAGGAAGAGTTCGGCCCAGGGGGAGTTCACCTGCGAGAGGATGAAGTGCGAGGAGCCATTCAGTCCGCCGCCGTGCGGAATCACGGGGATGTCGTAGGCCGCGCCGAGGGCGCCAATGCGCCGTAATTCGGTCAGGCCTCCGCACCAATTGAGATCCGGTTGCCAGATGGAGGCGCCGTTGTGTTCGAGCAAGTACCGGAAGCCGTAGCGGCCATACTCGTGCTCGCCGGTAGCGATGCGCGTCGATTTGATTTGGTTGTTGAGGCGGCCGAAGCCTGCATAGTCGTGGGGTTGCAGAACCTCCTCCATCCAGTAGACGCGCTGGGGCGCCATCATCTCGGCCATCTCAACGGTGTAGCGTTCGGTCCAGGCCATCCAGCAATCGAGCATGATTTCGCCGTCGGGGCCCAGGGCTTTGCGGGTCCGCTCGACGAGGGCGAGATTGGCCTTCATGCCGGTTCGGCCGTCGGCGGGGCCGTGGGGGATGGCGAGCTTCAGCTTGGTATAGCCGAAGTCGATGTGCTGTTCGATGTCGTTGCCGGTGCAGTAGGCGGGAATACGGTCCTTCGTTTCGCCGCCGAGGAGCTTATAGACCGGCACGTTCAGCGCCTTGCCGACGATGTCCCACAGCGCGTTGTCCACGCCGCTGATGGCATTCATGGTCACACCCATGCGGCCGTAATTCATGGTGGAGCGCCAGCAGATGTCCCAGTTGCGCTCGAGGTCGAACGGGTCCCGTCCCACCAACAACTTGGCGAGGTGATCGACCACAACGGGCCCGCCGCCGGGGCCGCCATTGCCGTAGCCGGTGATGCCTTTGTCGGTCGTGATCTCGACCGTGAAGCTCGGCACCTTGCCGGGGTCGGGGAAGAACAGTTCGCGGCGAGCTTTATACTCGGGGTAGATCGACATGGGATTGGCGATCTCGACGAACTGGGTGGACCACGCGCCGGGCGCGGGCTTGAAGGCCGGATACGGCTTGCGAGGCTTCACGGTCACGAGGCGTATGCCCGTGATCTTGAGCTTCGATTTTTCTTGGGCCCAGCCTAAGGCGGGGAGGGAAAGGAGGGAGAGTAGGTCTCGGCGTCGCATAAGATATCGCTTGTCGATAAGACTCTACAGTATTCGCCGTCCAAATTCGACATGCCCATCGCATGCACGTGGTGCGCGGTCCGTTCCATGCCGAACCAGTCGCGGCGCGCGAACGGGAAACACTCGTCGTGAGCGAGGGTTGCGGCGAAGCCCAGGTCACCCGCGGAGCGAACGGTGGTTACCACTGAGTTGTTGGTGATGACACCGGCGGCCACTAGCGGCAGGTCGCGGACGTGGCCGGTTAGGCTGGTGCTGAGGAAGGCGCTGCGCGTTGTTTCGCCCAGCGTTTTTGCCCAGCACCATTTCGCCGGCAGGCGACCGGTCTCCGGTTTGAATTCGAGGAGCGATCGGCCACCGCTCGGAACGCCGACGCTGCAGGAGGCGGCAGACATTGCTCTCGGCTTCGGGGTTGTTGCGTTCGTCCCAGGGGGGCGCCGATTGCGCCTTGCGGACCAATGAGGATGAGCGCCGGGGTGTTCATTCAATCCGCATCGCGATGTCGTCGAGCAGCGGTAGGCAATCGGCGAGGCGCTCGGCAAGATAGTCAGGGCGGGAGCGGCGGAGGGTTTGCTCGGCTTCAAGCGTGCACGCGGCGCGTTCGCCGAAGGAGAGAGCTTCATACTCAGGAGCGGTGAGGCCGACTTCGTTCCCGCAACTGGTGAGGCCGATGGTCCACATACCGGCGTTCTTGCCTTCCGCGATGTCGCTGGGCGTGTCGCCGATCTTTACGCAGTGCGAGAGAGGGTAGACGTCGAGCAGTTGGGCGTTGCGAAAGACCATCCACGGCGCGGGGCGACCGCCGCCGGCTTCGTCTGGGGTGACGCTCGAATCGGGAGCATAGCCGTCGCGGGCCGCGCGGCGCATGACGACGTCGAGCATCTCGCGGGTGTAGCCGGTGGTGGAGCCGATGCGGATGCCGCGGCGGCGGCACTCGGTGATGAAGTCGACGACGCCGTCGATGACACCGGAGTGATGTTCGAGAATGTTCAGTTGGCGGGGGATGAAGCTCTCGAACAGCGCCTGGACGTCTTTCTCCGCGGCCGGGGCGCCGTGGCGGGTGGCCCAGGCTTCGGCGACGCGGGGCAGGGCGCAGATGGCGCGGATCTGGTCCTTCTTCAGCAGGCCCATCTGGTGGCGCGCTTCGCGGCGTTCAAGCGGGACGCCCCGCAAGGAGAAGATCTCCTGCAGGACGATGACCGGGGCCAGGCAACCATGGTCGACTGTGGTGCCGGCCCAATCGAGAATAAGGGCTTTGATCATAGGGAAAGCGTCTCGGCGCCGAGGCCGAAAGAGAGCGTCATGCCGCTGCCGCCGGGGGCGGTGACGACGTGGACGCCGGGGGCTGGTTGGAAGCGGCAGTAGGGGTGGTCGGGGTGCTTGGCGTAGACGCCGTGCCAACGTTGGGTGATGGTCTGGTCGGGGAAGTGAGCGAAGGTTGCGAGGTAGCGAAGGACGAGGTCGTCGAGTTCGGGCTTATCGAAGATGTCGACGGCCAGGCCGTACTCGTGGGTATCACCGAGAGTGATCTCACCGGCGGCGGTTTGGGAGACGAGGACGTGGATGCCCCACTGGTCGTACTCCGGCGTTTCGGCGGCGATGCGGGCTTTCAATTTCGGCAGCGAAGGACAGAGGCCGAAGGAGCTATAGAAACGCAGAGTGAGACCGGCGGCCAGGGACGGGCCGAGTTGCCACTGATTCGGCTGGGCGGCGGTGCGCAACATCTGCAGCTTGCAGCGAGTGATGCCGCTATCGGCGAAGACGGCGGGATAAAGCGTTTGGAAGTCATCGCCGCCGCAGACATAGACGGTGTCGACCTCCCAGGTCTCGCCACCGGCGGTGACGCGGGGCAGTTCGATCCGGGTGACGGCGGTGTTGTATCGAAGCGTGACGCCGAGTCGTTCGGAGAGGTAGTTGGGCAGAGTCCATAGAGTGACCCGGGGGTCGACGACGACTTCAGTGGGGGACCAGAGGCCGCCGAGAAGGCCATCCGCCACCACGGCCGGGCTGCGTTCAAGCACTTGCGCCGGCGTGAGCCATGTGACGTCGAACCCCTGCGCGGGAGCTAGCGCGGCGAACTCTTGCGCGACGGTGGCTTCGTCTTCGCGATAGACGACGTGGAGCGAGCCGGTGGGGTAGTGGGGCAGCTTGGCGGCGGCGATGACGTCGAGCCAGTTGCTCCGGCTGGTCATGGCCATCTGGTGCATCTTGCCGGGGGGCTGGCCCACGGGCCACACCATGCCGAAGTTGCGGATGGAGGCGCCCATCGCGCGGGGCGAGCGTTCAAACAGGACGACGCGCTTGCCCGCCTTCGCTGCGTGATAGGCGTGGGCGAGGCCTAGAATACCGCCGCCGACTACGGCAACATCTGCGCGGGTTTGAGACATAATTCGGGATCTTCCTCCGGAACGCGATAGCTCCATTTCACCGTAAGCAGCAACCCGCCCGCTACAGAAAGCGCGAAAAAGAAGAAGAACAAAGCGTCCCAGCCAAATCGTTGGACGACGGAGGCCACGATGAAGGGCGAGAGGAATTGGCCGGTGGAGCCGGTGCCGTTTACAAACCCGGCCGCCGTGGCAGCGGTTTCCCGAGTGGAAGAATCCTGAACAGCCGCTCCGCCGAGGAGGGTGTCGGGGCCGAGGTTGAGCAGGCCGATCAGGGCGATGGACGGGACAATGATCCACGTGCCCGTGATTCCGGCAAGCGTGGGCAGCAGGCAGGCGCAGCCGAGGCCGATCATCATCAACGCGCCCACCGGAAACCGCCGGGCCTGGAAGAGCTTGTCCGACAGATAGCCGCTCAAAACGACTCCGGCGAAGCCGCCGAGCTCGAAGACCGAAGAGCTATATCCGGCTTCGGCTGGAGTGAAGCTGAGCCGCTCCGTGAGATAGACCGGCAACCAGAAGAGGAAAGCATAGCGCGTCATCTTCAGGCAGAAGTACGCCCCGGCGATGACGCGGATGTTGCTGCTGCGGGCCACGCCGAGAAACTTCGACAAGCTCTGCCGGGATTCGGCCTCAGTTTCCTTGGAGCCGGGGCCGTTGCGAACAAGAATCGAGAACCCGGCGGCGAGTAGCATCAAGAGCGCCCCCGGCATCCAGAAACCGCGTTGCCAACTGGGGAAGAAGAGTAGCGAACTGGTGGCGGCGAAGGTAGCAATGGTGGTGGCGAGGAAGGCGCCGAGAGCGTAGTTGGTACACCACCAGCCCATGACGACGCCCCGGTTCCGCGCTTCAAACCAGGCCGACATAATTTTCAGCAGCCCGGACCAGCCGCAGGCCTGCGCCAGGCCGTTGATGGCTTGCAGGGCGATGACGGCGGGGATATCGGTGTTGAAGGCCAGGACAACGCTGCTTGCGCCGGCCACTAACATGCCGGTGGCGACGACGCGCCGGGGGCCGAGGCGGTCCGACAGGGTACCCATCAGGAACTGGCCGATGGAGTACATCAGGCTATAGCCGAAAATGGCCGTGGCGAGTTCGTCCTTCGTGATGCCCGTGTGCTGCTGCAGCAGCGGCATCAGAACGCTGAAGTTCTTCCGGCAGAGGTAGAAGCCGGCGTAGGCAATCCAGGTGACGGCGAAGATGCGTATGCGCCAGGAGTGGATTGACCCATTCGTCATCAAACCTTGACTCTATCGCCGCAAGATTTCGACATGATGAAAAGCGATGAAGAATCTGCTCGTATTTGCTTGCGCCGTCTCGCTAGCGGCCGCTGCGCCCAAACACGTCGTGATCATCGGTGTCGACGGCCTGAGCGTGGAAGCACTACGGAAGGCCGAAGTGCCGAATCTGAAGAAGCTGATGACGCGGGGAGCCTGGACGTTGCGGGCACGGGGCGTTCTGCCGACGGTGTCCAGCCCGAATTGGATGTCGATTATCGCAGGCGCCGGGCCGGAGCAGCACGGCGTCGATTCGAACGAATGGGAACGGTTCAACCACGCAATTGCGCCGGTCTGCGCGGGGCCGGAGAAGATCTTCCCGACCCTCTTCAGCCAATGGAAATCGCAGCGGCCGAAGGCGCATCTGGCGGTGATCCATGACTGGCAAGGGTTCGGCCGGCTGGTGGAGAAGGAGTCCACCCACGAGACCCGGCACGTGAAGGGATCGCCTGCGGCAATGGCCGCGGCGATTGCCTATTGGAAGCAGCACAAGCCGGATTTGCTCTTTGTTCATTTGGACGACGTTGACCACGTGGGCCACGACAAGACCTGGGAATCGCCTGACTACTTGCAGGAGGTGGCGGTGGCGGACCGGTTGATCGGGGAGATGCTCGCTGTGCTGCCGCTCGACCAGACTCTGATCGT
>JBBQRA010000240.1:0-8990 GCA_038215275.1 Bryobacterales bacterium | reverse complement strand
TGCCACCCTTGCAGGGCTCCTTGCCACCGTTCCTCATTGGCGGCTATGGGTCCACGCTGGCCAACGTCTTCACCGGACGCTTCCCGACGGTGCAGGTGGGGATGCAGTTTGAACTCAACCTTCGCAACCGCACGGCTGAGGCGGCCTTGGCGCAGACGGCGATCGCCGAAAGGCGCCTGGGTCTGGAGCGGATTCGCCTCGAACAGGGCATCGACGCGCAGGTGCGCAACGCTCTACAGGGGCTGGTTGCCTCTCGCCAGCGGATCGCCGCGGCGGAGGCCTCAGCGAAAGCCGCTGAAGAGAAGTTGAACAGCGAGGTGCGCCTGTTCCAGACTGGCGAATCAACCAACTTCTTCGTCCTGCAGCGGCAGAACGAGTTACTCGAATCGCGCCGCCGCGCAGTGGTCGCTCACCTCGAGTACAACAAGTCCGCCGCACGGCTCGAACAGGCCCGCGGCGAGACGCTCGAAACCATGGACATCAAGCTCAAGTAGTCATCCTGTGGAAAACCTGAGGACAGCGGACTTTTGCGCGAATCGCCGGAGTCCGCTACTTTTTGTCTATGGCTGCAAATGACCTCGTACTCCGGAAAGGCCTACCCGCCAATCTGGATATCGAACGCTACCTGCTCGGCGCGATCCTGGTGGACCCCTCGGCGTTCCTCAACGTCGCCAGCGTCATTCAGCCAACGGACTTCTCTGTCCAGTCCCACCAGCTCATCTTCACGCGGATGATCGAGCTGTCGGAAGCCAATAGCCACATTGACCGCGTCACGCTGGCTAACGAGCTGATGCGCTATGGCGAGCTCGAGTCTGTGGGGGGGTTAAGCTATCTCGTCTCGCTCGACGACGGGATGCCAAAGCTTTACGATCTCGAACGCTACGCCAGTATCGTTCGCGAACACTCGCTTCGCCGCCGGCTCATCCTCTCGAGCCAGGCGCTGATCGACCGGGCGGTCGGCGGCCAGGAGAGCGCCGACGAAATTCTCGCCAGCGCCGAATCCGACCTGCTGCAACTGGGCGAATCGCACGTCGCCAATAAGCTGCTGCACACGCGGGACATTCTGAGCAAGGCCGAAGGCGGCGTCAATGCGTTTCTCGATCCGACCAAGCGCATTCGCGGTACTTCGACCGGCTTCTTGAAGCTCGACGAGATGACCGGCGGCTTCCGGCCGGGCGAACTCATTATTCTGGCGGCCCGCCCCGCGATGGGCAAAACCGCGCTGGCGCTGAACGTCGCCCAGTACGTCGCTATGAACCCGGCCAACCCGCGGGCCGTGGCCATATTCTCGCTCGAAATGTCGAACGAGTCGCTGCTGCAACGTATGGTTTGCGCCCAGGCCCGCGTCTCGCAGACCAAGTTCCGCGAAGGCTTCCTGGATGGTGAAGAACGCCGCCGGCTGCAGAAGGGCCTCGTCGACATCGTCAAAGCGCCGATCTTCATCAATGACAGCTCCACTATCGGCCTGATGGAGATCCACGCCGAACTCCGCCGGCTCAAATCGCAGGCCGACCTGGGTTTGGTCGTCGTCGACTACCTGCAACTAATGACCAGCAAGGGCCGCGTGGAGAACCGGAACCAGGAGGTCAGCGCGCTTTCTCGCGGCTTGAAGCTGCTGTCGAAGGAACTCGAATGTCCGTTCCTCGTCCTCTCTCAGCTGAGTCGTGCGAGTGAAACGCGGCCCGGCGATCATCGGCCCGTGCTCAGCGACCTCCGCGAGTCTGGATCCATCGAGCAGGACGCCGACATGGTGGCCTTTGTCTTCCGCGAAGAGTACTACAAGCGCTTCGATGCCTCGCTGCATGGCCTGGCTGAGCTCATTCTCGCCAAACAGCGTAACGGCCCCACTGGGATCGTGAAGCTCTCTTTCCTGCACGAATACACCAAGTTCGAGAACCGCCTCGACGACATTCCGGGCGTAGACGGCCCGCCTAACTAAGCCTCGCAGACGCGCTTCGTCACCGCATGGCGATGGCGAAACATCAGGTAGAGCTGCAGCTTGGCGGCCCAGCCGAGAAGGAGATCTGCCAAGGGTCCGCCCTTCAGACGGAACTCAATCCGATCCGCCAGGACGGAGGCCGCGCCTTCCGGCCGAAACTCGTGCCGGTGCTTCCAATAAGCGAACGGACCCCGTTCCTGTTCGTCTACGAACAGGCGATTCTTCTCGTAGGCGGTGTGGACGGCCACCCAGGTAATCGGGATTGGGCCCAGAAAGGCCTGAAACACCACGCGGGCACCCGTCTCGAGCCCGCCCTGCCGGCTCACGAGCTTCACCTTCTGCCACGGGGGTGTGAGGAGAGCAAAGATGTCCTCGCGTTCGTGAAATGCGAAAACTTTCTCAACCGGCGCCGCTATTTTCGTGATCATTTCAAAACGCATTGTAAACTGGTGAATTCGTTATGTTGCTGCAAATGAAGGGCGTCGAGAAGCGCTTTGGCGGAGTGACCGCGCTCCGGCAAGGTGATCTCGAAATCCGCGCGGGCGAAGTCCATCTTCTGATGGGCGAAAACGGCGCCGGTAAATCTACGATGATGAAGATCATCGCCGGGATGCAGAAGCGCGACGGCGGTGACATGATCTGGCAGGGCCAGAGTGTCGATTTCGAGAATCCGAAGCAGGCGGCCGAGGTCGGCATCGCCATGGTCCACCAGGAATCGCTGCTGGCTCCGCACCTCAGCGTCGCCGAAAACATTTTCCTGGGCCGCGAGATGCCGGGCCCCTTTGGCACAGTCAATCGCCGCAAGATGCTCGCCGAAGCGACCCGGCTGATCGCACAGTACGGCTTCCGGCTGCAGGCCGATTGGATGGTGGGGCGTCTTAGCCCGGCCGGGAAACAGCTCGTCGAAATTTGCCGGGCCATTCAGAATGGAACTTCGCTGCTGATCTTTGACGAACCCACTTCGTCGCTTTCGGAAGCCGAGACGCACGAGGTTTTTCGGATCGTCCGCGAACTCCGCGAGCGCGGCACCGGCGTGATTTACATCACCCACCGTATGGAAGAGCTTCGCAGCGTCGGCGACCGCGTCACCATTCTTCGCGACGGCGCCACGGTTCACACGGAAGCGCTCGCCACGCTGACGAAGGAGCGGATGATCCAATACATGGTCGGCCGCGAGGTGAATTCGATCTATCGGCGCGATTCGGTGCCGCCGGGTGAAGCGCTGCTCCGCGTCTCCGGCCTCTCGACGCCGGACCTGCTCCGGCATATCAGCCTGGTGCTCCACGCTGGAGAAATCGTCGGCCTCGGGGGCCTGATGGGGGCCGGGCGCACGGAACTCTGCCGCGCCATTTTTGGCCTCGACCCCATCAGCACCGGCTCTGTGCAAGTGGCTGGACGTCCGGTTTCGCTCCGCAGCGCGAGGCAGGCCGTTGCCGCCGGCATCGCTCTGATTCCGGAAGACCGACAGCGTACCGGCCTCGCCCGCGAACTGCCCATCGCCTGGAACGTGACGATGGCCAACCTGGACGCCGTGAGTCCCGGCGGCGTGATTCGCCATGCGCAAGAGGCTGCGGTGACGAAGCAAGCGATCGACCGGCTCCGCATCCGCTGCGAGAACGGCAAGCAGCGCGCGGGCCGCCTGAGTGGAGGGAACCAGCAGAAGGTGGTTATCTCCAAATGGGTCAACCGCGGCGCGCGCGTGTTTTTGTTTGACGAACCGACGCGCGGGATCGACGTCGGCGCCAAGGTCGAGGTTTTTGAAGTGATGGACCAACTCGCCCGGGAAGGGGCCGCGATTTTGATGGTCAGTTCAGAACTGCCCGAACTGCTGCAGGTGGCCGACCGCATCCTGGTGATGAGTCAAGGCCACCTGGTCGGCGAACTCCCCCGCGGCTGTTCCCAGGAAGACATTATGAGGCTGGCCACCGTGCCGCCAGACTCTGGAGATACGTTGCAATGATCAAGCGTTTGCTGCCTTTTCTGGCGTTGCTCACTCTATTTGTGGCGTTGAGCATCGCGAGCCCCTCGTTTCTGACCTCGCAAAACCTGTCGAGCGTCGTCCGGCAAACGGCGGTCTTTAATACCCTCGCCCTTGGGATGACGCTAATCATCATCTCCGGCGGCATCGACCTCTCCGTCGGCTCTATCGTCGCCCTAGGCGGCCTGGCTGGAACGATGGCAATGGCGAAAGGTGTTCCGATTCCGATTGGAGTTCTGCTGGGTATCGCGACTGGCCTCCTCTGCGGCTTCATCAATGGGATTCTGATTACGCAGTTGCGGATTATCCCCTTTATCGTGACCCTCGGCATGATGGGCGTTCTGCGCGGCATCGCCCTCATCATCTCCGACGGTATGCCCGTTCACGACGTGCCCAAGGGTTTTCAATTCCTGGGGGAAGGGACCATTCTCGGTTTCCCCTTCGTGCTCGTCGTGCTCATCGCCTGCGCTATCCTGGTCCACTTCATCCTCGAACACACCCGGCTCGGCCGCTACGTTTTTGCGATTGGCAGCAATTCTGATGCGGCCATTTACGCCGGCATCCCCGTGAACTTTCATACGGTCGCGATCTATGGGCTGTGCGGCGGCCTCGCCGGCCTCGCTGGACTAATTGAAGCAAGTCGCCTCTCCACCGGTCAGCCGACGGCTGGCCAGGGCTATGAGCTGCAGGCGATCGCCGCGGTCGTCATCGGCGGAGGCTCTCTCCGGGGCGGCGAAGGGACGGTGATAGGTACCCTGATCGGCGGATTTATCATGGGACTGTTGGCCAACGGCAGCGACCTTCTCGGCATCAATCCCTATGTGCAACAAGCTCTCATTGGTGCCATGATCATTGTCTTCGTCGCCGTGGATGAACTCCGTAAACGCCGGACTTAGTCAAAACGCGACGCGACCATCGCATCAATCGAGGACGCCTTGCGAGCCGGAATCCATCCCGCCCCCAGCGCCACGACACAGAGCAACAACGATGCCCGCGCCAGCACGACGGGGTCTGTCGGCTGCGTCGGGAACAGCAGCGTCTCCACCAATTGGCCCAAGTCCAACGCCAACGGGACCCCCACCCTAGTCCCCACCGCTGCCATCCACGACACTCAGCAAGAGTGGCGACGGTTCTCTCCAAGCAATCCATTCCGGCTTCGTTGGGCCAGGCCGTTCCGTTGGCTGGTGCGTCCGATGTAGGTGTGAAAGTTGGTAGTGTCGTAGGCCAGTAAACGGCGGCTGATCAGTTGTTTATTTACAGCCCTTGCCCAGCTACCGCCCTCCCCCAACTGCACGCTCTCAGTAAACTCCCGGCTGGAATCGCCGTAAAGCGGATCAGGTTAGAAAATCGAAACGTTCCCACTTGGAAAAGCGGAGGGTTCCGGGGAATGCCAACACTATTCGCCGCGGCCTGCCAGGATCATCGAGACTGGGACGACGCCCATTTTGCGCATCAGCACCCAGTCGTGGTCGCCCTGCTTTTCGATCTGGCCTTCCTTGAAGTACTTGGGATCTTCCTTCCAGATGCTGAAGACCGCAGGGTGGGGCGTGCCGGAGGCCTTGCGGCTCAACGTCAATAACGCGTCGAAGCTCAGGGCGGAGGCTCCTTCGGTGTCTCCAGCAGCTTGGACGAGGAGCAGGAAGTCGCGCTGCGGGGCCGCTCCCTGGTGGGTTCCATTTTCGGGGAAATAGCTATAGCGCATCGTGTACGTGCCGGGTTGAACCGTCTGGCCGCGGCGGTCCTCATGCTTCTGGGCGAACTGAATTACCGCGAGGAGCGAGCCGTGGGGGACGTCGGGCATCGTCAGGTTGGCTTCGGCGCTGGCGGGGCCGGAGGGGACTTCGTTGCGATACCAGACCTCGGCGAGCAACTGGCCGTCCTTCATCACCTTCGTACCTTCCTTGTGCAGAAGGGCGCTGACGCTGGGGGCGAGGTCGGCGGGCGGCGCTCCGCCAGGGGCGACCTTATAGTCGTCGGCAAGCAGGGCGGCGGCGGTGAGGAACAGAGTCAGGATGGGTCGCATGGTTCTATTAGTAGGGATGATCGCGATGGGGCGTTCGTTGCTGGTTTCGGTACAATTTCGTATCGGCTTTCATGCAGACCATACTCGTAATCGACGATGACGACAGCTTGCGAGACACGATCGGGCTGATATTGGAGCAAGAATCGTTCCGGGTTCACCTCAGCGGGAACGGACGGGACGGCTACGAGAAAGCGCTAAGCCTACAGCCGGACTTGATTCTGGTGGATCTGCGGTTGCCGGGGATGAGCGGCGTGGAAATCTGCCGCCAACTGCGCACGGACAAGGTGCAAACTCCCATTATTGTACTGAGCGCGCTGGGCGATGAAATCGATAAAGTGCTGCTGCTGGAGATTGGGGCGGACGATTACGTCGTGAAGCCGTTCGGACGGCGGGAGTTGATCGCGCGGATCCGGGCGCTGCTGCGGCGGAGCGGGGGCGAGGCGCACCACGTGTTGAAGTTCTCCGATACAGAGGTGAACATCGAGCGGCGGATGGTGGAGCGCGGGGGCCAAGAGGTGAAGATGACTCCGGCGGAGTACAGTTTGCTCGTGTTCTTTTTGCAGAATCCGGACCGGCCGTTGACGCGGGACGTGATTTTGAATTCGGTGTGGGGGTATAACTCGTTTCCGCATACGCGGACGGTGGACGCGCACATCGTGAAGCTGCGGCAGAAGTTTGAGGCCGACCCGGCCGTGCCTCGCCACTTTGTGACGGTTCATGGGGTGGGCTACCGGTTTCTGCCATGAGGTGGACGGTGCTGGTGGTGGAAGATAACCGGGCGCTGGCAGATACGCTGGCGGTGGCGCTGGGGCTGCTGCCGGATACCGAAGTTCTGGTGGCCTATGACGGAGCGGAGGGGCGGAGGCTGCTACCGCAGGCCGACGCTTTGTGCACCGATCTGGACTTGCCGAGGGTGCATGGAGAGGTGCTGATCCGGGAGTTCCGGGCGCTGAAGCCGGGGGCTCCGGTGATTGCGATGTCGGCGGGACCGGGGGAACGGGCGGGGGCGGACCGATTCTTTCCGAAGCCGTACTCGACGCTGGTGGTACGGGAAACCTTGAAGGGGATGCTTTATGGGTAAGTGGTTGTTGATTCTGTGTCTGCCGGTTATGGGCTGGGCGCAGGCAGATATTCTCGCGCGGCTGGAGAAGCTGGAAGCCGAGAACGCGAAGCTGCGGGGCGAGGTGGCGGAGTTGCGGGCGAAGGTGGACCAGTTGGTGCCGGAGCGGCTGGAGATCGCTGAGCGGCGGATTGAGGAGCAGGCTTCAACGAAGGTGGAGGCAGCGAGCAAGTACCCGGTGGAGTTGGCGGGGATGGCGCTTTTCAACGTGTTTGCGAACACTAAAGGCGCGGGGGGCGTGGATACGCCGAACACTGCGAGCGTTAACGTTAACCGGGCGGCTGGCGGGTTGACCTTTCGCCAATCGATTGTGGGGCTGCGGTTTCATGGGCCGGTGACGTTCTTTGGGGCGAAGGTTTCGGGGGAGGCGTTTGGGGATTTCTGGGACGGGACGACGGAGGGGACGGGGAATTTAGCCTTTCGGATTCGGACGGCGGAGGCGCGCCTCGATTGGGAGCGGCGAAGTGTATCCCTCGGGTTGATGAAGCCTTTGATTTCGCCGAGGAACCCGACTTCGTTCGCGACGATGGGGGTGACGCCTTTGACGAGTTCGGGAAATTTGTGGCGGTGGCAGCCGCAGGTTCGCTATGAAGAGCGGGTAGGGGAGTTTAAGCTGCAGGGAGCAGTGATGCAGACGTCGGAGCAGTC
This sequence comes from Bryobacterales bacterium, assembly GCA_038215275.1. GTDB lineage: Bacteria > Acidobacteriota > Terriglobia > Bryobacterales > Bryobacteraceae. The sequence goes on along the minus strand of JBBQRA010000240.1, from coordinate 1,282 downwards.
GGGAACTCCGAATGTTGCGCTGGTGGCGTTGCGGCGGCCTTCGCTCGAAATGCGGGGGGCTTGGGGCCGAGGGGAGCGGTTTGACTTCGGGGTAGGCGGGCATGTTTCGACTTCGCATGTTTCCGGGCAGAGCGTGCCTTCGCGGATCGTGAGCGTGGATTGGTTGGCGAAGCCTTGGGAGAAGCTGGAGCTGTCCGGGTTCCTTTTCAACGGGGAAAATGTTCATCACTTGGGGGCGTTGCGGCAGAGCTTCCGGTTCTTAGCGGATGGGCGCGTGCTGGCGGTGCGGAGTAAGGGGGGATGGGCGCAGGCTGCGGCGCCGCTGACAGGGCGGGTGACTGTGAACCTGTTTGGGGGGATTCATGACGACCGGGATTCCGACCTGGTTCGGGGGCAGAACGGGCGGAACCGGGCGGGGGGCGCGAACGTAATGGTGCGGGTGGCGCCGAATGTGGTGTTGGGATTTGAGGGGTTGCAGATTCGCTCGTTTTACCTGGGGACGGGGGAGAGGAGGGTGAACCGGTATGATCTTTCGCTGGCTTATATTTTTTAGTTTCTGGCCGGCTCTGGGGGCTACGGTGGGGGGCTCCGTGGAACTGACGCAGGCGAAGAGCAAGAGTTGGGACGGAGTGGTGGTGTGGCTGGAGCCGGTGGAGGGGAAGCCGCCATTGACGCCGGAACGATTCACGTTGGACCAGAAGAACAAGAGGTTCTCACCGCATGCGCTGGCGGTGCCGGTGGGGGCGACGGTGGACTTTCCGAACCACGACCCGATTTTCCACAACGCGTTTTCGAATTTTGCGGGGCAGCCTTTTGATACGGGTTTGTATGCTCCAGGGACGTCGCAGAAGATCACGTTCCGGCGGGAGGGGTTTGTGCGGGTGTTCTGCAATATCCATGCGAATATGAGCGCGGTAATTGTGGTGGTGCCGACGCCGTACTATGCGGTATCGCTCGCGAATGGGAGCTGGCAGATTCTGAACGTACCGCCCGGGGAGTATCGGCTGCGGCTGTTCCATGAACGGGCGACGGAGGAGACGCTGCGGAAGCTGGAGACGCGGGTGAAGGTGGAGGATGGAATGCTGACGGTGCCGCGGCTGGCGGTATCGGAATCGGGGTACTTGCAGGTGCCGCACCAGAATAAGCATGGCCGGCCGTATCCGGCTAAACCGCAGGAGAGTGGGCTGTATATAGGGGGTAAGTGAGATGTCCCTCCGTTGGAAGATCTGGCTGGCGGTGTTTGGCAGTGTGACGCTGCTGTTCGGGGTGACGGGGTGGATTC
>JBBQRA010000239.1:0-8993 GCA_038215275.1 Bryobacterales bacterium | reverse complement strand
AATGCCTCAAACGCCAGCACGTTTAAGTTTTCCATATAGTGCAGCGCCTTCTCGCGCGACAACGCCGACAGCTTCTCCCAGTGCCCCCGGTCCGTCGTCAACCGCCGCAGCGCCTCCACCCACGGCCCTACGTTCTGCCGCGGCACCTCCGCCACCGGCACCATATGCTCATCCACCGAACCCCGGTACCCCGTCACCGGATTCACCGGCAACAGATACGGCACCCCCAACATCGCCTCGTGCAACCCGCCTACGTTCGCCCCCAACACCGGCACGCCCCGCGACAAACTCTCCAACACCATCCGGCTCCGCGCCTCCGCCCACACCGATGGCACCAGCGTCACCCGGCTCTGCATCAGTAACTCGTCAATGTCGTCCGTCCGCGGCAAGATACGAATATTCGGCCGCTTCTCAAGCTCCGCCAAGTCTTCATGCGTCGTGCCCCACGAAGCCACCGCCCCAAAAACAACCTCCGGCATCGCATCCGCCAACCCCAGCAAAATCGAAATCCCCTTCACCGCGCAAGGGTTCACCATCAGCACATATGGGTTGTCAAACTTCCCCAGCAACGGAACCGGTCCCGGCTCCAACAACGAAATCGGAACGTGGATCGCCTGCGTCAAGCCCCCTTGCTCCCGTGCATACCCCGCCACGTAGTGCGACACCCCAACGACACCATCCGCCTGCCCCAGCAACTGCGTCCGCTCTTCATGAATCCCCGAGCTGTCCGGGCCAAAGGGCACCGCAATCGTCGCCCGGATCAAATACACCACGCGTGCCCGAGGAGCCCGCACCGCTAAGTCAAACAGCAACTGCGCCGGGTCATCCGTCGACGTCACAATCACGTCCGGATCAAACTCATCAATCTGCTGCTGAAAATACGGGCGCCATAACGGGCTCCGCGTCAGGGTCCGCACATCCACGCCCTTCATCGAATACGTGACGTCGCTCTCCCCCACCATCGGGCTCACGCCCCGCGTCGCCAGCGCGTTCAAATACGCCGCATGGTCCGCATCGCCAAACGATTCCACCCGCGTCACCACCCGCACATGATGGCCCCGCGCCGCTAGCGCTTCCATCAGCAGCCGGTTCGATTTGTCCCCGCCCCCCGCCGACGGATAGTACAGCGAGTTATGCGCCAGCAACACCCGCAGCTTCCGCCGCGAAGCCAGGTATCGCCCCAGGTCATTCGCATCCAACGCAGAAACAAACCGCTCCGCCGCAGCCCGCGACTTCGCCGACTCCGCCTCCCAAGCCGTCTCGTTCGTCGTCAACTCTTCGAGCGCCGCCACCCACAAAGTCAGGTCCTGCTCCACGTCCACCGGCCGCGGCATATGGTTCTCATCGAAGTCCGACAGGTACTTCGTAATCGGCTGCACCGGAATCACGTACCCCGTCCCCGCCTTCGCCTCCGCCAAGCCCCCCGAATTCGACGCGACCACGGGCAATCCCCGCAGCATCGCCTCCATGGTGATCAGCCCAAAGCCCTCATACCAAAGCGAAGGCATCAGCAACAATCGAGCCTGCCCCAACACATCTTCAATGTCCGGCACCGACTCCAACACCGTCACGTTCGGCAGCGAACCCAACAGCTCCCGGTCCGCCGAAGTCGTCCCCCAACCCGCCAGCGCCGCGAACTCCAAATGCGGCATCCGCTTCGCCAAACTCGCCAGCACCGTCACGCCCTTCACAATGCAAGGGTTCACCATCAACACATACCGGTTGTCGAACCGGCCCAGATTCCGCCACGGAGCCGTGCCATAAATCGGCGGATGAATCACCACCGGCTGCACGCCCACGTGCTCCCGCACATAGCCCGCCATGTGCCGCCCAATCACCACCACGCCCCGCGCTTGCCGCACCAGCGCCGTCGCCGCCGCGTCCGGGTACCAGCTCTCCGGCCCGAACGGCATGAACTGCGGCGTATGCGCCACAAAGATCAGCCGCCCCGGAGCGACGCGAAACGCCTCCCGCAGCAGCACATGGCTCAGGTCTTCGCTCGAAACCAGCACCCAGTCCGGCTTCCACTTCTCAATCTCCGCCGCCAACTGGTCCACGTGCCGCGTCAACTCCGGCACCCGCAAAATCGAAATCCCCCGCCGAGTCGTCTCCCCCGCCGCGTCATGCGCCGCGCACACCACCCGCACCTGATGCCCAGCCGCGGCCAGCGCCTCCAGCCAAATCAGATTGCTCCGCGTCGACCCTCCCCGCGGCGGTTCATACGAAGCGTTGGAAGTTAAGAGAACGCGCATAAGCGGGAGATTTCCGACCGGACCTCTTCATCAGACAACGATTCGATTTCACCAATCACCGCGGCCACCTCCGCCGGGTCATACGTGCTCAACTGCTGCGTCTCCACAATCTGCGCCAGCTTCGCCAGCGTCGTGTCCGCCGAGTAGACATCGTCCATCGACAGCTCCATCCCAAACTCATCATGCACCCGTGTCACCAGCAGCACCGCCAGCAGCGAGTGCCCACCCAGATCGAAGAAATTGTCCTCCGTCGAAATCGCCCGTTGCCCCAGCAACTCCGCCCAAATGGCCGCCAACCGGCACTCGGCATCCGTCACCGGCGGGTTCGCCACCTGCCGCAACGGAGCCGCCTGCAACTGCTCCGCCAGCATCGCCGCCTGAATCCGCTCAACCGAATCGAGATGCGTCGCAATCCGCTGGTAGTCGTGGAACCGGTCCCTCACCACCACCGGCGCAATCGCAGCCACCGGAGCCGCCTCCGGCGCCGAAAACGCGACCACCTGCATCTCCGCTGCGCTAAGCGAAGCGGTCCCCTGCGTCTGCCCCGTCAACTCCCGGAAAAAGGTCTGCGCCGGAGCGTTCCGTGCCGTCGGGACTAACTCAAAAGTCAACGCCGCAAAGTGCTCCCCCATCCACCGCACCACAGCGTGTTCCACCCCCCTGCCCAGCACCCGGCAGCTCAGCAGGAATGTGTCTACAATCCCGTCCGCCACCACCAGCAACCCCGTAAACCCGTAGTCCCCAAACCGGTCCGACACATGAATCGAGTAAACCGGCAACGCCGCTAACTCCGCCTCCGTCCGCCGCCGCGTCGTGAAGTTGAACTGGTTCGTCCTCTGTGTAATCTGCGCCGCCCGTGCTATCTCATGCGGATGCAGCAGATGAACATCCACCTTCAATTCCAGCGTCTCGTAGAAGTGCTCCAGGCTGGCCGCCGCCGCAAACGATTGCTGCAGTTGATAGCTCGCCGCCCGGTTCCTATCCGCCTCAGTCACCACCGGATGATCAAACGCCCAAACGTGGTCCAGGTAGTGCGGAATGCCCGTCTCCGGCAACGTCAACCCCAGCACCTCCGGCGCCCCCTCCGCCAACTCCGCAATCTCCTTCGGGTTGTCGTCGAGCAGGATGAACGAGTCCGCCCCCAGCGAAAGCTCCGCCGCCATCTGCCGCAGCCCTTCCGATTTCGGAGCCCACGAGAGCCGATGCGCCGTGATGTGCTCTCGCCTCAGCAGCATCTCGGGATGCGCCTCAAACGTCTGCCACACATCGTCCGCATTGTTCTTTGACGAAAGCGCCAGCAGCATCCCCGCCTCGCGCTGCGATAGCAGAAACTCCTGCAGCACGCGCCGGGGTTCGTCGATCGTCACACCCGTCGGCCCGTCCTCCCCGCAAACGCCGGCCCACAGCGTGTGATCACAGTCCAACGAAGTCAGCTTGAACGGAGGCCGCTTCAACGCATGTAGAAGCCGTGCGATCGCCGTCCCCAGCGCCGCGAAGTAAGCCGGCGTGTACGGAATCCGGCCCAATCGATCGGCTGCCTCGTCCGCCCACTGTTCCACCGGATACAGATCCGTATTCACGATGAACAAGTGCGGCCGCGAAGCCAGCCGCATCTCCCCCGGCGGGCACAGCGCGAGCAAGGTCGGCACGGCGAACCGCTGCGCCTCCAGCGTAGAGAGCAGTTCGTCCAGCCGTGCCTGCTCATCGGCCGCGGTCGCGCCCTGAAATTGAGCCAGATCCGAGGAACGAACCAACACGATGTTCGCCCCGCCCCGGTTCTGGGCAAACAAACCACCCGGGTCAAGCACCGTCTGCATGACTTGGTTGTAAGGAGCGAACTCAATCGTCCACGGCTCGCCCAATTGGCGAGCCCAGAATTCCAACACCGGCTGGATCGGCTCGGCGGTAAACGTGGCGCTAATGCAGATCAAATCGTTAGTTTAGCAATCAGCGCCCCGGCCTCACGAAGCCCGCCTCTGGCCCAGACCTTCCTCAATCATCGCCGTGACGAGGGTATTCAGGCTGACACCTTCTTCTCGGGCCTTGGCAACCAACCGCGAATGCAGACTCCTTGGAACGCGCTGCCGCCATTGCCCACTAGCCGAAGTTGGCTTGGGAACTGCCTCACCGTGTTTAACGCAATTCAGAAGATAAGCCTTCACGGCGTCAGCGCCGTGCTGCAAGGCCTCCTCAGGAGTTTCCCCGTCAGAGATACAACCCGGCAAGTCCGGATACTCAATCGCGAATCCACCGCCATCTCCTTCCGAGAGCGGCCGAATCGTGAACGGATAAGAGCGAATGAGAGCCTTGTCAATCTTCATGTTCCTTACCTACAGCCTCGACGAAGTCTACAAACAGGCGAACATACACCGGCTTGATAGGCCGATGTGCGGGCACGGAGAGTCGCCCAACGTTCGCATCACGCGCGGTACAAACTCCCCCGCCGCCCCTCAGTGCCCCGGCTGCACCAACTCCCCCGCCTCAATCGCCACATTCAACGTATTCCGCTTCGTCGGAACCGGACATGTCGCATACGGCGTGAACGCACAGGGCGGATTCTTCGCAATATTCATCTCCAACTCCACCTTGTTATCCGGCCCCGGCAGCGGCGCATACAGCATCCGTCCCCCGCCATAGGTCTGCTTCCCCGCCGTCTTGTCCTTAAACACAAAGAACAGCTGCCCCTCATCAATCACCGGCTCCAAACTCAGCTTCTGCCCGTTCACCGCAAACTCCACCTCCCCCGGGCTCTCATACTTCAGCGTGTTCCCCGTCACATCCGGCACCATCACAATCTTCTTCTGCGCATACGGCTTAAACTGCCCCGTCAGCGAATACTGCGGCCGAATCGGGAACCACTTCGTTCCGTGAAACTCCCGCCGCATCTTCGATTGCGGGTCCCGCATCCGAATCCCAATCTTCCCGTTCCGGTAGATCACAAACAACGTCAACCGGTGAATCGTCAACAGGTCCGCCTTCGCCCCGTCTTTGTCAGTTTGCAACGTCTTCGCCGGCCCGTTCACCGGCTTCCACGTCACCCGTTCCCGCACCCGTTCAAAGGTCCCCGCTAAGGCCGGGCCCGCGGGCAGCACGATGTTGTTCGAAGCCGCCGTACCCGCCGAATTCGGCCCCTCTTCAAGCCAGTAGAGCCCGGCCACCGAAAGCCATCCGGTGTCGCTTTTTAGTCCGGCTTCATACTTTGTCCGCCACTCCGTCACCTTTTCCGTCAGCGGGTCAGCCGCCAGCAAAGGCAGCACCAGAAGAAATAAACCACGGGCTCGCATGGCACATGATATCTTGCAAAAACATGCGGATGCTATGGGTGATTGCGGGGGCGGCTGTTTTATCGGCACAGGATTTCTCCAAGATCCAGATTGAAAAGGTCGCCAGTAACTACCAATACACCGAGGGCCCGGCCTGGAGCCGCGAAGGCTTTCTCCTCTTCTCGGACGTCCCCACCGGCCGCATTATTAAGCTGGTCGCCAACGAGCCACCCGCCATCTTCCGCCCGTCTTCTGGCGGCGCTCACGGCAACGCCTTCGATGCCCAGGGCCGCCTCATCACCTGCGAAGCCGCCGCCCGCCGCGTCACCCGGACCGAGAAAAGCGGCAAGGTCGAAGTCCTCGCCGAGCGTTTCGAAGGCAAGCGCCTCAACGCCCCCAACGACGTCGCCATCCACAAGGACGGCAACCTCTATTTCACAGACCCCGCCTTTGGCAGCCAGGCCGCCTCGCGCGAACTCGATTTCTATGGCGTCTATCATATCTCTCCGAAGGGCGAACTCGCTCTCGTCGCCAAGACCACGGGCCGCCCCAACGGCATCGCGATCTCCCCCAAGGGCGACCGTCTCTACGTCACCGATTCCGATCAGCGCTTGATCCGCCTCTGGGACCTCGACCGCGCCGGCAAAGCCACCAATGAGCGCGTCTTCGTTTCCGGCATCGAGGGCCCGCCCAACGGCATCAAGACGGATGAGAAGGGGGGCGTATGGGTTGCAGCCAAAGCGCTCCTGGTATTTGGGGAGGACGGAAAATTGACTGCCAAGTTGGACATGCCAGAGTCACCGGCAAATCTTGCCTTCGGCGACCAGGATTTCAAGACCCTCTATTTGACTGCCCAGAAGAGCGTCTACCGCATCCGGCTGGACATCAAAGGCAACGTTGTCCAATAGGCGCTACCCCGACCGCCCCGTCCTCGGAGTCGGAGCCTTGATCTTCGATGGCGACCATATCCTCCTCATTGAGCGAGGCCACGAGCCCTTGATGGGTTGGTGGTCTCTGCCTGGGGGTGGAGTCGAAACCGGCGAGCGGCTCGAAGCCGCCATCCAGCGAGAAGTGCGCGAGGAGACCGGCCTCGAAGTCGAAGCCGTCAAGGTGGCGACGATCTTCGAGCGCCTGATGCCCGACTCCGAGGGCCGCTGCGAGTATCACTACGTCTTGATCGACTACGAGTGCCGCATCACCGGAGGGAACCTCGAAGCCGGCGACGACTCCGCCGCCGTCGCCTGGTTCCCCATCGACGAACTCGCCAGCATCAAACTCACCGAAGGAACCCGTGAAGTCATCGAGCGCTACCGCGCAATCCGCTAAGCCCGCGGAACCAAGGCCGCCGGCCCCGCTGCGAAAGCACCTGAATTCGCCGGCGGCAACCCGCCCCAAATGAGAACGTCCGGACAAAGGTCAATGCCTCCCGGCCAAGCCAAGGTACCCGCCTCGACCCGCGCCTGACTAAACAGTCCTGCGTCCGCCCGAATCGAGTCGAACATCGGACCGTCCAGTAGTCCAAGAAGGTCCCGCCGAGCGACTTCGCGCGTCGTCAATGTGATTTCAACGTGAAAACCTCCAAGCGGCTTTACCTTCGAGATCCTTACCAGTGCCATGGTCGCGCACCTCCTTTCCTTTCGTCTAATGGCGTGACTCCGGCTCGGGAAACGCCCCCTCGCTAGTCCTTCCAGTTCATCCGAATCTCTCCACGATTCAGAATTTTACGCCGTCTTTGAGGCCGGTCGTTTGGTCATGCGCTGCACAATCGCGGTGAATCGCGCGTCGTACCAATCCTTCCGCCACTCCCGATGAAACGGCATATCCTCCGAGTCAGGCTTGAGCATAAGTTCGTCGACCACCAGGAATGTGGGGAGTACGGTGGCATCACCGATAACAAGGCACTCACGCTGGTCCAGCACGCACAGTGAATCAGTCATGCCGCTAATGTCATCCGGCAGAAGGCGTCTCACGTAATTCTGGTCAGCTGGGTTGGTTAGACGCATGGCAACGAAGTTATTGCATTGCGAAAAGATGGTTTCGCTGATCTCAGATGGTCGCTGGCTGACTATCATCAAAGACACGCCATATTTGCGTCCCTCTTTGGCGATGCGCTCAACGGAAGCGCGCACCGTCTTGTACTGGCTGCCGGTTTCGTTGGGAACGTAGTTATGCGCTTCCTCATAGACTAGGAGTATGGGAACATCCGTATCGTCGGTCTTTAACTTTTTGTAGTGTCGCGCAAAGTCAAAGACGAGCCGTGAGATGAGGCTGACGACGATGCTCAATACTTCAAAAGGTATTCCGCTGAGGTCGATGATTGTAGTGTTTGCGGCTGCATCTGGCGTGTAGCCGAGGAATTGGCGCAGTAGAGGTTCAAGGTCAGCAGTCTTGTAGGGTTCACCTGGTGCCTTTTCCGGATTGAGGGGGAACGTGAGCCGTTCATCGCTACGTTTCACTTCTAGGCGGGTGAGGAACCGGTGGAACTCGCCATAATAAGGGCCATCGTTAATCTTTCCATTGACTTTCTCTTCGAACTCTAAGGATTCGAACCAAAGGTGTGGCTCTGGCAGTTCGCTGAGCGCTCTGGTCATCTTGATCTTGAACTCAAAAGTCTTGGCGTCTTTGGTGGCCCTGTTGTGGTTCTCAAGGTACCGGTACACCTCTGGCAGGCTGAAGTAGACTGGAGTGTCGTAAGTCACGTCGGCGATCCCGGGGTTGTGCTTCCGCTTGTTCTGGGTGACAGCGTGTTTGAACTGGCTGCTTTGGTTATACGCGTTTGCTTCCCGGTTCTCGATGAATAACTCCTCTAGTTCGCCTGCGTTCATGAGCCAATATGGGAGGTGTATTCTGTCCGCAGATAGGTAGTTCGCACGTGGAAATGCCTGGTGATACTCACCGTGTAGGTCGAAAATGATGATGTGAGCATTATTCAGAGTCGAACGGCCTGCTTGGAGCGCACCTGGCTTAGTGGCTTCTTGAAGTATCTTTGCGACCGTGCAGGATTTCCCACTGCCGGTCGATCCGATCACCGCGAGATGCTTGCCAAAGAATCGATCTCCGTTCAGTTTGACTTTGATGCCTTTGTGTTGAGCGAGAGTGCCGAAACTGTACGATCGACTATCGTCCTGCCGTTCGTAGATGGACTTAAGGAGGGCGTTGTCCGCGATTGTTATGCGGGTTGGTGGGATAGCAATATGTTGTCCGCCTCGGCGGAACTTCCCGGATACGTCAAGGTAGCCTACTGGCTGTGCTGCGATCGTAAAGCCGGTGGTAGGTAGGGTGTCAGTTGCGCCAGAATCATTGTCTTTGATGGTGTAGCTTCTAACAATGGCAATTATGGCTAGATCGTCGTCGTCACTTTGCAGGTACGTTCCGATCGTGAGGGGTTGCGGATAGGTCGCCTTGAAAGCTTCATGGTCGAGGACGTCGATTGTAATAGTGCTGGGGGTGACGCTGCTGATACGGTACTCGGCTGGCA